>CAYRCI010000012.1:0-13464 GCA_964422765.1 uncultured Alphaproteobacteria bacterium | reverse complement strand
ACAAGATACAAGCTAGCATTTTTAATACAAATTGGAAAATTCAATTAAACAAATATATTTCACACAATCAAGTCATTGACCTTTCAAATTTATCACTTAAAGGCAAACATCAAAAGTTCAATGCAGGTTTAGCAATTAAGGTTTGCCAAGACATCCTAGGATCTAAATTCAATCATGTATTAGTACAAAAAGCACTGCAAAATTGTATATGGCCTGGGCGATTTCAACCTATTATTAAAGGTAAATTAACTCGAAGCATATCTAGCTTTAAGGATATCCATTTAGATGGATTTCATAATTTAGATGGTATGAAAACTTTCATTTCCAATCTTCCCCTTAATAAAAAAATCTTAGTTTGTTCTTTTTTAAACAATAAAAAATATAATCAAATGCTCAATAAACTATTACCCCATTTTCAAAAAATTATAGTTGTACAAATGAATGAGGAAAATTCTATTACACAACAGGACTTATCTTCTAAACTGCCTCTTACATTCATATCATCATTGAATAAACTTTTCCCTATACTCAATAAGGCATCTTCTAAGGACACCTCTCTATATTTTGGTGGGTCACTCTACTTTATTGGGGAAGTTCTAAAATATAATCAAACTCGATGAAAATCTCGCACTTACTCATTGCTTTAATGGTTATGATTCTATTTGGGAGTTCCTACCCGGTAGGTAAAATTGGCCTGGATATGAGCATGTCCCCCTTTCAATTTGCGACAATCAGAATTCTCTCCATGATGATCTTGTTGCTACCTTTTTTAAAGTTAGCCTCTTTGAAAAAAGAAAATTTTAAATACGTCATATGGTATGGGCTATTATTAGGCGTAGGGCTGTATCCCTTGATGTATTTAGCACTGCTTTATACTAAGTCTACTTCCTCTGTTATTTTAATTATGCAGTTCTCTATTCCTATTGGAGTTCTTTTAGGGTCAATTGTCTTAAAAGAAAATGTGTCACGACAACGATGGTATCTAATTACGCTTGTATTAATTGGCATGGCCCTAATTTGTTTTGAGCCAACTGTGTTGAGTACACCGATTGCCTTAATTTTTGGTTTTGTTGCTGCGGTTTGTTATGGAATAGCCTCTATGATATCAAGGAAAATAGCTAATTTCAGTGCAATTGAGGTCAACGGGTGGATGGCTGCTATCGGGCTTCCTGCGATCATCCTTACTTCTTTACTGTTTGATACAAGAGATTTAAATGAGCTACTTCAATTTTCATGGCAGACCTATTTACCCGCGGTTTATTCGGGTGTAGCTATTTCCTGCGGAGCACAAGTACTAATGCTCTGGCTCTATAAACACTATGATGTTCAAGTGGTTTTACCCTTATACAGCCTTTTTCCAGTATTCGGGGTATTATTAACGGTGCTGATACTTCAAGAAAAAATATCATTTATGATAGTCTTAGGCGGGTTAATTGTAATTTCAGGAAATTATCTCTTAGTAAAAATTAAATAATTACTGATTTATTATTTGGATAATAAGCTCATCATTAAATTTTAATTCACTATCATAATGTTGATCGATAAATCGCATACCTTCTTCAACCTGTCTTGCATTCATCTTAAGCAAAACAGTGATAAATTTATTTTTTATCATTTGTAGGTACTCCTCTTTTTTTATTTTAACCTCATAGGTAAATTTTTTAATTTTTTGATGATTAAAATTTTGATGAATTTCATTTTCAATATCCCTATGGATTAGTAATGATTTTTGTAAATAGGAATGCATTAAAGGAAATGTTGGTAGTGAACTTTCTTGGCTCATATAAAGAATAATAAGTACCCCCTTGCTGCTTAATCTATTTTTTAATTGATCATAAAGAAAAATTCTTTCATGAGAGTTTAATAGATGGAGCATTTGCTTTATAAAAATAATATCAAATTTTAATTTAGAATTTTTCAAATAGTTTAAAATACTATCGTTTACAAAAATTAGCTCTTGAGCAAATTCATTTTGATGGTCGACACTATCAATACCAATGGGCTTTAACTTAAAGTCTACTTTTTGAATTAGTTTTTTTAATAAATAGCCTCTTCCACAGCCGATATCTAAAAGCTGGTCCGTTGCACCAATGCTAACATTGGTAGTAATTTGGTCGACTAACTTAGAAAAATAATCATCTGAAGATAGCCATGATGATTTATCCCAATTATGACATTCCATTAATTTCATGTATTTTTTAAAAGTACCAGCCTAAGATAGATATTTTTTATATAAAAGTACTGAAAATATTAACTTTTTTTTAAGATATTTTTTTTAATCTAATAAACAATTAATTAGGTACAAAAAGAAGATTAATAACCTTAATCCTCCAAAAAAAACCATTCTTGTGGTTATGCTGCAAGAATGGTTCTCTAAATTAAACCTTTGATTTATTCTTCCAGTACAAAAAAATTGCAGCTATTTCATAAATAACAAACCACGCCTGTCTCATTAAGGGTAAACTTAGAATTTTAGATAATAGGCTCCACTTCTCCATTTGAGACCACATAATTAAAAAAGACTCAGATCCCGAATAAAGAGTTCCTTGATGGTACACATGCATTCGACGAAAAAGTTTATCTTTAGATAAATTTATTACGTGTTCATCTTTTTTTT
This sequence comes from uncultured Alphaproteobacteria bacterium, assembly GCA_964422765.1. Lineage (GTDB taxonomy): Bacteria > Pseudomonadota > Alphaproteobacteria > HIMB59 > HIMB59 > HIMB59. Next base: position 10,847 of record CAYRCI010000012.1, on the reverse strand, counting down.
TAGAAATATCCACATATGAAATATTATTTTTTAATTTTTTATAATGATTAATTTCTGTATTACAGATATTGCACGAGCCATTGTAATAAATCTTCATGATGATATGGGTGGGGGATTATTTCCTTTGTGGAATAAATCATAGCCTCTCACTACAGCTGGGCGCTGTGCAATTAGTTGATACCAAGCACATAAATGAGGATAATGATGTAATCCAATATCATGAATATTATGGCGAGCAATCCAAGGAAAAGTTGCCATATCGGCAATGGAATAGTCCCCCGCAAGAAATTGATGATTTGATAGATGGTCATTTAAGTTTTCATAGATAGTTTTAGCAATTTTAAAATATCGCTCTTCCCCAAAGCTACTTTTTCCAGGATGATAGTGGTGAAATTGATGGTGCTGACCTAGCATGGGTCCGACATACCCCATTTGGGCCATCAACCATTGATTGGTAAGATCTTTATTTTTTCCATAAAATTTTCCAGATAAATTTGCTAGGTATATTAAAATTGCTCCAGACTCAAAAAGTGTTTCATTCTTTTTAAGATTTTTTAAAACTGGGATTTTATTAAATGGCGAAATTTTTTTGAAGTCACTATCAAATTGATCTCCTTTGCCTATATCGATTAATGTTACTTTATATTCAAAGGGTATTTCTTCGAGCATAATTGAAACTTTCCTAGCATTAGGTGTGTCATCTGCAAATAACTCAAACATTAAATGATGCTGACAATAAATTTATGAACAAAGTACCCGATAATAAGTAAAAGTATGCCCAATATATAAATTAGCCAGAAGTTCATATTTAAACTTTTGGCAAAGAAAAAGGGTAAAAAAAATAAGTAAGAAACTGGCACACCCACTAATATACTTTTTGCAAAGATTACAGAACTCTCTGTATTTTTATGCTCCAAATAAGAAAAAACTAATGCCAAGATACTTGCTAAAGGTAAAGCAATAATAAAGCCTGATAATTCTGGTTTTTTACCTGATAGCCAACTCGCAAAGGCAATAACCAATGCTGCTAAAATAACTTTACCTAAGAAAACCATTATTTGTCCATTTTATACTAATTACTAAAAGTTAAATATTTTTTTCTGGAATATGAAAGGTTGTTGATGCCCAAATACTATGCCATATGGGCTCTTTTTTGTTCGCGTCACCCTTAATCGGATAAATGATAACAGCATCTATTAGGTAGTCTCTTCCGGGTTCCACATCAAAGCTCACCACTCCTCGATCATCGGTCTGCAATTTTTCTTTTTTAAAGTCTACATTGTCTTTTCTAGAAAAAATTTCTACTTGATGGTTTTTTAATATTTTCTTTTTGTAATATAAGATTGCAGAAATTTTATTATTTTTTAACTCATAGGGATTTTCCTGTAAAACAAATTCAAACAACAAGCCCGTTTTTTTATCCTCGCCTTTTGAACCATTTACGACAATTAATGATTTGGCGTATCTTCGATATGTTTCATTAAAATCTTCCTCTGGATAACCCATACTTGTATGCTCATCAATTAAATCTTCTTTCCCTTTAGATATGACGAACTCTTTAAATTTTTGAAATTTTTTATAGTTGACTACTTTATCAGTAGTTTCATGAACGATAATTAGAAGATCCTGTAATTGGGTTTGCATTTTCAGAGCGGGCACATCTCCGATCACTCCCCTGACTTCCTCTTTTTTATTTTTATTGCCAGATAGTATTCTAAAATCCTCAAAGTCAGCTTCATTATACATTAAAACCATACCGCTGAAATCTTGCCCTACTCGTAAGTGAGCCTCAAGGTTATTATTTTTTAATTCATAATGGGTAGGCTCAATCCAAAACTCATGGGCATAGGAGTGCACAGCAGCAACGCATAAAAAAAATATATAAAGCCAGGTTAATTTAAATTTGTTACATATACTTATGATGCTGCGATTATTTATTATCATTTTTGTTTTATGTCAGGCCCCCCTCAAATCTCATGAAATCAAGCCTGCGGTTCTTGATCTTATCATTGAAAATCAAAGCATATCAATGGATTTAAAGTTAAATGCTGAAATAGTGTTAGCGGACATCGACGCCTCTCAATATCAAGATACGAATAATTCTCCTCAATCAAATATTTATGATCAATATCGCTTCCAATCTGCAACTGAATTAAAAGCTTCCATCGTCAATCATTGGGATAAATTTCAAGACAAGATAAATGTAAATTTTGAAGGGGAGCTAACCTTCCTAGACTTAAAAGAAATATTAACCGTTGAGGAGTTAAACCTAGAACTACCAAGAGAAACAAACCTTCAAATAGAATTAATTAATTTAAATAAACCTTTTACAATCCAATTTGATAATTCACTTGGCCCTGTAGTCCTTCGCCAGTTTAATAATCAAGAAAAACAAGAAGTTCTCTATACGGCCTATTTACAACCAGGAGAAATCTCAGCTTTAATTACAAACACTAACCAAAACTCTGTTATAAGTACAATCTTCGAATATGTTCATTTGGGAATTATTCATATTATCCCGAAGGGCCTAGATCATATTTTATTTATTTTAGGAATTTTCTTTTACTCAATACGATTTCAAAATTTATTGTGGCAGGTAACAATGTTTACTTTAGCCCATTCCATCACCCTCATTCTTGCAAGCTTAGGTCTTATTATTATTTCTCCTGCAATTATTGAACCTCTCATTGCTCTATCAATTTGCTTTATTGCAATTGAAAATATTTTTCAAAAAGATTTGAAATTTAAACAACGCTCATCTCTCTTGCGGTATAGCATCATCTTTATCTTTGGTTTAATTCACGGTCTAGGGTTTGCCTCTGTGTTAGGTGAAATTGGAATGAATATGAGCCAGCTTTTCTTAAGTCTAATTTCTTTTAACGTAGGTGTGGAAATTGCCCAGATAGGAATAATATTAATTCTGTTCGGTTTACTTTATTTTCCCTCACAAAAAGCTTGGTATCGTCAGGTAATTCAAATCCCCACCTCACTCATCATTTCGATTGTCGGACTATACTGGTTTATGGAGCGAGTATTTTTTTAATAGTCTGTTTTAAAAGTTCCAACCACTTTTAAGGATTGGTCGGTCACCACTATTTCACCTGAACTAGGATAGTAACCCAACAATCCGCCAATAATTACATAGTGGGTCACAAATACTAAGTTGCCTTGATAAGGGGACCAATTCTCCACCAGTGATCTCAGTTCAATCATTTGTTGGTTATGATTTTTTTTATACTCCCCCTCAAAAGTAGAATTCAAGGATGATAGCTCTTGATACTCACCAAAGGCGTATTGGGCGGTATCCTTACATCGGCACCATTGACTGGAGTAGACAATATCAATGGGGGTTTGGTGTTCTTGAAAAAGTTTACCCAACTCTACCGATTGAGCGATACCCTGATCGTTTAGATTTCTTTGTGTAGAGCAATCTTGTAAATCAAAGTTATCTGGGTCACCCCCGCCTGGTGCGTAGGCATGGCGAATAAAAATTAATTTATCACCTGACTTTAATTCACTCCATAGGTCTTCACTGGCAATTAGTGAAGATACAGAGCTGAAAAAAATAAAAATTAAAAAATAAAATTTTAATCTCATGATTGAGACTGATACTTTTCGAGGGCTTGCTTTTTTACCTCTTCCCAGTACTGATCGGCCTCTTCTGCTGTGTATTTACCATATAGACCCATCCAAATTTCAGCAGTGATTACAAATAAATCCTCGAAGTCCTTTTTCCACTCCTCATAAATCCATGACGTATTCGAAGGCTTGACTTTTTGCTCAGAAAAATAACTTACCTCTTCCGTCATACCCTCCAACTCCACTATTAATGTTTGAGGAGTAAACTCCACATCTTCAAAAAATAAAATTCTTGCAATATCCTCCTCTTTTAAACCTTTCACCAGCGTTCCGTGAACACCTGGGTATTGATTATCAAAAGTAATTACGGGGAAGTTTTCATTTACGACTTTTTTTAAGCTACTTTTGGGTGCAAAGGCTGCATGAAAAGTTAAATGATCAGTTTGATCACCGATTACTGCTTTGAGAACACGTAAAGATCGAAGCGACCCATAGAAAAAAAATTTATGCATCATGGCTTTCTAAAATAAATGAGGTATGGCCGTCTGCTTTATCCCCATTGAATGGAGTAGTATGCAAATTTCACTCGATATTTCAACACTATTTGGTGTGTCACTGTGCAGGCATATTGAATGGATCGGGGTTGGTAGTTGTGAGCCTGAGCGACTGATAATACATCTTTGCGATAACATCTTCTTTACGTGTTCACAAGCAGTTGTGGGATTGGTGATCAACGATCCCTCGATCGTTCTAGGTGTTAGTGTTCCATCTTCTTCATAGGTTCGATCAGCAAAAATTTCTAAGACTGTTTGCATTTTTTCATTCTCTGCCACTAACGCTAATTTACTCAAAGCGGGAGCTAAGATAATTAAGGAGGGATAGTGGTGTTTAAGGTAATCGATGATGACCTGAGAGAGATCCTCGTCTTTACATGCCATGTTATTTAACGCTCCGTGCGGCTTGAGATGGGTAAGAGTTGTCTTGTTTTGCTCACACACCCCCAACAAGAAATTAATTTGAGCATTTAATAAATCGTGAATTAGATCCTTAGTCCATGGCAGGGGCGTCCTGCCGAAATTTTCTTTATCCAGAAAGGAGACGTGCGCTCCGATAGAGACTTGTTTTTGGTGACACTCTACTACGGCCGCTTGCACCACTGCTTCCATGCCGCCATGATAGAGGCACGAGATGTTTGCAGAATTTATTTTACCGATTAATTTTTTATCAACTTTCTCATAGAAGTCCCAGTCGCGTTCGGCCAGGTCAGAATTAAAATTTATTCTATTCACAGACATCAATATTACATTAGAATAAATACGTGTATTTCAAAGAGATAATTCTCTACGGCGATCGCGGTTTAATCTTAGATTTTGGCCAACAGAGTTCCAAATCTATCTCACAGGAAGTCAATGCCTACTACCACCATTTAAAAGTTTTAGGGCTCTCCTCTACAAATATCGTCCCCTCCTTTAATAAAATAGTGATTTCCTTTTACTCGGAAGTCGATCGAAAGCAGTCCTTGAACAAAATTCAGCAAGAAATAAGTCAGATTAATCCATCCACCACGACACAAAATCAATCCACTTGGACCATTCCCGTTTGCTATGAAGACAGCTTTGCCTTGGACATGCAGCGCATTCAAGAACTGCACGACTTAACCAAAGAGGAGGTAATTCAACTCCACTCGAATACAACGTACTATACTTATTATATTGGCTTTATGCCTGGCTTTCCCTATCTAGGGGATATTCACCCTTCCTTAATCACTCCTAGATTGGAGTCACCCAGAATTCAGATACCCGCGAGGTCGGTGGGAATTGCCAAGGAGCATACATGTATTTATCCCAAAGTATCACCGGGTGGTTGGAATATTATTGGGCAAGTTCCCTTTAATCTTTTTAGTTTAGAACACCCTCGAACCTCCCTTTTTTTACCGGGCGATGAAATAAAGTTTCATGCTATCAATCAAAAGGAGTTTGAGCGTATTCAAAAAAAAGATTTATCCATCGACTCTCTAATTAAGGAGTACGCCTCGTGAATACTTTTACGATTACCCGAACAGGAACCTACCTAACTGTTCAAGATTTTGGACGCTATCACTACCAGCACCTAGGAATTTCCCCAAGTGGGGCGATGGATCCTCGTATCTTAAAAGAATTAGAAAAGGTAATACCGCAGCACGCCAACCAATTTTTGGAGTTTGCTTATGTGGGACCCTCGCTTAAAGTCAGTGCCGGGGCTATTCGGGTTTGCGTGGGCGGGGATTGTAATATTTTTGTTCAAAAAAGTAATAATACACAAATAGAACACCAACCCTACACTTCTATCAACCTCTTTGAGGGCGATGAGCTTACTGTGTATAATACCATCGACTCGGTATTTGGTTATATTGCCATTGAAAACGGATTAGGCTTAGAGCCTTGCCTAAATAGTTTTGCCACAGACACCAAGGCTAATATCGGCAGCATCAACCGCCCCCTACAAATTGGTGATACGTTTAATATTAAAGAGGATGTGAGCTCCTGGAAGGTGGTTTTTAACGAGACGGTTAACATTGAAAAACAAAACAATTTCAAGGTTTATCCAGGCCCACAGCTTAACTATTTTTCGGATCTCGCGCTGCAAAGTTTTGTCTCCAGTACCTACACCATTACCACCCAAAGTGATCGCATGGGACTAAGACTGCAAGGGGCTCCACTCATCAGCCACATCTCCCACGACATTCTCTCGGAGGGAATTCTGCCGGGTTGTATTCAAGTTCCCAGCAATGGTCAGCCTATTGTTTTAATGAGAGATATTCCCTGTACCGGTGGCTACCCCAAGATCGCCATTCTAGCGAGTGAGGATATTGCAAAAATCGCTCAACTCCCCCCTGGCTCTCATATCAACTTCGATTTATAACTTCTTAATGCAACCCGTAATTGATGTTTCAAGTTTTACTCGCAGCCAGGCGCTAGAGTATCTGAATAATTTCAATCCAGCCCTGTATGCCAAAACGAGAAACTACCTGAATGGACACATTTCTTATCTGTCCGCCCTCATCAAACACGGTATCATTCAAAACCGCGAGGTGTACGATCTCATTCGTAATAAATTTTCTTTTGCAGAAAGTGAAAAGTTTTTCCAAGAGCTTACCTGGAGAGATTTTTGGAGAAGCTACGCTCATCAACACCCCCAGTCCCTGTGGCAAGACGTTGAAGATTATAAAACTGGCTTTCAAGCTTCAGACTACGCGCAGGAGTTACCAGAGGATATTCAACAATCCCAAACCCCCACCCAGGTTATCAATATTTTTTTAAATCAATTAAGAAATACGGGGTATCTGCATAATCACGCGCGGATGTACTTAGCTGCTTACATTGTTCATTTTCGCAAAGTCAAGTGGCAGGCGGGTGCGAGATGGTTCATGTATTATTTACTTGACGGCGATCTGGCGAGTAATAATTTTTCGTGGCAGTGGGTGGCCAGTACCTTCGCTCAAAAACCCTACTTTTTTAATTTAGAGAATGTTCAAAAATACTGCTCTCAGTCTATTTCCATTATCCCTGAGGAAAATAAAGAGATTGATGGCAGCTACGAAGAGATCAGCGCGAGGCTCTTCCCCAATCTATGAGGTTAGTCTTATTATATGATGAATTTATGTGTCCGCCCGAGAACCTGGAGGGAAAATCAATTTATATCGTAGATCCCAACCTACAACAGGACTATGAAGTTAGCCCAAAAGTATTGGAATACAGACACTTTTTAGCCAAGGAGGTAGGCGCAGAAATTCACCAAGGCGATACTTTTCAAATATTAGAAACAATCCATAAAATAAATCCCATTAGTGAAATCATCACCAAGTCTACCTTTCGAACTGAATACAAACAGCTTTTTGAAAAACTACAACAAACCTATCAGCTTGAACTGTTGCCAGATTATTTTTTATCAACAGAAAACCCAATCCTGCCCGCCAAACGCTTCTTTCAATATTGGAACAAAATTCTGAAACAACTAAAATACTAGTATGGGTGAGGTATGTAAATATTGCGAGAGTGAGCTCTCCGTGATGGATACGGCCTACATCGGCTCGGAGCTTCATACAGCACCCAAGAAGGTGCAAAATCTTATTCACCATTATCACAATATGATTTGCTATAGCTGCTATCAAAAAATGAAGAAAATGAAAATCCTGACAACAAAGGAAAAGGATTTAAAGAAAAAAAAATATTAAGAATTTTTTACTTGTTCGCGTAATTCAAATTTTTGAATTTTACCTGTAGAGGTTTTAGGGAGTGTTTGAAAGATGAAAGTCTTGGGCATTTTAAATCCTGCGAGGTGCGCTCGACAAAACTTCGATAAATCCTCCTCGCTGACAGTCTGCCCTTCCACCAATTCTATAAATGCGCAGGGTGTCTCTCCCCACTTCACATCGGGCTTTGCCACAACGGCCGCTAAAGATACCGCTGGGTGCTTGGTGATAATATTTTCTATTTCCACCGAAGAAATATTCTCTCCTCCACTGATAATAATATCTTTGGAGCGATCCTTAACCTGAATGTAGCCATTGGGGTGAACGACGGCCAGATCGCCGGAGTGAAACCATCCATCGCGCATCACTTCTTGGGTGGCCTCTTCATTTTTATAATACCCCTTCATCACGGTGTTCCCCTTAATCATAATCTCGCCAATACTCTCTCCATCAAAGGGGACAGGCTCTAGGGACTCAGGGTTAAGTACTGCCACGACCTCAGTGTGCGGGTAGCGGACACCCTGAAAGGATTTTAGCTCCGATCGCTTCTCCTCGGATACGTCATTCCAGTTTTCATTCCAGGCACAGTGCACCACATGGCCGTAGGTTTCGGTGAGGCCGTAGACGTGCATCACCTCAAAGCCCAAGGACTCCATTTTCTGTAAAATACTAGAGGGAGGCGGCGCTCCCGCAGTCATCACATAAACTTTATTTTTCAATGCTTTTTGATCAATTACAGGAGCATTGGCGATCATATTTAAAACAATGGGTGCGCCCCCAAAGTGGGTGACCTGATACTGATCGATTAAATCAAAAATCTCTTTCACCACAATGCTTCGAATAAAAATTACTCGAGCGTGCAACATCGCAAGCGTCCAAGGATACCCCCAACCATTGCAGTGAAACATGGGCACCGTATATAAATAGGTTAAGCGGTTAGGCATATTCCAAGCGCTGACACTGCCCATGGACATCAAGTAGGATCCTCGGTGGTGATAGACCACCCCTTTGGGATTGCCAGTTGTCCCAGAAGTATAATTCAGCGATATGGCCTGCCACTCATCTTGCGGGCGTACCCAACTATAATCTTCCTCACCCGTTAAAAGAAAACTCTCATATTCCAATTCACCGATAGAAGGAAGATCGCCAAGCCCTGCCTGCTGATCATCAATATCAATGACGATAATTTTTCGTGAAACATTGGCTAATGCCTCTTTAGCCACCTGATGGAATTGTCTGTCCACAATAAATACTTTGCAGTCACTGTGATCCAAAATATAAGAGACGGTGCGAGCATCCAAGCGGGTGTTAATGGTATTCACCACCCCGCCTGTCATGGGAACGGTATAGTGAGACTCGAATAACTCCGGGGTGTTAGCTGCCATCACAGAGACGACGTCGCCCTTGCCGATACCAATTTTACTTAGCGCGCTGGCAAAACGAGTGCATCGCTCATAAACTTGCTTCCAAGTGTAAATTCTTTTTTTATAAATGAGGGCTTCGTAGTCAGGGTAGACGTCTTTGATACGATCGAGAAAGCTGAGCGGGGTTAGAGGAACAAAGTTTGCGGGGTTCTGCTGCATGCCTTGCTCAAAATGGTTCATTAGTTCTTCAGTCGTCTTCCCTTGGATAGCATCGCGTGGATCCTATCGCGTGTTTTAGAGGATTGTATTAAATTAATCAAAGACTGTCGCTCCAAATTGTACAGGTCTGCCTCGCTCAAGGTCTTCGAGGAGTTGGTATCACCGCCACTTAAGACATCCGCCAAGCCCAAGCCAATGTCTACATCGTAGCCAAAAATAATGCTTTTTTTCTCTAAATCGAGTAGTACCTGATGCATCTTTTCCTTTAACTCTAATCCGCTTAATTGATAACTGGGTTTTAGTGGTACTTGATAATCTTGACTTAAAAGGGCTACCTGTTTGAAAGCCTCAGCTAATAAGTAATCTCTATTGAGTACCATCACATCGCCCTCGATGAAAAATTTGTGCTTGCGTGCCTGCAGCGGCGAGTGAGCCATCAGCCCGTAGCCTATAATATCAAATACCTTCAGGGCCGCCACATCGTGATTACCTATAAATTCAGGATCTTGAACCCAGCGCCACAGCATTTCCTTGCATCCCCCACCCCCGGGTACTAGTCCAACACCTGTCTCCACTAAACCCAAAGTACTATTCATGTGAGCCACCATGCGAGAGGTTTGACAGGCCACCTCAAAGCCACCGCCAATAGCAAGACCGGCTACAGCACTCACCGTGGGCTTAGAAGAGTATTTCATTTTTTGACAGACTTGCTGAAAGTGGACTAAGTATTTATCAATGGCCTTCCAATCTTTATTATCAGCTAAATGAATTAAGGTATTTAAATCGGCGCCTGCAGAAAAATTCATGGCCTCGTTATAGATAATCAGTCCCGCATAGTCATCACTCTCTAGTCGATTGAGTGCCTCATTAACGACTTTCATGGAGTCGCCATTGAGGGCATTGGCCTTGGTATGGAATTCACATACGAGCAATCGCTGCTTGTGAGGTTCATCGGTAAACTGCCAAATCGTGGCTGCCTGATTAGGAGAGACGGGGTTAGCGTATTTCTTATGATCGCCCAGTCGGCGTACCCCCTCGCCCCGAGTAATAAACTTCATGCCCTCCTCGTGATTGTAGGCCCGTGAGGAGGTGGAGTCGTAGGGCTCCTGCTTGAGGCGTACCATCGTGGTGAATAATTCGGGCACCTGCATATCTAAATCTTGAAGGCGTTGAATGTATTCCACCATGTTGTATTCATACAACAATTCAAAAGGACCTTCATTCCAGTTAAATCCCATGCGAAGTGCATCATCGATATCGGTGACCTTAGAGGAAACCTGGGGAATGCAAAAAGCGCTATAATTAATAATTTTAGAGAAAACAGCAAAGGCGTAGCGACCGTACTCACTGTCCTCATCCAGCAGTGCCTTAATGCCTTCTCGCTCCACTTTGCGAGCCACGGGCAAATCCACCTTATCAAACTCTTCATAGCTCATATCCAAGGGGCGCAGTAC
>CAYRCI010000011.1:0-37598 GCA_964422765.1 uncultured Alphaproteobacteria bacterium | reverse complement strand
AAAGATGTTACACCGCTTCCTCATAATGGATGCAGACCTAAGAAAAAACGAAGAGTATAATTATTTAATAGGAGTATAAATTGATTGAAAATAATTGGATAACATTAGTTAAACCAAACAAGGTTGACTATAAGATTAGTGATAATAAAAAATTCGGAACTGTTGTTATCGAGCCACTGGAGAAGGGATTTGGGACTACTCTTGGTAATGCTCTAAGAAGAGTTCTTCTATCGTCTCTTCAAGGAACTGCAATTACTTCAATTAAAATTAATGGTGTATTGCATGAATTTTCAACAATTGAAGGTGTTAGAGAAGACGTTACAGATATTATTATGAATTTAAAAAATGTTACTTTTAACTCCAAGAGTAGTCATACACAAAAATTAACTCTTAATGTTAAGGGTCCTAAAGAAGTATTATCATCTGATTTTGACGAAAATCCAGAAGTAGAAATAGTAGACAAAAATGCAGTTATTATGAACTTAGACTCAAATCGTGAAGTAAACTTGGAAATCTTCTTGGATGTAAATAAAGGGTATATTTCAGCTGAAAAAAATAAAGACAATGAGAACAAAAGTGTTGGTCAAATTATGCTAGACTCAACCTTTAGCCCTGTAAAAAGAGTAACGTTTAATGTTCAAAACTCAAGAATTGGACAAGATACAGAATATGACAAACTTATTTTAGATATTGAAACAAACGGCACTGTTTCTCCTGATGATGCAGCCGCTCTTGCCGCTAGAATTCTTCAAGATCAACTAAAACCATTTATTAACTTTGAAGAGCCTTCTGAAGACGATCGAAAAAAACTACAGTCATCAAAAGAACCTCAATTCAATAAAAACTTATTAAAGAAAGTGGATGAGTTAGAGTTATCTGTTCGTTCAGCTAATTGTTTAAAAAATGATAATATCTTTTACATCGGAGACTTAGTTCAGAAAACTGAAGGTGAAATGCTCAGAACTCCAAACTTTGGAAGAAAATCTCTAGATGAAATAAAAGAAGTTCTCTTAAATATGAATTTGTCAATGGGAATGGATTTACCAGGTTGGCCTCCAGAAAATATTGAAGAATTATCTAAAAAGTATGAGGATCCATTTAAAGTATAATGAAACACGGTTTAAAACAAAGAAAACTTAATAGAACTTCATCTCACAGACTTGCTCTGTTGAAAAATCTTTCTATTAGCTTAATTAAACACGAAACAATCACGACTACAACAGAAAAAGCTAAAGAGTTAAGACCATTCGTTGAAAAGTTAGTTACTAAAGCAAAAGTAAATAATTTAAGTAATAAAAGATTTATACTTTCAAAGTTATTTAACAATGAAGAAGCTTGTAAAAAACTATTTGATGAAATTTCTATTCAACAAAAAAATAGAAATGGTGGTTATACTAGAATAATTAAAAAAGGTAACCGTTTTGGTGACTTCGCTCATACTAGTATAATTCAATTTGTAAAATAACTTAATTTTCCATAATGAATTCCTATCTGGCACTTTTAATGGGTGCTATAATAGGATCATCCCTTAGGTATTTATTCTATTTAAATCAATTTAACTTTCTAGGTATACCTTTATCAACTACATTTGTTAATATATTAGGCTCATCTCTAGCTGGATTTTTTTTAAATAAACTTGAGGGACAATTTTATATTTTTCTTTATGCAGGCTTATTTGGCAGCTTCACAACGCTTTCTGCATTTAATGTAGAGATATTTAACCTAATATCAGACCAATCACTGATAAAAGCATTAATCTATTTTGTATTAAATATATTCACATCATTTATCTTCTTCTATATTTTTTACTTACTAGGTTTAAAAATTGCATATTAAAGTTGAATCAAATCATAACCGTTTAGACAAGTTTTTACTCAAACACTTTGAGTTTGTACCAATCTCCCTAATTCAAAAACTCATAAGAAAATACAAGATTAAAATAAACAACAAAAAGTCTAAATCTAATACTCCCTTAGTAAAAGGTGATATTATTTATATTTATTATAATTTAACTTCAGAAAGTCCAACCTTTGATTCAATAAAAATAAACGAAAATCAAAAAAAAATATTATTAAATAATATTTTTTTTCAAAATGAGCACTTTATTATAATAAACAAGCTTTCTGGCTATGCCTCCCAACGTGGATCAAAAATTAATACTTCCATCAAAGATTTATATGAGTCTATTTTAAATATTAAGCTTTATATAGTCCATAGGTTAGACAAAGATACATCTGGTTTAATGATATTGGCAAAAAATAGAATGGTTGCTAGTGATTTTTCATACTTGTTCATAAATAAAAAAATTTTTAAATATTATATAGCTGTCACTCATGAGTATTTTAAAAAAAGCTCTTCTCTTTTAGTTAATACAAATAACGATAATAAAATTTTAAAACTTCGATATAGAAAAATTAATAATTTAAATGATTTACCAGCTTACTTTATTCAATTATTAACAGGAAAAAAACATCAAATAAGGTTGCAATTTTATTTAAATAATAACCCTATTGTAGGTGATAAAAAATTTAATGATATACGGAATAACAAACTTTATTTAATTTCAATCTCTTTAAAGTTTAATTATTTAGATAATTTTTATAAATTTAGAATTCCGCTATCAAAAATTAACTTTTAGAGAATTTTTTAAATCTTTAATAATTTTTTTCTTATTATATTTAATACCTAGTTCATCGAGACTGCTAATTTCATTAATATCTAAACCACATGGATTGATTTTTCTAAATAAATTTAAGTCAACATTAAAGTTGATTGAAAGACCATGGTAGACAACCCCCTTAGAGTATCGAAGGCCAATAAAAATTATTTTTTTTATAATATCTCTTTTTTTAAGCCACAAGCCTCGATTTTTCTCCTTTTTTGATACCAATTCTATTTTGTTTTTATAAAATACCTCTAAGCATATTTCTTCTAATTTTGTTATAAAATCTATAAGTCCCATTCCTCTTTTTTTTAAATTTACTATTAGGTAAATAACTATTTGTCCTGGACCGTGATATGTCACTTTTCCGCCTCTATTAACTTTAATTATTTTAGGTAATTTTTTACTCCAATTTTTAATATTTATTTCAGCGGAACTACCTGCTGTATATATATCTTTATGTTCTAAAAACCATATCTGATCATTTATTTTATTTTGAACTACCTTTGTAACCGCATTCTCCATTTTAATAACTGTATCTTCATAGTCTTGTAATCCTTTTAGTTGTTTTATTTTTATCATTGTTTATTAATTAACATTGTAATTATTGCGGACGTGGCGGAACTGGTAGACGCGCAGCGTTGAGGTCGCTGTGGGATGTTATCCTGTGGAAGTTCGAGTCTTCTCGTCCGCACCATATTTATTTATTATAAATGTTAAATTTTAATAAAAAAGATTATATCAAGTCTATAGAATCGCTACACCCTGCAGATCAGGCAGATAGTATTGAAAAATTACCTCAATCTATTCAACATAACATTTTAAAAACACATACTAAATTTTTTCACCCTGATTTTATTGCATATTTAAGAGAGGAAAACAGAGAAGAGATTTTAAGTTTTATTCCAAAAAACCAATTAATCAATCTGATTAAATATTTAGATTTAGATGATGCTGTTGAAATTCTTAGTGAATTTGAAACTAAGGAATTAATAGGAATTTTGACTAATTTAGGTTCCCAACAAAGATCTAGAATTGAAAAGAGCTTACAATATCCTGAAGACACTGCTGGAAGGATTATGAATATTGATTTTTTGGCGGTTAAATTTAATTTGAATGTAGGTTCTTTAATAGACTATTTGAGAACCTCAAAAAGGGGCCCAAAAGATTTTTATAATATTTTTATATTAAACGATGATGGTGTTCCAATTGGGTATATACCGTCCGGAAGAGTATTAAGGACAAATAGAAATAAAAAATTAACTGATATATTAATTTCAAATATACATCTTATATCATCGACAGAGCCAATTGAGGAAATAGCTTATACATTTAGGCAGTATGGTTTAGTTTCCGCTCCAGTTGTGGATGATAATAAAAAAATGATAGGTATTATCACTGTTGATGACGTTGTAGATATTGTTCATGAAGAGACAGAGGATGATATTCAAAAACTCGGAGGACTATTTGTTAATGACTTTTACAAAGGGGCCGTTAATTCTGCATCTACTAGGTTTATTTGGTTAGGATTAAATCTTTTAACTGCGATATTAGCATCTTGGGTAATTGGAATCTATTCTGACCAATTACAGCAAATGATCGCAATTGCAGTTTTAATGCCTATAGTTGCATCTATGGGCGGGAATGCAGGCACACAAGCTATGACTATTTATGTAAGAGCCATTGCTACAAAAGATATAAATAATTCAAATTATTTTAATTTGATTATTAAAGAATTTTTAATTGGCTCAATAAATGGATTTGCACTCTCTATAATTATGGGAGGAATTGCATACTTTTGGTTTGACAATATTATTTTGGCGCTAGCAATTTCCTTAGCTATTTTAGTTAATTTGGGTTTTGCTTGCTTAGTTGGAATAATAATTCCTGTAACTATAGATAAACTAAAAATAGATCCTGCATTAGCATCTGGAATAATTTTAACTACTTTTACTGATGTTTTTGGGTTTTTATCATTTCTATCTATCGCATCATTTATTTTAAAACTATGAATTTAATAAATCCTGAAATTTTAAGAGAGTACGATATTAGAGGAATTTTCAATAATTCATTAACACTTCGTGATATTAGTTTGATTGCATCTAAGATTTCATCTTTATTAATATCTAATAATCATAAAAAATTGATTATTGGTCATGATGGAAGAGAGTCTTCACTTCAAATTAAAAATACGCTAATCAATAAATTTATATCCTATGGTATAGATGTAGAAGATATCTCCTTAGTGCCCACGCCCGTCAGTTACTTTATGTCCAAAAATTTATCTATACCCAACTCAATTATGATCACAGGCTCTCATAACCCTAAAGAATATAATGGTCTCAAAATAACACTTTTTAACAAACCTTTTTTTGGAAGTGATATTAAAAACCTTAATAATGTTGATTCTATAGAAATTCCACCATCTAAGGGTATTTTGAGTTTCCATGATTCAATTCAAATCTATTCAAATAAAATATTATCTAAATTTAAAAATATTAATAATTTAAAAATAGTATGGGATCCTGGTAATGGAGCAATAGGATCAATTATACACAAAATTTTAGATAAGATTGGTGGCGAGCATTATATTTTAAATAGAACCATTGATGGTGAGTTTCCCAATCACCATCCAGATCCTACTGTTTTAAAAAATGTAGTGCAAATTTCTAATTTTATTAAGGGTCATAATTATGATTTGGGAATTGCTTTTGATGGAGATGGTGACAGGGTAGGGGTAATTGATGATAATGGAAATTTAGTATACTCAGATATCATATTTTTATTACTCACACTCGAGCTTTCCAAAAAAAAACAAAATCTCACTGCAATAGCAGATATAAAATGTAGTAAAATATTATTTGATACTCTTAAACAAAACAATGTAAATATTTTGATTTCTAAAACTGGACACTCTTTAATTAAAGAAATGATAGAAAAAGAGGAAGCAGATATTGCAGGAGAAATGAGTGGTCATATATTTTATAAATATGACTATTACGGGTATGATGATGCTATTTATGCTTCTTTAAAGCTTATAGAACTAATAAATACAAATAAAAAAAAATTAAGTCAATTGACTAAACCCTATTCAAATTCATTAACGACTCCAGAGATAAAATTATATGTAAGTGAAGATAAAAAAGTGACCACATTACATTCTATTATGGAGGAAATTGGAGTTATTTATAATAGTAAAGAGTACACAACCTTGACAATTGATGGTATTAGACTTGAAGGAAAAGATTTCTGGTTTCTAATCAGGGCCTCAAACACTCAAAATTGTTTGGTATTTAGATTGGAGCACTTTATTAAATTATCATTTAAAGAAGAGATAGAGAAATTAATTAATATTTTATCCAAATATGAACTTGATATTCATGAATTAATTGACTTTAACAATACAGTCTAATTTTTTAGTTTTTAATTTATCACAAAGACTCATAGAGCTATTTTTATTTAAGTTTTCAATAACAGTTACAAAATACATACCTTTTTTAATTATATCATGTTCATAATCAACTAATATGTTTGTTGAATTATTTAAATTTGTTATAAATTTTTTTGATTGACTAATTTTTTTAAAAGAAGAGGTTTGAACATAATAGTCACCCTTTGTTGATTTTGAATTATCATCTTTTTTAACTTCCGATTTTTTTGAATATTTGCCCATAAGAAAATGAATTTTATTATCTCTTTCTTTTGCAGAATTTCCTCCAAAATATACACCCAGAAGTAGCTGATTATCTATTTTTGAAAGTAAGGAAATTTGAAAACCTGATTTCCTAATATAACCAGTTTTGAGACCAATATACTCTGAATAATTAAGCATAAGCTTATTATGGGTTGTGTAAGTTTGATTTTTAATTTTTATTTTTTTTTGAGCGAATAAATTTAGAAATTCTTGATGATCATTAATTAAATTTGAACTTAATATGAATATATCATAAGCGGTAGATAGGTTTGATTTATTTGGCAAACCATGAGGATTAGCAAAATGAGTATTTTTTAAACCCATTTTGTTTACATAGGTGTTCATGAGATTTATAAAATTATCTTCATTTCCAGAAATTTTTTCAGCAACAGCAACAGCTACATCATTTGCTGACTTGACGATCAAAGCATTGATCGCATCTTTTAAAAGAATAAAATCACCTTCCTGTAATCCCAATTTAGATGGTTGTTGTTGAGTAGCTTTTCTAGAAAAATATATTTTATCATCAAGATTAATTTTTTTGGCCTTAATTTTGTCGAATACTATATATAATGTCATTAGTTTAGTAAGGGAAGCGGGGTAGTTTTTTGTATCTTTATTAACTTCAAAAAAAATTTCACCATTTGTTGGATTCCCAATAACACTAGCTATCTTGGCATTTAGCTGATGTGATAAATTGCCAATTATAAATACAAATAAAAAAAGTATTATTCTAATCATTAAATTATTTGCTAAAATAAATCATGTCTTTGGGTTTTAAAATATACTCTTACCTTAATGGTAAACTTCTTGGTGTCGATTCGCTAGGTAATAAATATTATCAAGAAAAAAAAAATTCATTAAAAAGATGGGTTATTTATGCAAAGGGATTTGGTCCTGACTCTCTTCCTACCCACTTTCATAATTGGTTACACAATACCTCTAATGAAAATCCTGAATTCCAGAACAGCAAAGATAACCTTACTGGTTTAGTAAAACAACGTGTACAAAAACATATTGTTAAACATAAAAATGCATCAACTAAAGGTTACAATAGTTGGCAACCAAAGTAGTTCCTGAATTAGATATTTTCACTACTAAATATCATTTTTATATTGGGTTAATATCCTTATCATTAATCTTTTTTTTGTATTTAATTTATTTTAATATTAATTTTAACGATTCAATTAAATTTAAAGCATCATTTAACTATGCTGAAGGTATTGAAGTAGGGGCGCCTGTTAAAATTGCTGGATTAAAAATTGGCGAGGTTACTAAAATTGAATTAAATGACCGCTATATTGATATAAGTGGATTAATTAAAAAAACTTATCCGATACCATCTGATTCAATATTGCAAATTCAGTCTAATGGTATTTTTGGTAATAAATACCTTTTAATTGAACCTGGTTTTGATGTTTTATTTGAAAATCAAAAGGAAATAATGTTTACAAATACATCTGACTCTTATTCAATAGACATGTTTTTAAGATATTTAAAGAAAATTAATGAATAAAAAATTAAGTTTTGAATTTATATTAGGATTGTTAATTATTTCATTGTCAATTTTAGCCTTTATATTTGTCTATATTAAAATAGACACAAATCCAAATAAACAGTTTGATCTTTACTCGGATTTTTTCAATATAGGTGACTTGCAGATCGGAAGTGATGTAAAAATTAATGGAGTTATTGTTGGTGAAGTCTCAGATATTTCTTTAGATCAAGAGAATTATATGGCTATCGTTAAATCATCTTTTTTTAATAATTTTTCAATACCATCTAATTCAACTTTTACCATTGCAAATAATGGATTTATCGGATCACCTTACATAGAGATTTCAATTGGTTCAAATAATGAATATTTAGAAAATGGAAGTTTTACTTCAGAGAATATAGATGCAGTTTCCTTGGAAGAAGTCATTAATAGTTTTATATTTAAATAGTTTTTTTTTATTAGAAGCTCACGCTAATCAAGCTCCTAAGGTAACTTTACTTATGCTTGATAAATCCTCTTCTACTAAATATAGTGTTGAATTTTACCAAGATACAAATTTTCGCGATCTATATATTGAACTTATTTCTTGTCAAAAAATTAATTTTGATAAATATACTGATACGATTGCCTTGTTGAAGATAATACATAAAGACCAAACATACGTTGGTTGGTTTTTTAAAATAACTGATGAATTAAATCTATACTCTAATAAAATTTATGAAGTTTCATTAATAGAATGTATTAATTAAACTTCTTTATATTTTTTTCTAACCAATTAGTGTTGTAACTACCCTTGATGAATTCTTTTTGTTCTAAGATCCATTTATGTAGTTCTATATTAGTATTAATACCATCTATAATAATTTCATTTAAAGCTCTTTTCATAATATTTATAGCCTGCTCTCTATTGTTGCCAGTTGCTATTAATTTTAATATAAGACTGTCGTAGTGGGGATTTACTTTATAGTTAGTATACAATGCAGTATCTACACGAATTCCTCTTCCTCCTGGTAAATTAATAAATTTTATAGTTCCGGGGCTAGGGGAGAAGTCTTTAGCATTTTCAGCATTTATTCTACATTCAATTGAGTGATTTTTTTGATAAATATCATCAAGATTAATTTTATATCCGGCAGCTACATTAATTTGAGATTTAACTAAATCCAAATCAAAGGCTTCTTCTGTAACAGGGTGTTCTACTTGAAGCCTAGTATTCATTTCAATAAAATAAACCTGATTATCTTGGTATAAAAACTCTAGCGTACCTAATCCTTCATATTTATTTGACAGTAGTAATTCGGATATTTGTTTTTCAATCTTCTCAAGATTATTAATTTTTACAAAATCAGATGGTATTTCTTCGATTATCTTTTGATTTTTTCTTTGAATAGAGCAGTCTCTTTGTCCAATAATTTTAGCATAATTATTGTTTGGGTCAGATATAACCTGAAACTCTATATGCTTAGCATTAGTTAAAAATCTTTCAGCATACATAGTATCATCACCAAAGTAGTTTTTAGCCTCAGTCTTAAGCTGTGAAAAATATTGTTTTATTTCATCTTTATCATTAAATACCCGCATCCCCTTTCCTCCGCCACCGTATGCTGCCTTTATAACAATTGGCAAGCCAATTTTATCAGCAATTTGTTGAGCTTCATGAATAGAATTAATATTTTTAGCATCAGGGCTACCTAGAATAGGAAGATTAAAATGATCTGCTAATTTTAAAGCATTGCTTTTATTACCAAGATCAAGAATTGATTTTGCTGATGGGCCAATAAACTTAACATCATGAGATTTTAAAATTTTAGCAAATTTATCATTTTCGCTTAAAAAACCATAACCAGGATGAACTGCATCTGCTCCAGTAATATTTATTGCACTTACAATATTGGGAATATTTAAATAACTTGATGCAGGAGAGGAAGCCCCAACACATATGCTTTCATCGGCAAGTTTTACGTGCATTGCATCGTTATCAACATCAGAATGAATAGCAACAGTTTTAACACCTAATTCTTTACAAGCTCTAATTATTCGAACGGCAATTTCACCTCGATTAGCTATTAAAATTTTTTTAAACAATTACGAAATTTCAAAAAGAGGTTGTCCAAACTCAACTGCTTCGCCGTTTTTAATTAATATTGAAATAACAGTACAGTCTTTGTCCGATTTGATTTCATTAAATGTTTTCATTGCTTCAATTAAACAAATCGTATCTCCTTTTTTTATTTTTTGACCTACTTTTACAAAAGCAGGAGAGCTAGGTTTAGGAGTTAGATATACTATTCCAACCATCGGAGAGTCAATCGATAAGCTAATTGTAGATTTTGGTTCAACTTTATTATTCTCAACTAAAATAGGCTTGTTTGATATAACAGCATTTCCACTATTTAAGATTGTATTATTAATTTCAATTGAGTGTGTTTTGTTACTTAATTTAATAGAGGATAAATTTTCCTTTTTAATTTTTTTGATTAGCCAATTAATGGAATTTTCGATTTTTTTATCTATCATCAGATTTAATATACCTCATCAACTTAAAATTTATACATATTTATTTGTTATTTAAATTGTTTTGCCAACTTTAAAGTTTGTCTATAGTAATTTGAATTTATGCCTTTACCGTAAGATTTTGTCCTAACCCTATTAATTTCGAAGTAATTAAGTTGTCCTACTAGCTGACCATCTCTAATGATAAAAGGTGTATCGTAGGCTCTTAGTTCTAAGACTGCTGGTGTACCATTGTTATCCATTCCAAATCCAGGGTCAAAGAACCCTGCGTAGTGAACTCTAAAATTTCCAAAACTATCTTTAAAGGGCTCTAATTCTGCAGCCTGATTATTGGGTATCTTTATTCTCTCTTTTGACCTCAGAATATAGAATTCATCTCTTTCAATTATAAAACCATTATCTTTTGGAATTATTTTTTCCCAATATGAGTCCCTTTCATAAAAATTAATTTTATTCAAATTTATGGATGATGTTATTTTTTTTGCTTTATATGCTGAAATTTTATTTTTTTTGATTTCTACGGACAGTTTTTGATTAAATAAAAAATTTTCATTCTCAATTCCTTTAATAAATCTAACTTGATTTAAAGAAATTCCCTTTTTAATAATTATGCTAAACGACTGAGGGATGATTTCCAAATAAAGTTTACCATTATATCCATTCTTAATAAAATCATACTCAGTACCAAAATCTGTGATAATTCTAGTAAATATATCTAATCTTCCTGTAGTGCTTTTTGGATTTGATTTTCCCATTATATCAGACGGTAAATTTAGATGTTCATTTAATTCGCATAGATATATGCAATTTTTTTCAAGAATTGTATCTTTATCAAGACCGATCTCTATAAGCGATAATTCTTTAATTATTTTATTTATTTCTAAACTATTAGGAAGGAAGGATGATTTTACACGATAACATTTACTTGAAAGTGTTAAATCAAGAGACGCAGGTTGTAATTGTTTTGAATGAATTTTGTTATTTGAAAAAATGGCTTTCTTTTTAATTAAATCAAATATTTCTAAATTATTTAAATATGGCATAGGATAAATCTATTTGTGATATGTTTTTTTCATTATAATTTTTACAATAATATTCGACTTTGTCATTTAATTTAATTAGTTGATAGAATTGACAAAAATAAAAGTTAGCTAAATTAAGATTGTTAATTTTATTATAATACTTGCCGTAAATATAATTGAAATAGAGTTCATCTCTTAAGCTTTTATTTTGTTTTGATTCTTCAATAAAATTAAATTTATCATTTACATCATTATCAATTATGAGGTTTATATACTCTAATAACAAATAACTATTATCATTATATTTGATGAGCTCTTCATAAATGCCCAAAGGATTATTTATAGGAATTCCTTTTTTATAAGTTTCATATTTTGCTAATAAATGAAAATTAGTATCTATATCCTTAATATTTGAAAGACCATTCTCTAAATTAATAAAAAAATTGTTATAGGCGATATTTTCTGATTTTTTTGAATATTTTGATTTAACCCAATCAAATTCTTTAGAGTTTAAACTATCAAATTTAGAAAATTCTTCTAATTGAATAATTCTATCATTTGACGAAGGGTGAGAAGAGTTAAATTGTTTTTCATTTAGTTTTTTAATATTTAAGAATGTAATTAGATCAACGGTACTAAGATTGTATTCTTTAATTTTTTGAATCATAAAATTATCTGCTTCTATTTCCATGTTGATTGAGTTTTTTGATAATTGATTAATCAAGTTTTGATTAAGACTAGCTGAAGTTGTAATTCCTAAACCTGGATTGCCTGAGATGACAGCTAAACCAAGTGCCACTATATTATTTATAGAAGAGTTATTTTGAGCCCTAAGTACAGATTCATATTTAGTTTCATAATGGTTATTTTTTATATGTCCAAGCTCATGAAATAAAATTGATTTTAATGAATCTTCAGTATTTAAATCATTGAATAAACCAGTATGAACATATATTTGTCTGTTTATTACAAATGCATTTGAATTTTGATCATTAATAATATTAACCTTAATATTTTCACTGCTAACATCATTTAAAATATTAGATAAATAATTTTCAGTTATAGGATCTCTAACAATTTCATAAGATAGGGAAGTTATTGGCAAAATTAAAAAAGAAAGAATGAATATTAATTTATTCAATCTTTTTCTTTTTTATTTTTCTTCTGTATGTTTTATCATTATTTTCAGATGAATGTTCTGTGTTTTTTTCTAGAATATCCTGATTTTGTTTTGTGATTTTATTTATCAAATCTTTGTTTATTTCATAAATTTTTTGAGGCAAATCAATTTCAATAAACTCAATCTTAATTTTCATTTTTTTAATTCTGTTTATAATTTCATTTTTATTATTATTAAAAAAATTTTGATCAATTTTTATTTCAAGAGTATCAATATCTCCTAAATTAGTAATATTTCTAATTAATGACATTAATTCATAAATAACTATTGATTTTGTCTTGATTAAGCCATTACCATCACAGCATTCGCACTTTTCAAAAAATGTTTCATAGGTGCTTGGGCCAATTCTTTGTCTCGAAATTTCCATTAATCCAAATTGAGATATTTTAGTCATTTGTACCCTTGCTCTATCTTTGTAAAATAATTCTTTTATTTTTCTTTCAACTTTGTTGTTATTACCAGAAATGCCCATATCAATAAAATCTATTACTATTAAACCTGCTATATTTCTTAACTGAACCTGCTTAAAGATCTCTTCACATGCCTCTAAATTTGTATTTAAAGCAGTAATTTCTATGTTTTTTTCAGAAGTTGACCTCCCCGAATTAATATCAATACTTGTCAGGGCCTCTGTGGGATTTATTACTAGATAACCCCCTGATTTTAAATATACGTTTTGATTATTTAAATAACTGATGGGATTTTTTATTCCATAATTTTCAAATAAAGGCTCCTTTTCTTTATATAAGGTTATTTTTTTAGATGCTACTTTACTGAAATCGTTTTCAATTTTCTTAAATTGGTTTAAGGAATTAATGTTAGAAAATATTATTTCGTCAATACTTCTGTTATTTAAATCTCGAGCTATTTTTATAAGGGGCGTATCGAGCTCAGTTATTAATTTTGGAGCTTTTGATTTTAATGTATCTTCTCTAATAGTAGTCCACAGCTTTTTTAAATATTCAAAATCTTGAGTTATGTCTTCATCATCAGCTGATACGGAATTCGTTCTGATAATTAAAGACATACCATCTGGTAAATTGAACTTATCATGAAGAGTTTTTAATCTCTTTCTATCTTGTGGATTGTTGATTTTTTTTGATACTCCGCCCGTCGATGAATTATTTGGCAGTAAAACACTATATCTCCCAGGAAGAGAAATAAAAGTTGTAACGGCTGCACCTTTATTTCCTCTCTCTTCTTTGACGATTTGAATTAATAATACCTGATCTTTTTTAATTACATCTTGAATTTTATATTTTCTATAAAATGATAAAAAATGTTTTTTATTCTCTTTTTCATCATCAACCTCATCTTCTTTTTGACCGGATGAAGTAAATTTTTCATTATGGGGAATTTTAAAATAACTAGGGTGTATCTCATCAAATGGAAGGAATGCTTTCTTATCCTGACCATATTCAATAAAAGCCGCTTGAAGAGAGGGTTCAACTCTAGATACTATCCCTAAATAAATATTATTTTTTTTACTTGATACTAATTCGCCAGAGTAGTCGAAATAGTTAATTTCCTGACCGTCTGTCGCAATGATACATAGTTCTGAGTCGATATCTCCATCGACAAAAATTCTCTTTGACATTTTTTTAAATCCTTTAAATATGATAAATTCTTACTCTTATGAGTAGAAATTAAATTGAAACTTTTTAAATTATTACAATACATAATAGTTATATTTATATTAAGCATTAGCTTAATAGTAATTGTACTTTGGAATATCCAAGAGGATCTTCCTGATTCAAATATATCTGATTATTTTCCAAATGAAATCACAAAAATATACGATTCAGACTTTGATTTGATGTACCACGTGGGTAATAGAGATAGGTTTTACCTAAATTATGAGGATATCCCCATAGAAATGATTAATGCAATAATATCAGCTGAAGACAAATCGTTTTTTACTCATAGTGGCTTTGATTTAAAGGGCATAGTGAATGCATTTTTAGTCAACATAAAAAATATATTTACTAAAAGAAATACTAATTATGTTGGGGCATCTACAATTACTCAACAATTAGTGAAGAATATTTTATTAAATAAAGATCAAACCATTGTTAGAAAAGTTAAAGAACTAATTTTATCGATGAGGATTGAAAAAAGGTATTCTAAAGAATTTATACTCGAACTGTACTTAAATGAAATATATTTTGGTAGAAGATCATACGGTATAGCTTCAGCTGCAAATAATTATTTTCAAAAATCAATTTATGATCTTACTGTAGATGAATACGCATATCTTGCGGCTCTTCCAAAAGGGCCTAATAATTATGACCCACAAAAAAATTATAAAAAAGCATTGGATAGAAGAAACTATGTTTTGCTTCAAATGAAAGAAAATGGTTATCTAACAGAATTAGATTTTAAAAAATATTCAAACTTGGAAATTAAATTAGCAGAAAGAAGCGATTATAAATATGAATTAGATTATAAAACTGATTATATTTTAAGTCAAATTAGTAATAATGATGTTATAAGTAACAATTCCTTTTACATACAGTCAACAATAAATCAAAAAATACAATTCTTAGCTGAGAAATCACTTCTTGATAATTTATCTTTTTTTGAAAAAAAATACTATGATTGGAATGGTAGTTTTGAAAATATAAAAGATATTCTCAAAAATGACTATGATAAAGTATGGGAAATTGCAAAAATTATATCTATTTCGAATAGTAAAATTTTACTTAATTTAATAGAAGATAATAAAGAAATTGAAATTGAGAGTAATAAAAATCTATATGGTTCTAATAAGATAAACCCTGCAAGTTTTCTAAAAATTAATCAATATGTTTATGTTTCAATGATTCAATCAGAATACTTTCTTGTACACCCTCCTAAAATAAATGGCTCTGTGCTTGTTATGGATCCATATAATGGGGATATTTTAGCTATGGTAGGTGGAACCAGTTATAAGGCATCTAATTTTAATAGATCAACTCAAGCCTTTAGGCAACCAGGCTCATCCATTAAACCCTTTGTATACGCCTATGCTATTGATACAGGTGCTTTTTTGCCTAATAGTCTAATCTTAGACTCAAATATTTTACTAGATCAAGGTTATAACCTACCATTATGGATTCCTAAAAATTATTCAAATAAATCTTATGGTCAAATGACTTTTAGAAATGCCTTAGAGACATCAAACAATTTAGTTACATTAAAAATTGGCCTTGATGTAGGTCTGCAAAAAATTAATAATTTTTTAAATGATATAGAATTATACCAATCTAATAAAGACCAGGATCTTTATTCTATATTACTTGGCTCTATAGAAAATAGTCTAATCAATTTAACAAAATCATATTCAATATTTCTAAATGGTGGCTACTTAGTAAGCCCAAGCATTATTAAAAAAGTTGTCTCTGATAAAGGTGAGATTGTAGTCAACAGAGGTTATTATAGCTGTGATTTTTGTAAGTTTAATTTAGATGATAGATCCTATAGAAAGCCCAAATTAAACTTAGAAAAAAGAAATGTTATTTCACAGCAGACTTCTTTTCAAATTTTAAATATTCTAGAAGGGGCGGTTCAAAGAGGTACTGGTAAGGCACTTAATCATATTAATTATCCAATAGCTGGGAAAACTGGCACCACTAACGATAGTAAAGATTTATGGTTTTTCGGACTTACACCAGAATTTATAGTAGGAGTTTATGTAGGTTATGACCAACCTCAAAAAATTGGTTTTAGGGAGTCTGGTTCTACTGTGGCATTGCCAATATTTCAAAGCTTTATTGAAAACTATTTAGTAGATAATAAAGATGAGGATTTGAGTTTTTTTATTCCTGATAATCTTATTCTTAAAAAAATTAATCCTGAAAATGGAAGTTTTACCAATGATGAAAAATTTATATTTGACTATTTCACTAGTGAACAACTTGAAAAAATTGACAATCTAAATAAAGTAGATGAAATTGGTGGAATTAATTAATGGATAGATTTGAAATATCAACCTTACTTAAAGATTTAAATTCTTTGTCAGTATTGACAAGGAGGAGTCTTTGACTATGACTCAATCAAATTAAAAATAATTGAAATTAATTCTATTTTATCAGACTCAAACAATTGGAATAAGTTAGATATAATAAATAAAAATCAAATAGAATTAAAAAACTTCACTCTATTAATTAATGAGTATGATCAATTAAATGATCAATATTTAGGATTAAAAGACTTTCTAGAGATCTATGAATCATTAGATGAAAAAGAAAAAAAAGAATTAGAGTCAAATCTAATAACCCTAAAAGATAATTTTAATAAATTAAAAATTAAATCATTACTAAATAAAGAAACTGATGATTGTAATGCCTTTATAGAAATTCATGCAGGCGCAGGTGGAACAGAAAGTCAAGATTGGGCTGAAATGTTATTAAGAATGTATGAGAGATTTGCAGATAGTAACGATTATAATTGTAAAATGATAGATTACCAAAGAGGAGAAGAGGCGGGAATTAAAAATGCTACGCTCCTTTTGAGTGGATTTAAATCTTATGGTTATTTGAAAAATGAATCTGGCATACATAGGCTTGTTAGGATTTCACCATTTGACTCAAACAAAAGAAGACATACTAGTTTTTGTAGCATTTGGGTATACCCGGAAATCGATGAACATATTGAAATTGAAATTAATGCCAAAGATTTAAGAGTAGATACCTATCGAGCGTCTGGTGCAGGAGGACAACATATAAATAAAACTGATAGTGCAGTAAGAATAACACACTTAAAATATAATGTTGTAGTTCAAAGCCAATCTGAGAGATCTCAACATAGGAATCGAGATACAGCTATGAAAATGTTAAAATCAAGAATTTATGAGATAGAATTAGATAAAAAAAACCAAGAAAAAAAGAAAAACGAAAGTAGTAAAAAAGAAATAGGGTGGGGTAATCAAATTAGAAGTTATGTTTTGCACCCATATAAAATGATCAAGGATTTAAGGACTAACCATCAAACTTCAAACGTAGATGATGTATTAAATGGAAATATATTCGATTTTTTAGAAAGTAGTTTATTAAATCAAAATGACTAAGAGAATAACTTATTTAATATTTTTATTAATTTTTTCTTTAAATTTAAAAGCATATGAATTTTCTTACAAGAAAAATGATATTTCTATTGATTTAAGTTTTAAAGAAAAGCAGATAGATGAAATTAAGTTCAATTTTAACTTAAATAAAAGTAAAAATTTTGGTGTGATAAAATATAAAAAAAATGAAATAATTATTCACCTAACAACTGATCAAATTACTTATGATGAATTTAAGAAATTATTCCCAAAACCTCAAAATAATAATAGCTTAAATAAAAAAATTATATTCAAATGGGATATATCTAAAATGAAAGTCTCAGATGAATATTTTTTATATTCACCCACGTTAGATTATGTATATGATCAAGGCTTTGAGTCTTTAACTTTTTATGATTCAAATAAAGAATTTGAATTTTCAATCCTCCCAAAATCTAATTCAAATAAACAAATTTACTTATATTCTAAGAACGCTGGGGAATTTTTTAAAGCTCAAAAAATTACAAAAAATATGATTGGAGGGGCTTTATTTGGAAAGGGAGAATTTATAAAATTTGATGATTATAATATTAATATAAAAGTCAAAGATTTTTCTGTAAATAAAGACTCTGATTTTTATAATTTAATACTTTCTGCCAGAGTTTTTGATGTATTTTCTATTCTCAGTAATTCGCAAGATGAATTTAATTATTTAGAAGTGCCACTTGAGAAAAAGGGTGATAAATTTAATTTTGATCATGCACTAATGCTAGGAGGGACCGTTGCTTTTTCATTTAAGGGAGAGGCTAATCCTAGAGAGAAAACAGCATTAGTGAATGGTACATATGGGCCCCTTTATTTATTTGAAAAAAATTTTAAGGATATCCCAATACTTAATGAATTTTTTGGAAAAAATGTTGAAGAGAGTTTGTTGGCAGCAGATTTTAAAATTAAAAAAGAAGATAATAAGACAAATTTTTTATTTAATCCATTATCAATTTTAACACCAGGTAAATCTAGAAACTTTTTTGATATTTGGGAGTAAATATTAAGTAATTTTTATTTTATCATTCACTTTAATAAAACCACTAGTTAATATTTCAGCTCTGACACCGCTCTTATTTACTAATAGTTTTACTAATTCAGGTATTTTTAATTTATCTTGTAAGTACTTACAAGGCTGACAAATCTCATGTATTTTTAGTTTAACATCATTAATTAAAATAGTTTTATTTAAGTTTTGTATTAAATTTACTCCTGAAACTATAATATTTCTTCTAAAGTCTTTATAATCAATATTATTTTTAATATTGTAATTAAATAAATCTATTTCTTCTTTGTCTATTAAGGTTACCTGTTCCATTGAATTTTTATAATTATTGTAATACCTATCATTAACTATACCTTTGTTTTTTTCTAAAAAAGCTTGGTTAACATATACTGTATCTGTTTCGCTTATATGACTGATATTTATGGCTTCTATTTTACCCATTTTATATTTATATTAGTTAATTATATGGTTGATAATACAAATTTATATAATCAGAGAAACCTATTAATTCGTAATTTTTTAATTTTTTCTCGTCTTGCACCAATAATTACCAGTCTTATCGGTTCTATTTTGATTAATAAAATTTTTTTAAAAGCAACTAAAGTAATTAATCTTGATTTTATTTTAATTTTTATTTCACTTTATCTAGTTTTATATGTTTTTATTTCTCATACTAAAAACCTTTGTGAGCAATTAGCCATCGTTAATCAGAAGATTGACGAGCACAATAAATAACCACTTCTTTTTTATTCCAATAATTAGAATTATAGTTTATAAGAACAAAATATGAACAAAAAAGTGGTAGGTCATGTGAAAATACCTGAAAAAGAATACCCTATCCCTTATATTCTATCTAGGATTTCAGCTGGCTTCCCATCTCCGGCTGATGACTATATAGAAAATAATCTAAGTTTATCAGAGCTTTTAATTAGAAATTACTTATCGACCTTTTTAATGAAAGTTAGCGGCGACTCAATGATTGATGTGGGAATAAACAACGGAGATATTTTGATAGTAGATAGAAGTATAGAAGCTAAAAATAGAGATATTGTAATCGCTGTGCTTGAAGGAAATTTAACGGTTAAGAGATTACTTATCAAGCCAATGGGGGAAATAGTCTTAAAATCTGAAAATCCTCTATATCAAAATATCTTAATCCCAGAAGGCGAAAGTTTGGAAATTTGGGGTGTGGTAACAAGTGTTATTCATCAATTTATTAAATAAATGAGTATCATTGCCCTTGTTGACTGTAATTCGTTTTATGCCTCATGTGAGGCTATTTTTAAGCCATATTTAAAAAAAAAACCAGTAGTGGTTTTATCTAATAATGATGGCTGTGTTATCGCAAGAAGCTCCTTAGCTAAAAAAGCTGGAATTAAGATGGGAGTACCCTTTTTTGAAATAAAAAAGCTAGTAGAACTTAATTCCGTTTATGTTTTTTCATCAAATTATAATTTATATGGAAATATATCTTCTAGAGTAATGAATATTTTAAAAAGCTATGCTGATCGCTTAGAGGTCTACTCTGTAGATGAGGCTTTTTTAATTTTTAACAAATATTCTAATAGAAATTTTGTTGATAGAGCCCAAGAGATCAAAAAAATTATTAAAAAGTGGCTAGATGTACCTGTGAGCATAGGAATAGCAAAAAATAAAACACTATCCAAAGTTGCTAATTATTTAGCAAAAAAAGATGAAATTGGATCTCAGATAGTTGAGTTAGTTGAGCCAAGACAGGTAGAAATATCATTAAAAATTTTAGATGTAGGAGACATTTGGGGTATAGGAAGCAGAATAGCAAAATTTCTTCAATATAATAATATCTATACAGCTTACGATCTTTATAAAACCGATCCGCGTTGGATAAGGCAACATTTAGGCGTGGTAGTGGAGAGAACTTACAGAGAACTTCATGGTGAGATATGCTTTCCAGTTTTAGATAAACAAGAAAATAAAAAACAGTGCAGAGTATCGAGATCTTTTGAGAATTATATTGAGCTATTCGAGGATTTAGAGAAAAGAGTCATTTCCTATGCAACAAGAGCCTCAGAAAAAATTAGAAATGATAACTTACAGTCTAAAAAAATTAGTGTTTTTATTCGTTCAAATAAGTTTAATAAAAGCAATCATCAGTATTATGGTTTTGAGACATTAGATTTTATCACTCCTACCAATGACTTATTTGAAATTATTAGAAAAGCTATTGCCGCTTTAAAATTAATTTATCGACCGGGTATTAAATATAAAAAAGCAGGCGTCCTATTATCGGATTTAACACCTGAAGGAGTATATACTAGAGATTTGTTTGTTCAAAAATCAGAGGAAAGCCTGCTTAAAAACATTAAAGTAAATAGGGTGTTTGATGCTTTAAATCAAAGGTATGGTAGCGGGACTATTTCCATAGCAAAAGAAAACTATGAAAAATTTTATCTCACAAGAAGAAAAAATCTCAGCCCCGCCTACACATCAAATTTTAATGATCTGCCAGTTGTAGTTTAATTTACAGCTGGAATGGCAGCCATAGACTTTTCAAAAGCTTTTTGATCAAAAGAGTCATCAGCTAAACTTCCTGAGAAGTAATCCATATAAGCCTGCATATCAAAGTGCCCATGTCCACAAAGGTTGAATAATATTGCTTTAGAACTACCCTCAGCTTTACATTTCAGAGCTTCATCTATAGCACCTTTAATAGCGTGTGTTGCCTCTGGCGCTGGCATAATACCCTCTGTTCTAGCAAATTTAATTCCGGCTTCTAAACACTCTTTCTGATTATAGGCTCTTGGTTCAACGTGACCATGGTGCACAAGATGACTAAGCATTGGTGCCATTCCGTGATAACGCAATCCACCTACATGAGTGGGAGATGGCATAAAATCTGATCCCAAGGTATGCATTTTCATAAGAGGGGTTGACTTAAGGGTATCTCCAAAATCGTAGGAATACTTTCCTTTTGTTAAGGAAGGGCATGAGGAAGGTTCGATCGCAATAGCATGAACATTTTGTTCTCCTCTAAATTTTCTTCCAAGAAATGGATTACACAATCCTGAGAAATTGCTCCCACCACCTGTGCACCCAATAACGATATCAGGGTAATCACCCGCCATATCCATTTGCATTAGAGCTTCTTGACCTATAATGGATTGGTGCATCAGTACATGATTTAAAACACTTCCCAATGCATAATTGGTATCATTATTAGTAGCTGCTACTTCAACTGCCTCAGAAATAGCAATACCCAATGAACCAGAATTATTTGGATCTTTTTCAAGTATTGCTTTTCCTGAATTTGTTAAATTAGATGGGCTAGCAACTACTTTTCCGCCGTATCCTTCAATAATAGCTTTTCGATATGGTTTTTGATTAAAACTAACTCTTACCATAAAAACTTGAATTTCAATTCCAAAGACTGCGCCAGCATAGGATAAAGCAGTACCCCACTGACCAGCACCAGTTTCAGTAGCAATTTTTTTAACGCCTGCTTCTTTATTATAGAAGGCTTGAGCTAAGGCCGTATTAGGTTTGTGACTTCCAGAGGGACTTGCACCTTCATATTTATAATAAATCCTCGCTGGGGTATCTAAAGCTTTCTCTAAAGCTCTTGCTCTAACCAAAGGAGTGGATCTCCAACGACTGTAAGCTTCCATTACAGGCTTGGGTATATCAATGTACCTTTCTTGAGA
The DNA here is from genome assembly GCA_964422765.1 of uncultured Alphaproteobacteria bacterium. Classification (GTDB taxonomy): domain Bacteria; phylum Pseudomonadota; class Alphaproteobacteria; order HIMB59; family HIMB59; genus HIMB59. The sequence continues at coordinate 15,274 of CAYRCI010000011.1, read as the reverse complement.
GACTTCTTGCAAAATTAAATCCATTGGAAATAGCGGTGCTAAATCATCAGGACCGATGGGTTGTTTTGTTCCTGGATGTAAAGGGGGGCTCATGGGCTCCTTTAAATCCGCTACCAGGTTGTACCATTGTTTTGGCACATCGCTGTCTTTTATAAAAAATTTACTATCCTCGCTCATATAAGAGAACTTATAATATTTTATATTGTGAATAAAGATTTAATCTTTATAAAAGCGAGTATCAGCTGCCTCTTGATTAAACAGAGGAATTAACTGTGCGATCAATACTCCCATCAAAATTAAAAAACACCCCACTATTTGTAATTGAGTTAATACCTGACTAAGAATAACCCAGGCCGCTAGCGCACCAAATATACCCTCTAGTGAAAAGGTAATTGCGGCAGTGGAGGGTTTTACATGTCTTTGCCCAATAATTTGCAACGTAAAAGCAATAGCCACAGACATTATGCCCACATAAAGTAATTCAAAAATTTCTTTTTGAATTCCTTCAAAGGTAGGATTTTCAAAAATGAAAATTAATGGAAGACTTATTATAAAACATAAAAAAAATTGAGTAGTGGCCAATGTAAACGGGGCATCAACAATTTCAAAAAATTCATCTATTAAAATACAATGTAAGGCAAAAAAAACTGCACATATTACAACTAAGATATCTGCAAACTGTGCTTCAAAATTATTTTGAATAGTTAAAAAATATGAACCTATCAAACAAATAGAAACTGAGAACCAAATACTCCAATGAATTTTTTTGTTTAAAAAAAAACGAGAAATAATCGGAACAAATGGTACATAAAGTATCGTTAAAAAAGCGGCATTTCCAATTTTAGTGTACTGAAGAGCGTACTGTTGTAGATAGGACCCTAAAAGTAAGCACAGACCTGTTAAAAACATAATAATAAATAATTTATTTTTATTTTTGATTTTTTTAAATTTTGAAATTTCCCTAAGGGCTAAGGGTGCTACTAAAATGGAGCCGATTATAAATCGAATATTAGTAAAAGTTAACGGTCCAACGTATTCCATCCCTGTTGTTTGTGCAACAAAGGCGGTGCCCCAAATTAATGCGGCAAGCACTAAACAAATGGTAGATAATAATTGTTTGGAGGACATTTAAAAATAAATGGCTCCGCAGGTAGGATTCGAACCTACGACCTGTCGGTTAACAGCCGAATGCTCTACCGCTGAGCTACTGCGGAACGTGTCAACAAACTACAACAATTTTTTATATTTTCAATTATCATTTTCTTTAAATTATAATCAAAAACTCATACTAATTCAGTTTTTTAACCATTATTATTAGGAATAATTAAAACATTATGAAAAAAATTATTTCACCCTGTATTTCTGTTTGTAGAACGGACCCTTCTACAGGTTACTGTTATGGATGTGCTAGGACTAATGAAGAAAAAGTACTGTGGAAGGATGAAACATGCAATGATATTTGGAAGGAAAATAATTTAAATGAAATCAAGTCTAGAATGTCAGGTTGGCAGTTAACATCATTCGAAAAATCATATGACTTTAAGAAAAAAAATGGGATATCTCTTATTAAAAATCTTTTACAACCAAAATGAAATTTATTAATGGATCTTGTCTTTGTAAAAATATCTCATTTAAAATTTTAAATGAATGCAGATATTCTGTATTGTGTCATTGCACAATGTGTCAAAAATCGAATGCTGAATTTAGCAATTATACAAAAGTAAAAAAAGAGAATTTAAAATTTATAACTAAAAAAAAATTAAAGTGGTTTAATTCTAGTAAAAACTTTAAACGAGGTTTTTGTTCTGAATGTGGCAGCTCTTTATTTTTTCAATCAATTCTATCTGATGACTATATAGCTATTTCCACAGGATCATTGGATAAAAATATTCCATCAAAAGGTCATATCTATTATAAAGATAAAAAATCAAACTTAACTTTTTCAAATAATCTTAAAAAATTTAAAGCTTCAGCTAATGGTTTTTTTGATAAGTTTATTTATAAAATTAAGTGAATATTTCTCTAATAATTAAAATTATACTCGTCCTTTTTCTTTTATACATCAGTGTAGTTATTTTTGTTTATTTAAAGCAAAGATCTTTATTGTATCTACCTAACGTTGACAATTATGACGATGAAAGTTTGATTATTAATGCCAACGAAATATTTATAGATAATAATGAGGGGGATCAGCTTAGATCTATTTTTTTTCAACATCCAAGTATTACTAAAACAACTTTACTTATGTTTCATGGAAATGCTGGACCCATTGAAAATCGTTTCTATAAAATAAATAAACTCTCTAAATATGAGCAGAATATTATTTTAATCTCATGGAGGGGATATAGTGGTAATACCGGCACTCCTACTGAGGAGGGTTTATATTTAGATGCTGAGTCAGCTTTACAATGGTTAAATAATCAAAATATTTCTCCTCAGGATATAATTATCTATGGTGAGTCTTTGGGAACTGCTGTTGCCCTAGAAATGGCAAGCAAATATCGATTTAAAGGTGTGATTTTGGAAGCTCCTTTTACATCAATGATAGACGCTGCAAAATATCACTATCCCTATTTACCTGTGTCCTGGATGTTGAAAGATAAGTTTCTTAGTAGTTCCAAAATTCATAAAAACTTTTCACCTATTTTTATCATGCATGCAAAAGGAGATGACGTTGTTCCATTTTGGATGGGGGAAAAAATATATGAAATCGCTAATGATCCTAAAATGAAATTATTTATTGATGAAAACAATCATCTTGTTACATATGATGAAAATTTGATGATTAATATGGATAATTTTTATAATCTATTGATGAAATGAATAAACTTTCTAGCTTACCCGAGCTTTTTTTTTCGAAAGCAGAAAAAAATTTAGATAAAATACATTTACTAAGAACAGATCCCTTTAGTCGAGAAATCCATACTTTAAAATGGAAAGACACGAAAAATTTAATATTAAAAATTCAATCCTATTTAATAGATCTAGGTCTACAAGAATGGGATAGGGTAATGCTGGTATCTGAAAATAGGCCTGAATGGATGGCAGCTGATATTGCTATTATGTCTAGCAAATTAATTTCTGTTCCGAACTATACCACTTATACCTCAAGAGATTTTGAACACATCCTAGCAGACGCAAAACCTAAAGGTTTAATTGTTTCAAATAAATCACTTTTTCAAACTATCAATACCGCCTGTAAGAAAATTAACTATGAATTACAATTTATAATTTGCTTTGATGATTTTGAAATTGAGAATATGCCCAATATGGTTTGCCTAAATCAACTTCCTAAAAGTAATACTAATCAACCTTCTTTAATTAATGAAATTACTCGAACTGATCCTTCTTGTATAATTTACACATCTGGAACTCAGGGACTACCAAAAGGCGTAGTATTAAGTCACGGAGGTATACTAAGTAATTGTGAGGGGGCCTACCAGCTTCTAGAATCTTTAAAAAAACCTGATTTAACTTTTTTAACTTGGTTGCCACTGTCTCATTCTTATGAGCACGCTGTTCAATTTGTACAAATTATGATGGAAGCCCAAGTATTTTATAATAAAAGCATTGATACATTATTGCCTACAATCAAAATAGCCAAACCACACATTATGACGGCTGTACCAAGATTTTATAATAATCTTTATGCAAAAATGCAGATTAATTTAAAAAATCAATCTTCATTTAAACAAAAATTATTTAATAGAACGATCTCTCTTGGAGTAAAAAAATTAAATAATAAAAAATTAAATATTCTGGAAATCATAAATAACTTCATTCTAGATAAACTTGTTCGAAAAAAAGTAAAAGCACAATTTGGTGGAAGGTTGGAAGCCTTTGTTTCTGGAGGAGGTCCTTTAGATCAACAAGTAGGAGAGTCTTTAAACGCTCTTGGATTGAAGACCTTACAAGGCTATGGATTAACGGAAACATCCCCAGTCGTTAGCTGCAATCCGCTTCATCGAATAAAAGTCGATACAGTTGGACCTATTTTTCCTGGTGTTGAAGTTAAATTAGCAGAGGATGGGGAAATTCTAGTTCGAGGTGAAAACTTAATGATTGGATATTGGAACAATGATGACGCTACCAATGAAACTATAAAAGATAACTGGCTTTATACCGGTGATATTGGTGAATTTGATCAAGATGGTTATTTAAAAATAACAGATCGCAAGAAAGATATAATCGTCTCTCTTGGGGGAGATAATATCGCTCCATCTAAAATTGAAAATTTACTCAGTTTATCCGCAGAAATTGAACAAGTTTGTGTCTTTGGTGAACAAAAAAACTATATTGCAGCACTGATTGTTTCAAATAAAGAACTTAATGCATCCAAAGAAACAATTCAAAAAATTATTGATCAAATCAATCTTGAATTAACACAACCAGAAAAAATTAAAAAATTTTCAATTATTGATGAACCCTTTACTATCGAAAATAATTTAATGACTCCCACTATGAAGGTTAGAAGGCACGAAGTTCAAAAAAAATACGCTGATATAATAAATCAGATGTTTTAATGCAGTTATACGCTGCAATAGACTTTGAAACCGCAACGAGTGAAAGAACTTCTGCTTGTGCAATTGGTTATGTAATTTTTAATAAAATTAAGATACTTAAAAAAAATTCTTTTTTAATTAAACCACCTAAACCTGAAGTGCACTTTACAGACATACATGGTTTAACTTGGGAGATGCTTAAAACAGCTAAACCATTTAATAAAATTTGGAGCGAGATTGAAGTTGAATTAAATACAGTTGATTATTTTTTTGCGCACAATGCACCTTTTGATCGATCGGTTCTACACTCTTGTTGTTATTATTATAAAATAGATTTACCGAAGCAAGAGTTTAGAGATACGGTTTCTATAGCGAGAAATTTTTGGAATTTTGAAAATAACAAACTTAATACAGTTTGTAAGAATTTAAGAATACCTCTTAATCATCACGATGCCTTATCCGATGCAAAGGGATGTGCGTTAATAGCTATAGAGGCCTTTAAAAAAGGATATGAAGTTAATTAATTTTTTTTCCGTAATATCCTAAAAGAGAGAAACCAATTATAGATACAATCCCCAAAATAATTAATGGGTAAATATTATGAAACTTGTCTAAAATCATTCCATAGAGAAAGGGAGAAGCGGCTGAGGCCAATACTCCAAAAAAGGTAAGCATGGCTCTGATAGCACCAAGATTTTTGATACCATATAGTTCTGCCCAAAGAGAATTTGCTATGTTTTCATTTAAACCGTTTGATAATCCCAATCCGGCCATATAGAGATATAAAATTAAAACGTTATTGCTAAATAACATAATAAAAAATATCAACATCATCGGAAGCAAGTAGAATGGAACCAAGTTTCTTGCCTTGAACTTATCTACGAGTAAACCACCTATTATAGAACCGGATATTCCTGCCATAGCGTAATAAATAAAACTATGGGCAATATCTGTAATTTTCCAGCTATTGATTTCAGCAATAAATACTTGATGAAATAAAAAACCAGTTACTGTAAATGACATAATAAGAGAAATAGGAAGATAAAAGTAAAATTTTTTATCTTTTAAGACATCTCTTCGACGCCATGAAACTGAAACTGGGTTAGATAGATCAGCTTCTATAGTCTCATTTACATATTTTTTATTTCGCAATAAAAAGAAAAATAGGGTTCCAAAAAAGACAATTATAAAGATTGAAGACGCAAACCAAGTCATTCTCCAACCAATCAGAATAAGTAAAGATACGACTATTGAGGGAAAAATCATCTCTCCAAATGAAAATCCAAATCCAGAAATAGCTAACGCTTTGCCTCGATTGGTATCAAAATAACGAGCCATGGTGGTTCTAGAGGTATGACTAATTAAACCCTGTCCAAATAACCTCAAACAATAAATTGTTATAAATAACATCACTACATGAAAAACAGAACTTGCCATCAGGCATGTTCCTGCAAGGCAGACTATGATTATTAATGTATACCTCCTTAGTGGAACTACATCGATGAGTTTACCTGCCCAAATAATTGTTATTGCACTTAAAATTGTAGCAATTGAATAAAGACTTCCAAACTGCGTATTAGATAAGTTAAAGGTAGATCTAAAATCATTGCTAAAGAGTGAAATAAAAAAGGTTTGACCAAAGCCAGAGGCAAAAGCTGCTAAAAAACCAAACGTTAATAAATTAATATTGCGAAAAATAAAATTTGACAAACCATCGGGATTTTATGATTTAATAATTAATAATCAATTAGGAAAAGGAGAAGACATGTCTACAGTCAAATTGAACGATAGTTTTGAAGATCCCATAACCCAAGAGGTATTTAATGACATAAAAAAAACAAGAAGTACTGATTATATTGGTAATCTATGGAAATATTTATCTTTTAATCCTGTACTCCTTAAGGATATTTGGCAGGAAGTAAAATCTACTATGTCCAAAGAAACCCTAATAGATAAAAAAACTAAGGAGTTAATTTATATGGCGGTATCCATTACTAATAACTGCAGTTATTGTATCCACTCTCATACAGCGGCAGCTAGAAAATTAGGTTTAACGCAAGAGGAACACGCTGAGTTTTTAAGAATTGTCTCTTTAGCGGCAAAGACAAATCAACTATTAAATGGAATGCAACTACCAGTCGATCAATCATTTAATGAAGATGCATGAACAACATTAATAAAAAAGTAAAAATTGGCCACGTTCACTTAAAAGTAGCTAACCTTGATCGTTCATTAGAATTTTACTGCGGAGTTCTTGGGTTTGAATTAAAGCAAAGATTAGGTAATCAAGCTGCTTTTATTGCAGCAGGAGACTACCATCATCATATTGGATTAAACACTTGGCAGAGCAGTGGAGGTATGCCACCACCCATTGGTACCACGGGGCTTTATCATTTAGCAATTTTGTATCCGGAGCGAAAAGATTTGGCTGATGCTTTAATGCGTCTTCAAAAAAATAATATACCTTTAGTGGGCGCCAGCGATCATGGAGTCAGTGAGGCCTTATATTTAGATGATCCAGACAAAAACGGAGTTGAGTTATATTGGGATAAGCCTAAAGATCTTTGGCCATACAATAAGGATAATCAATTACAAATGTATACCAAAGCACTTGACTTAAAATCCTTAATTGCAGAATTGAATTTAGCTTAAAATTACCAGTTATTAGTCCAGTCTCTATCTTGGTAGTCTTTTAAATGCCAAATAATACCCTCGTGATCTTTAAAAAAATAAATTTTTCCATTTGGGCTCTCCGCTTCACTAATTACCTCTAGTTTATTTTCATTTATAAATTCTTTTGCATTAATTTTTCTGAGACAAGGTTGGCAAAAACCTGCCAATTGTGGCTCACTATTTGAATTAATTTTTTTAATTTCAATAAATAATCCCTCTGGGCTCTTAAACATCGACGTTCCCTCATCTGAGAGTTTTTTGCTTTCTCCACCCTCAAATATAATTTTTAAAAATTTAATATATTTTTCAATTTCTTTTACATGAACTTCAATATGATCGAAGGATGTCATTTTTAGGAAGATAGTAGTTGAATTATTAATGTAAATATATTTTTTGGAGGCCCACCCCGGAATCGAACCGAGCTACAAGGATTTGCAGTCCTCTGCATAACCAATCTGCCAGCGGGCCAGTGAAAGAATTTTTACATGATAACAAGAGATTTGTCACCTGTTTGTCATCTAAAAAGTCTATATCTTAACTAGGTATTACAATTAAGTGCGATAGTTATTAATGCAATTACTAAGCTCTAAACTTATAATATTGATATACTAAAAATAAATAAAATCTTTTTAGTTCTGGAAAAATCATCGCTTTAGGCTTGCTTGTTAAACAGTTTGGGAGATTGTCTATTTTTATTTTTTCATCTAGGAGCTGAGATAACAATTTACCAAAGTAAGTAGCTAAACTCACACCATTCCCATTATAACCATAGCCATAGAAAATACCTTCATCGACCCCAATATGTGCAATTCTTTCATTAGTTACGCCCACTAATCCTCTCCAAAAATATTCCACATTTGAATTTTTAAATTCTGGAAAAATTTTTCTAAAGTCGTTTAAAAGAATCTTTTTATAGGTTTGTGTATCCTGATAAGAATGCCCACCTCTGCCTCCGAACATAATACGATTATCTTTTAAAAGTCGAAAGTAATGAAGTAGGGGGATATTATCAGCGCAGGGAACAAATGTTTTCCAATTAGAAAATTGATTGTTATCGATAGGTTCTGTTACCAATATATTAGATAATGCGGGCATTAAATTATTATAAACTGATGAAAGTGGTTTCTTGCTATTTAAGTATCCATTAGTGGCTAAAAGACATTTTTGAGCCCTTATGCTTTGATTGTTTATTGTAATTTCAAAACCATCATCCTTTTTTTTAATTAACTTGACTTCAGAGTTTTCTAAAAAATCTACATTTTGATTATTCAAAATTTTTTTTATTAATTTAGAAACTAAATTTTTTGGATTTATTCCAAATCCATAATTCATTTTTATAGCTCCTTGAACCCCATTTAAGTTTAGTTGATTTTGTATTAATTGATTTTTTGAAAATACATCAAATTCTAAATTTAATTTATTTTTATATACTTCGTACTCATGAACATCATTTAATAATTCAGACTCATTGTAGTAATACAGTATTTCTCCGATTTCATCTGAGGGTAGTTGTTCATCCAAAATACTTCTAACTAAATTAATAGCATTCTTTTGGATATTAAAAAAATCTATGAGATCGTTTGAACCATATTTATTTTCTATTTCTTTATATGATAATTTTGTTCCACCAAGACAACAAAAACCTCCGTTTCTAGATGAACCACCATAGCCAATAGAACTTTTATCGACAATTAAGACTGATTTATTTTTATCAAGATGGTAAGCAGTAGATAAGGCCGTATAACCTGACCCAACTATTATAAGATCATAATGTTTTTTTAAATTTACTTTTGGTATTTCATAAAAGTTATTTGAATTTTCCCAATAAATTTTTTCATTTTCTGCATAGTTATACTGCGAGTATCTCATTTTATTTTCAACTAAAACAAATTAATATAATTTTGAGTTAAGAGTAGTATATTCAATATAATATAATTTTATTGTCTAATATATTTTATGTCTAATAGTATAAGTAATTCAAATTTAAATAGATTTTATTCAAATGAATTAATTGGTTTTAAAAAAAAACATGTAAATTCGGCTAAATCGAAACTTAATAATTCAAACATTTTTTTTAATAGACACCCTATGAATTGGATGGCTGATTGGTCATTGCCTTTTTTACCATTGATTGATCAGGCGCTTGGAAGTCAGATTAGGGATATTGATAATAATACCTTTGATGATTTCTGCCTCGGAGATACTGCCAGTATGTTTGGTCATAGCCCCAGCGCTGTTTCTAATGCAATTATAAGACAATCTAAAAAAGGGTTTGCTTATATGCTACCCTCAAAACAGGCTGTTAATGCAGGAATTAACTTAACTCGTGTCTTTGGAAAATATCAATGGCAGATAGCCAATACAGCCTCCGATGCTAATAGATTTGCAATTAGAGTTGTGCGAGCAGTGACACGTAAATCAAAGATATTGGTATTCAACGGATGTTACCATGGCGCTGTTGATGACACTCTTGTGGAACTTAAAAGAAATAAAACTGTAAATGCACAAGGTCTAACGGGTCAGGTTTATGACTTATCTAAAGGTACAGTGGTTGCAGAATTTAATAACTTAAAACAAGTTGAAATGCTTTTTAAAAAACACAGTATTGCTGCAGTTTTAACAGAGCCAGTATTAACCAATTGTTGTATGGTTTTACCTGAAAAAAAATTCTTAGAAAAATTAATTAGACTTACTCATAAGTACAAAGCCTTCTTTATTTTAGATGAAACACATACAATTTCTTCAGGGTATGGTGGGTATGGAAGACAGAATAATCTTAAACCAGACTTGATTGTAATTGGAAAATGTATAGCTAGTGGAATAACAACTGCTGTTTGGGGAATGAATGATCGATTTTCTAAGCTTTATCAAAATTATTTGAAATCTAAATTTGATGGAAGATCGGGCATTGGCACAACATTAAGCGCTAATCCTATCCAATTTGCATCTTTAAACGCTACTTTAACTAAAGTTATTACTAGATTGAATTATAAAAAAATGGAGCAAGGAGCAAAAAAACTCGAAATGGGATTGAATAAGATTATCCAAAAACATGAATTAAATTGGCATGTTGTCAGAGTAGGGGCACGAGTTGAGTTTATTTGTTCTCCTGGACCATTAAAAAATGGCAGTGAGGCATTAAAAGCGCATAAACCTAAGCTAGAAAGAGCAGTACATTTGGGTTTAATGAATAGAGGTTCTTTAATTGCACCATTTCATAATATGATGTTAATAAGTCCTGTTACTTATGATAAACAAATAAATAAACTTGTTAAAAACTTTGATGATGTATTACAACAATTAATCTAACTCTCCCATGAAATCAAAATATTCTCCTTTTGCCTCTATTAAAGAAGCTGAAAAGTTTCTTAAATTAAACCCTGCCGTAAAATCATTTGATATTTTGATGCACGATGCGAATACAGTGGGTAGAGGAAAGATAATCAGAAGACATGAGCTTTTGTCTCTTTATAAATCGGGAAGAAAATTACCACTGTCAACGTTAGGTATGGATATTACTGGAGAAGATGTTCCAGATACTGGCTTGGTATTAAATGAGGGTGATATGGATATTTTTGCGCATCCAATCCCTAACTCTTTAATTTTAGTTCATAAATCCAATCCACCTAGAGGTGAGGTGATGATGTCCATGCGCGATAAGTTTAAAAAACCTATTTTAACTGATCCTCGTAATATTTTAGAAAACAAAATTTTGGAATTGAAAGGTAGAGGTATTTCAGCTAAAGGCGCCTTTGAATTAGAATTTTTTTTAGTTTCCCATGAGCCCGATCAATACGGAAAGCTTCAACCCGCTAAATCTATAGTGGGTAAGAGAAAAGGGTCTCGCCTTCGAACTGATGTTTATTCTGTGGATCATTTGCATGGCATGATGCCTTTGTTTGATGATGTCTATGAAGCAGCCCATCTGGCAGGTATACAAGCAGAAACGGTTATATCCGAATACGCACCTGGCCAATTTGAACTTACTTTAAATTATCAAGACTCCCTTTTAAAAGCAGCTGATGATATTTTACGATTGAAAAGAATAATTCGAACTCAAGCAAGGAGTTATGGAGTAACCGCATGCTTTATGCCTAAACCCATAGAAAACGTCTCAGGTTCTGGGATGCATTTTCATATTTCCCTATTTGATAAAAAAGGCAAAAACATGTTTGCGGAGAGTAAAAAAGATAAATTTAACCCTAACTTACTCCACGCTATTGGAGGGTTAAGAAATACCATGGCAGACTCGATGCTGGTATTTGCGCCCAATGCCAATAGTTGGAGGCGATTTTTAGTAGGCTCTTACGCACCAATAACCCCAAATTGGGGATTTGATAATAGATCGGTCGCCTTTAGAATTCCTTCGAGTAGTATAAAAAGTCGAAGAATAGAGCACCGCGTATCTGGAGTGGATGCCAACCCTTATTTAGTGGCATTAACAGTTTTATCGGCGATTGAATTTGGTTTAAAAGAAAAATTAGATCCCGGTGCTCAAACTTTTGGCAACGCCTATGAACAAAAATTCGAAAAAATTAAAAATATGCCAGATGACTGGAATTCTGCAATTAAAGCCGCAAAAAAATCTTCTTTTTTGAAAGATACCTTTGGGGCTGATTTTCATAAGGCCTTTATCGCTATTAAAAAAATGGAATATAGAAAAGTTATGGAAACCGTATCCGAGTTAGATTTGGAATTATACCTAAACGCTATTTAATTTTTTATTCACCTAATAAATTTACAATCAAAACACCAGATATAATTAATCCTAAACCAAATATTGTCCATGCATTGGGTATTTGGCTAAAACGAATTACACCAATCGCTGATGTTGCAATGATACATAGTCCTGCAAAAGATGCGTAGGTAATTCCAACAGGGATTGATTTCATTACTTGAGAGAGTGAGTACATACATAAAACAATAGTAATCATACTGAAAAGCGTAGGAATGAACTGAGTAAATCCATTAGCGCTTTTGGCAAAGCTATTTGAAGCCGTACCGAAAATAACAGCAATGACTAAAATTAAATAAGCAGAGATGTTTGTCACTTTACTTTTTCTAAAAAATTTTCAAATTCGACTTTTTCCATTTGAATTTGATGTTTTGACTCTGGGTAGGCGCCATTGTTGACATCGTTAACAAAAAGATCAAAACCCTTTTTTCTTAGAGTTTGAAGCTCATTTTCTACTTTTGCCAAATCAACATACCTTTTGGAGTGTCTCGGGTAATGCCCTTGATTGGTTCCTAAAATATCATCACTAAACAAATATTGTGTATCACAAACATTTCCGCAGCCCATTCCCATAGTAATCATATTCGTATTTTTGGTAATATAATCTGCAAGTTCAACGGGTATAACTTCTACTTCTAAAAATGCAGCACCCGCATTTTCAATATCTTTAGCCTTTTGAAGCACTGTCATTGCTTCCTCAGCGGTTTTTCCAACAGCCCTAAAATTTGTCCATGCTGCAAGATTGGGTACCAATCCTACATGAGAGGTAATCGGTATGCCTTCTCGTGCCATGGCTTCAATAAAATATACCGAGTGAGAGCAATAAACAGCATCGCCGCCCATCTCAAGAATTTCAAAACCTCTTTTAATAGCTTCAGCAGGAGAGTGAACACTTCCATGTTTTAGGCCCACAGATAAAAAAGCATGAGGGGCGTTGAGCCTTATCTCTTTCAATGCATCTGGTTCACAAGATATTATCTCAATTCCAACCTGAACTGCTGCTAATGCTTCAAGCTCATTATTTACATGCACCTGAGGCCATTTTTTTTTACCTTTTAAACTTAATAAATCATAAACAGAAATTTTTTTTTTAGGCATATATTTATTGAGGCACTCTAACTTGTAGTTCGTAGCTGGGGTTCTTTGCCTGTTTGATTATAGTGGGAATAATTTCTGAATACGCATCCCACAATCCTTTCTTTGCAGGAGGCATTTGATCTTTAATTAGTTCATGAAGTTTGGGAAGGTTATGCGAGGGTACCGTTGGGAACATATGATGTTCAATATGATATTCCATTTGCCAATATAAAAAACTAAATATTGGATTTAAATGCATGGTGCGGGTGCTGTAACGATGATCTTTAATGTTGTCTTTCAATCCTGTGTGTTGGGTTAATCCAAATAAACGTCGAAGTTGTTGCCCATAATAATTCGGCAAAACAAAATATAAAACGGGTAACCATGATTGTGAAACAATGGAAATAAGTATTACTGCTAACCAAATTCCCACATGTATTCTTGAAGAGTTAATACATTTTGGATGTTCTCGCTCCGGTATGGCTTGTTTCATCACTTCTGTTTTAATACCTAAGGCATGAAGTATAGTTTCGTACTGTGTAGTTTTTTTAAAATAGAAAAAATCAGAAAAAGGAATAAATAAAGAAAAGAAATACAATAGATCGGCAGGTTTTCTTATAGCGATTTCAAAATCTAAAGGGTCATCAAAATAGGTATGCCCGTGATGTCTAAAATGAGACCACCGCCAACGCACAGGCTCAAATCCCGTCATAAAACTTCCTATTTGATAAAAGAAGTTATTCCAGAAATTAGATTTAAAGGCAGTCTTATGACCTGTTTCATGCCAAATGGGGTCAGCACAGTTCCAGATGTTTCCATAAATAAAGAAAAATAAAACAGCCCACCAAGTCCCCCAACTAACATATGCAAGGTATCCAAAAACTAGTAAAGAACCAAAGAAAATAAACATATGTTTAAAACCTTGGTAGTCCGATCGCTGCAACAGTTTAACAAACTCTTCTTTATCAACCTTACAATGAAACCATTTATTTAAATCAACTTCCATTCATGCACTTTATCATAAAATAAAAATTTATTAATTTTATATCTTAATTAAAAGCTAAAATTGCCCCAGATAAAATAAGCACTAAAGACAATCTATTAATTGACACAACTCTTTTGAGTAAAACTGTATTAGGGGGTAGTTGATTTTTGAAGGAATTATTGAGGTGGAAATTTATATACGCCACTCCCATTAGTAACAGTGTTGCGCCCAATAATTTCATATGAAATGCCCAACCCAGGTTAAAAGATCCATAGATTGAATAAACCATAATAAAACCTGTGACCCAGATGGCTATGATCGAGATAAGCGCTAATTTCACAAGCACTCTAAAAGCTCTCGCTAAATGAGGCTCAGGTACCTTGCCTTCTTTTTGATAGATTGACTGAATAACACTATTACCAATGCCTGCACCACCAGCGATAAAAAGTGCTAAATAATGAACGAACTTACATATAAAGATAACCATCAACAAACCCTATCACAAATAACTTTTTTTTGGTTATATTAAATAATGAGTTTTAACTCTCTTAAAAAGCCAGTTAAATCTATTCCTTTTCATTGGTATTTTTCCTCCTCAATCTACCAAAAAGAAATTTCAAATATATTTTTAAAAGAATGGCTTTATGTTTGTCATCTTGATTCCATTAAACCCAACCATTACAGGACACTTCAAATAGACCAAAAAAATATTATTTTAATTAAAAATAAAAATAATCAGTTATCAGTTTATTTTAACTCATGCATTCATCGCGGATCACAGATTTTTGACTCCTCCGAAGGAAAGTTAAAAACACCTACAATTATATGCCCCTATCATCAATGGTCATATAACATCACCGACGGCTCTCTTTTAAATACAACCTCTATAAACATTCAATCATTTAAGAAACAAAAGTATTCCTTAAAAAAAGTTAATCACTTTATTTGGAAGGGTTTAGTTTTTATTAATTTCGACTCTCGGGCTAAATTTAAATTAAACAATGTCTTCCAATATACTGATCCAACTATAGAAAAATTAAATTTAGAAAAATTTGTAATAGGTCATGTTTGGAAAAAAGTTGTCAATTGTAATTGGAAAATTTATTGGGAAAATTATAGTGAATGTTTACATTGTCCCAATATTCACCCGGAATTATCGGAATTAGTTCCTTTGTATCAAAGAAGATTAGTAGATATTAAAGATCACCCACAATGGCAAATTTTAAAGGATCAAAATTTTAACGAGAAGTATCAAGGAGGTCTTAAAAAGGGTTCTGAAACTTGGTCCTATGATGGAAGCGC
>CAYRCI010000010.1:0-37918 GCA_964422765.1 uncultured Alphaproteobacteria bacterium | reverse complement strand
ATATTATTTTAAAATGGATAAGAAGAATTGAATTACTTAAACAAAAAAAAAATACTGAAGTCAAAGATATTTTTTATGTATCTATAACAAAATATTTTTTAGATTTATTTGAAGGTAAACAAAAAATTGATAAAAAAAGTTTCGAAAGTATTGTCACTAAAGAAAATCAAGAAGAGTTTTTCACAGAATTAGAAAAGCTACCCCATTTTCTTAACTCTCAAGAACTATTTTTAAAAAAATCTTTAAAACTACTTAGATTAATTTATCCCACTGAAAGAAATATCGAAGATGAAGATGATAAGAATATTAATGATGGAAAAGATGATGAAAATTATGATCAACAACAAAATCAAAAAGAAGAAGAGTCTAAAACTCCTGAGGAGAATAAAAATGAGGAAAGTTTTAACCCTCAAGAAAGTGATTTAGACAATAATCAATCTAGCGTTCAAGGGGAAGAAGTTGATGTTGAATTCAACGATCAAATTATAGAGGAAAATATTAAATCTATAGAAAGTTATAAAAATTTAGGAACAAATTATAAAGCAGCTACTAATCAGTTTGATGAAACTATTGAAGCTGCTAAATTATGTGATTTTGAAGAACTAACTGCATTGCGCAAACAGTTAGATGAGAAATGCGACTTATATCAAAAACAAATATCTAGATTAGCCAATAAACTTTATAGAAAGCTTCAATCAAAACAAAATAGATCTTGGAACTTCGATCTAGATGAGGGTATTTTAGATACCTCTAAGCTTACCCGAATAATCACAAATTCTTCTAATTCCTTGTCTTATAAAAAAGAAAAAGAAATAAAATTTGAGGATACCATCGTAACTCTATTAATTGATAATTCAGGATCCATGAGGGGTAAGCCCATTATGATAGCTGCGCTTACAACTGATATGATCGCCTCCACCCTGGAGAAATGTAAGATAAAAGTTGAAATTTTAGGATTTACTACTAAGGCGTGGAAAGGAGGCAAAACAAGAGAGTATTGGTTAAAAAATGGAAAAAATAAAAATCCCGGAAGGTTAAATGATTTAAGACATATAATCTATAAATCTGCGGATCAAAATTCAAAAAAATCCAAAGTTAATTTAGGTTTAATGCTTAAAGAGGGTCTTTTAAAAGAAAACATTGATGGTGAAGCTTTATTATGGGCTACATCACGATTATCTAAAAGACCAGAAACTAGAAAAATTTTAATTGTTATTTCTGATGGCGCTCCAGTCGATGACTCAACACTTTCGGTAAATAATAGCAACTATCTTGAAAAACACCTTAAGAGCACTATTATTGCAATTGAAGAAAAGTCAAATATTGAACTTTTAGCAATTGGTATAGGTCATAATGTAGGCCAATACTACTCTAAAGCAATTACAATTCATGATATTGAGGAATTGGGTGGGATTATGTTTGATAAAATTGAGTCCCTATTTACTTAATGAATTTTGGATAAAATTTCATTTTTATAAAAACTGAAATTATTATCTTTGATTGCTTTTCTTATTTGAGTGAAAAACCTATTCATAAACCATATATTGTAAATCGATAGTATAACCATCCCTAAAATTTCATTAGATTTAAAAAGATGATGTACATACGCCTTTGAAAAATTTTTAATCTCAGTTAAATCACACTCATCATCCAACGGAGAATGATCATTTTTATAGAAAGAATTGTTAAGATTATGACCATTAATTTTATCAAAAGAAAGCATTATACCATGTCTTGCAATTCTAGTTGGGGAAACACAATCAAAAGTGTCATATCCACAACTTACACCATGTAAGATATCGTCTAATCCGCCTATCCCAAGTACGTGAACGGGTCTAGTTTGATCAATCCAATTGGAACACATTGAAAAAATCTCATGCATCTGTTCTTTGGTGCCTCCTAGCGATCCTCCAATGGCAAGTCCATCATAATCATATGCGCACGTTTCTTCGCAGGCAATTTTTCTGAGGTCTTGGTAAACCCCACCTTGAATAATGCCGTAAAGTTGTTGGTGGCCAGCAGATCCATATTGGTTTTCATATCCCGCAAATGGATTGTTAAAAGATTTTAAACACCGTTGTGCCCAACGATGACTTAAATACATAGAATTTTCAGTATATTTTTTGGATACGTTATATGGAGTACATTCATCAAGAACAAATATTAAATCAGCTCCAAATTTTCTTTGTAATTCAATGGATCGCTCTGGCGTCAGTGAAATCAAATCTCCATTTAAATAGTTTTTAAAAATAGCCCCTTCTTCATTAATCTTAATTAAAGATTTTCTTTTTGAGTTTGGATTTTTACCCTTGATTTCCTCCGAAACAGAACCATGTCCTAAAGAAAATATTTGATATCCCCCACTGTCTGTCATCATTGGTCCTCGCCATTTAGTAAAATTTTGTAAACCACCCTCATCTGCTATTATTTCTTCACCTGGTTGGATCATCAAATGGTATGTATTTGACAAAATTATTTGTGTATTGGCATTTCTTATTTGATCTGGAAGAACAGATTTAACTGTTGCTTTTGTTCCACAAAAAATGAAAGCAGGTGTCTCAACAACGCCATGAAAAGTATTAATTAATCCTACTCTAGCTCTACTGTCTTTAACCTTGTGAGTAATTTGGAAAAAGTTACTCACTTTTTGGCACAAAGTATTTTGCTAAATAAATAAAAATAGTATCAAAAAAACCAAGAAAAATTCTTAAAATATAAATACCGATCCCATAAGAAATAATTAGATCTATGATTGGCACGGGATTTGACGAGAGAAAATTAAAGGCTAATAGGCTAAATATCAAATTATCAACAAACTGTGAAAAAATTGTTGAAATGTTATTTCGAAACCATAAATGTGAAGAATTTTTATTTTTAAAATAAGAAAAAATAAAAATATCAATTTTTTGGCTTACGAAAAATGCAGATAAACTTGCAACAATAATTGGAAACTGGGGTAAAAAAATATTTTGCATTGATTCATGCATTTGCATACTCCACGACCATTCAGGAAATGAATTAATATCAATTGGATTAAAAGAGATTGTGATAAACATAATTAAAGTTGAAAAAAGATAAGCAGAAATTCCTAAATAAATACACTTAGTTGCAGAGTTCTTATCATAGTATTCATTAAGAATATCTGTGCATAAAAAAATAGATATAAAAAGTATAGTACCCAAAGCCATCGGCTCTGGAAAAAATGGAAACTCTATAACTTTTAATACTTGAATATTAGCTAGAATAATTGCTACAGACACATAAACATAGATGCCTAATTTTCCAAAATATTTTAGTAAAAAAAGTATTGCGAAATAACAAAAAAGAACTTGAAAAGCCCACAAGGTTAAAACTGGAAAATTTTGAAGATAAAGAGAAAGATTAAAAAAAACTTCTTGAAGCATTAGTTAGCTTGATGGCTAACGTTTTTTTCAATTTGTTTTTTTATTTTTAGTGCCTTATCGGTTAATGTTCTGGAACTTGCTTTTGCTAAAAACTGATCTAAACCACCGTGCTTATCGATTGTCCTTAATGTTGAAGAGGCTATTCTAAACCTAAATTTTCTCTTTAGAGATTCACTAAAGAGAGTCACGTTGTTTAAGTTGACTAAAAAACGTCTTTTTGACTTGATGTTAGAGTGGCTAACATGATGGCCAGTTTGATGTTTTTTACCAGTAATATCGCAGCTTCTAGACATGAAGTGAGTTTATAATACAAAAGTTTGTTTTTTACAACACCCGTTATTATAGTTTTAGGTCAGAAATTGCATATTTGGGCTTATATTTCGATATTAAAGGATCAATTTCTTTTTTTTTAAGAAGTTGAGGTTTATGAACGCCATTTTTAATCCATAAACTATCGAATCCCATCTCATTACCCCCAGCTATATCGTGCCAAAGAGAGTCCCCTATTACCAAAACCCTTTTATTCTTAGTTATATTTTGATTTTTAATGATATTTTCATAAATGGGTTTAAAGGGTTTCCCGTATCGATAAACCTTACCTCCCATATCTTCATAAAGTTGAGCAATCGTTCCTCCAGCCATTGATAATTTTTTCTTATCGTAAACCATGTAGTCTGGATTTGAACAAAACAAAGGTAGATTATTTTTCATCATCAAATCTAAATCTTCAACAAAATCTAAAATATTTAGATTATTGCTTAAATCTGCAATCATAGCGAAATTTGCCTTATTAATATTATGTGTGCATTTTAAGTTAAAAATATTTATTTTTTCTTTTGAAAGTTTTAAGGGGTAACATTTATTACCATATATTTTATAAATATCACTTTGTAATGCTTTTAGCGCTATCTCTCCACTTGTGATGCAGTAATTGTAAAGTGATTGACTATATCCAATTTTTTTTAAATTATTAATGGAATGTTGAGTTGGATTAGATGAGTTTGAAATTAAAATAACTTTTTTATTTAGTTCTTTTAATAATTGCAGACATTTTTCAGCTTTAATAAATTTATCATATCCATTATGCAATACTCCCCATTGATCAAAAAGAAAAACATCATATAAATTAATGATTTCAGTAAAAGACTTTAAGGTTTTCAAGATGACTGACCAATTAAATCAGAAATATTTCGATAACCCTCTTGATGAATTAAATTTTTTAAATCGGAAATTAAATTTTTAATATGATAAGGTCCTCGATAAGCAAGGCTAGTATATAACTGAACTAAAGAGGCACCTAATTTCATCTTAAGCAATATATCATTAGCGTTAAAAATACCTCCCACACCAATGATTTTTACTTTGCCAGATGTTAAAGTATAAAAATCCCTGATTAAATTATTGGATTTTTCAAATAAAGGCTTACCACTAATACCTCCTTTGATTTCATAATCTAAAAAGGATTTTTCTACTGTCGTATTTGTTAATATTAGTCCATCAACATCATTTGCTAATGCAATTAATGCAATATCTTTTTTATCTTGATCTGAAATGTCAGGTGAAATTTTGAATAAAATCGGTACTTTTGAATGGTTATCTTCTCTAAACTTAATAAGACTAGTAACAATTCTATTAAAGTTTTCTGATTTTAGATTATCTCTCAAACCAGGTGTATTAGGTGATGATAGATTTACTACTATATAATCAGAGAGTCTGTGTAGACGATCAAATAAGATTTTAAGGTCATCTAATATATCGATGGAGTCTTTATTATTTCCAATATTAATTCCCACAATTTTATTAGGGAGGCTGCTTTGCATATTAAACTGATTAATATTTTTTTCAAAAACATCCATTCCCAAATTATTAAAACCTAGCGAATTGGCTATTCCTTGATGCTCCCTCAATCTAAATATTCTTGGTTTAGGATTGCCTAGTTGAGAGCGGGGTGTGACAGTGCCCACTTCAGTAAAACCAAAACCTAAATTTAATATTGGCTCTATGACTTCTGCATTTTTATCATAGCCAGCAGACAGCCCAATAGGATTTTTGAATCTCCTCCCCCAAATCGACTGTTCTAGTAATGTATCCTCTGACTTATCGATTAATTTAGGGTAGATACCTAATTTAAGTGCCCTGATAGATAAATTATGAGAGAGTTCTGGTTCAAATTTGCTTAGTATACGATGTGCTAGATTATACATCCAGTTTAGAGTTTATTAACTCTATGGTTTTATTTTTAGTATAAATTTTCGTAAAAGAACCTAATCTAGGGCCATTTTCTTGACCAAATACAACTTCATAAATTAGTTTAAAAAAGCCTTTTATATCATCTTTATAAATAGAACTTTTACCAATAGAAAAAATAGCAGATTGAAAATCATCTGCGTCAGCTTTTTCATCAATTAAAGAGATACTATTTACCACCTCCAGTAGTATAGATTTTTCCACTGGGTTTGGTATTTTAAATTTAAGGTTAGGTTGAATAAAATCTTTAAAATAATTTACTCCACAAAGTATCATTCTATTAACATAGTCTAACTCTGATTTGGAGAAGGTCGACTGGTAATTTTTAATTAAACCTAATATAACCGCAGGGTCTTCAGATTTACAAACAGATATGACGTTGAGTATAAGACTATAATTTATTTTTGATTGATATTGAGGATTAATGGATTTATGAATATGCCATACTGGGTTATCAGCATTTTTATCATCTTCATTAAATTTATTTAAATGAGACAGATACTCATCTGTATTTTTAGGTATAACGTCAAAATATAGCTTTTTTGCAGTGGTTGGTCTTTGATACATGAACATGGCTAAGCTTTCTTCAATGGAGTATTTTAGCCATTCATCAATGCTAATGCCGTTACCTTTTGATTTGCTTATCTTTTCAGCATTTTCATCTAAAAAGAGTTCGTATATTAAATTCTCAGGAGGGGTTGAGCCAATTATTTTGCAAATTTTGGATGAAAGTGCATAACTATCCGTTAAATCTTTACCGCACATTTCATAATCGACTCCGAAAGCGGCCCACCTCATCGCCCAATCTACTTTCCATTGAAGTTTACATTTACCGTCCATAACTGATTTAGACTCAATTTTACCATCATTATAATAACTTACCGTGAATTCATCAGAGTTAACTTCCTCAATTGGCACTTGTAAAATTTTACCTGAGACAGAGTCTATAGGAAAAAATGGGCTATAAGATTTTCTTCGCTCTTCTCCTAGAGTTGGTAAAACGACATCCTTAATTTCCTCATAGTTGATAAGAATTTTTTTTATCGTTTCATTAAAAATACCAGACTTATAGGCGTTTGTAGAACTTTGAAAAGTAAACGGTAAATGAAAACGATCTAAAAACTCAATCAACATTTCATTATTGTGCTGTCCAAAACTAGGAAATTTTTGAAAAGGATCAGGAACTGAAGTTAATGGAAAATCAATAAATTTTGATAATAGATCCTTATTCGGAACATTATCAGGAACTTTTCTAAGACCATCCATATCATCTGAAAATGCAATTAAATCAGTTTTACGACTAGTGAGTTTTTCAAAACAAAATCTAACCATATTTGTTCTTAAAACTTCTCCAAAGGTACCTATATGGGGTAAGCCAGATGGCCCATATCCAGTTTCAAAAATTATTGTCTTGTTATTGTCTTTTAAAGACTCAAGTCTTTTAACGATTTTTTTAGCTTCATTAAAAGGCCAAGATTTATAATTATTATAATCTGTCAAAATTTTGGAGCCAAAGTGACAGTAATACCATCTAAGTTCTCAGTAAATGGTATCTGGCAAGTGAGGCGTGAATTTTTTTGAACATCAAATGCTTGATCCAGCATTGATTCTTCGTCATCATCTGCGGCTGCAATTTTATCTTTCCAGCTATCTTCAACGTAACAATGACATGTAGCGCATGCACAACAACCGCCACAAATTGCTTCAATATCAAGGCCTGCATCTCTGATAATTTCCATAATAGAGAAGCCTACAGTTGCATCTAATTGATGATGATTACCATCATGATCTATTACATTGATTGAATATGGCATTGTTTAAGGTTGATAAATTACATATTTTTAAACTTCAATCAATAAAATCATGATAGTAATGCGACCTATTCACTACATCCAATTTAATTGAGCTATTTGTATAAAATAAATAATGGCTACAAAAAAAATAGATTTAATATCAATTTGGTTAATATTTTTATCCCTTTCTGTTCTTATAATGATTGCGGTAGGAGGGCTCACAAGGTTAACGGAGTCCGGCCTCTCAATGGTTGATTGGAATCTTTTTTTGGGAGCTATCCCCCCTATGTCTGAAAATAGCTGGGTAAAACTTTTTAAGAATTATCAAAACTACCCTGAATACAAAATTAAAAACCTACATATGACTCTTCATGAATTCAAATTCATTTTTTGGTGGGAATATATCCATCGAATGATTGGAAGGTTTATTGGGCTTTTATTTTTAGTTCCTTTTTGTTTTTTTGCTTATAAGAAATATTTTACTAACAAAGAGCTTAAGATATATCTAATACTTTTTTGTCTTGGTGGTTTTCAAGGTTTTATCGGATGGTGGATGGTTAAAAGCGGATTAAATATCAATCCATATGTTAATCATTTTAGATTAGCAATTCACTTATTAATGGCTCAGTTGATACTTTCTATTATTTTTTATTTATTGCTCAATAGGCTATTTGGTTCAAAATACTCTTACCAAACAACAAGTCATAAAAAATTTATATTTTCATTTAATTTAATTATATTGATTGTTGTTATTTACGGGGCGTTTATGGCTGGATTAGATGCTGGTATGTCATTTAACACATGGCCGCTAATGGGGGATCGTTTCATACCTGAAAATTTATTTTTTATAGAAGAAAAATTTTTTGGTGTATTTGATAATACAGTTTTCATTCACTTCTTTCATAGGATACTTGCCTATTTTTCGATCATATTTCTATTGATTATACTTTTTAAATTTATTAAGAATATCGATAACCCAGTCCAAAAAAACCACCTTTTAATTATTTCTCTATTGGTGTTTTTACAAATTATCTTCGGAATATTTGTCGTTATAAGCGAAGTGCAAGTGGCTTTAGGTAGTATACATCAGTTATTGGGTACATTTATATTAGTTGGTATAACTACTTATACTCTTAAAATATTTAAATCCTGAAATCTAAATATTCAAAATATCGAATAAAACACTATGAGTAATATTATTATTGTTGGTGCAGGTGGTGCGGCAGGTCAGTCTTGCATAGAACATATGCAAGATGAAAATGAATTATATCTTATATCTCGAAGTGAAATTGATTTAAGTAAAGTTAAAGAAATAAATTCTAATAAAATCACTACCTCTTCAATGAATATTAATGATTACGACCAGGTGGCTGAATATATAAAAAACATTAAATTTGATATAGACGGTATAGTTTTTGCGCTAGGTTCGATTACTTTAAAGCCTTTTTCTAATACATCTGTTGATGATTTTAAAAATGTGATGAATGATAATTTTTATAATATTGTTAACTTTATGAAACTTTCAATATCAAAAATGGCAGATAATTCCTCTGTAGTTTTTTTTTCTACTATAGCTGCTACAAAAGGATTTAAAAATCATGCTGCAATATCATCTGCAAAAAGTGCATTGTCTGGACTGTCATTATCATTAGCAGCTGACTATGCTCCAAAAATTAGATTTAACATCATCTCACCCAGTTTAAGTTATTCAAAAATGTCAAATTTTATTACCAATAATGATAAAATTGCCGATGGACTGGGAAAAATGCACCCAATGTCCAGATTGGGTAATGGGCATGATTTAGGTAGTATGGCATCATTTCTAATTTCTAAAAAATCTTCATGGATTACCGGACAGAATTTTAACGTGGACGGTGGTAGATCTACGTTGATTACAAAATAAAAAATCCTCATGAATGAGGCTTTTGTAATATTAGGCAATCAACTTTTCCCCTTAGCTAACATAGCTAAGTTCAAAAACAATAACTATTTTTTTATGCAAGAAGACTACGGTTTATGTACTTATGTAAAACATCATAAGCTTAAAATTTACTATTTTTTAGCTAGTATGAGAGAATATAGAGATTTACTTAAGACTAATAAATACAGTATTAAATACATTGAGTTAGAGGAGAATATAAATAAATACAAAAACTATTTTCAAGGATTACATAATTTTATAAAAAAAAATAATATTCAATTAATTAATGTTTTTGAAATTGAAGATCATGATTTCAGAGAGGAATTTATCAAATTCTCTAAAAAAAATAGTATAAAAACTAATTTTCATCACTCCCCAATGTTTTTACTACCTTATAAGGGTATTGAAAAATTCACCAATCAAACAAATCCGAAATTATCAAATTTTTACTCAAAAATTAGAAGTGATTTTAATATTTTAATGAGTCAAAGTAAGCCAATTGGGGGCAAATGGAGTTTTGATGAAGAAAACAGAAAAAGAACTCCCAAATTTTACGTCCCTCCCAAATCAGAACTTTTTGAGTCGAGATACTACGAGCAAATTGAAAAAATTATTAAAAAATATTTTACAAAACATTTTGGCAATCTTAATAAAAAAATTGTATTCCCCTTCAATTCAAAGGACTCACGAAGAGTTTTATCAAATTTTATAAATACTAAATTAGTAAATTTTGGGAACTATGAAGACTTTGTTGACCAGAACGAGATTTATTTAAATCATAGTTTACTAAGTGCCCCTTTAAATATGGGCTTAATTACCCCACTAGAGATCCGAGAGGCATTAGATGGGTGTGATTTTAATAAATATGGATTAAATAATTTTGAGGGGTTTATTAGGCAAATATTTGGATGGAGAGAATTTATAAGATTTTTAAATATTAAACATTATAAAGATTTTCATACATCAAATTTCTTCTCAAATACTAAAAGCTTGACTAACCACTGGTATGAGGCCTCAACATCTATACCAATACTCAACGATATGATCAAAATATTAAAAGATTTTGGTTATTTGCATCACATTCCAAGGCTAATGATTATAAGTAATATTATGAATTTAACGGGAATTAAGCCCCAGGATGTGTATAGATGGTTTATGGAAACTTTTATTGACTCCTCAGATTGGGTGATGACTCCAAATGTATTTGGTATGGGTTTATACAGTGATGGGGGCATCTTTGCTACCAAACCTTATATTTGCGGTTCCAATTATTTATTAAAAATGAGCAACTACAGTAAAGGGCCATGGATAAAAGAATTAGATGGTCTATATTGGAATTTTATTAATGAAAATAAAAACTTTTTTAAATCAAACCATAGGCTTTCTATGATGTACTATGCTCTAAACAAAATGGATAAAGCCAAAATTATAGAGCACAAAAATTATGCTAAAGAATTCATTAAAAAATTCTCAAAATAAAAAAATATTTTTGACAGGTGCTACCAGTGGGATAGGATTTGCGCTTGCAAAAATTTATCTACAAAATGATTGGAAAGTTATTGGGTTAGGTAGGAACGTAGACAAACTCAGTGAACTTAAAAAAGAATATTCTGATAAACTAGATATCTTTCAAATAGATTTAATAAATTTTGAAAATAGTAAAAAAATACTAAATGAAATATTATCTCAAAATAAAGATATTGATACTTTTATATTAAATGCAGGTATTTATATTCCTGATACCTTTAGAGAGCTAAATTTTTTAGACTCAAGGAAAACTTTTGAAACAAATGTTTTAAGCAACTATTTAATTTTAGAACTTATAAGAGAGAATATTTATCTAAAAAAGCATCATACTATTGGAATAATATCCTCAGTTGCAGGATACAGAGGACTTGCAAGGTCAGTTACATATGGCCCAACAAAAGCTGCTTTAATTAATTTAGCTGAGTCATTGAAAATTGAACTTGAATGTAATGTTAAATTAATTAACCCAGGATTTGTTGATACCCCAGCCACAAAAATTAATAAATTTAAAATGCCATTTATTATTAAACCTGAAATAGCTGCTAAAACTATTTATGAGAGAATTTATAAAGATGGTTTTGAAATTAGCTTCCCTTTTCCTTTTAATTTTATAATGAAGTTTGCTAGTATAATGCCCTATAATTTATATTTTAAGATTGCAAAAAGATTTCAATAAATGCCAAAAAAAAATAATAATGTTGTAATTGCCATGGGAAGCCAAAGTGATTGGGCAACTCTAAAACATACAAGTAAAATTCTGCAAATTTTTAAGATACCACATACTACAAAAGTAATATCCGCCCATCGAACTCCTAAAAGATTATATGATTTTGCCAAAAAGGCCCATGAAGAAAATGTGCAAATCATTATAGCTGGTGCCGGTGGTTCTGCGCATTTACCTGGAATGATCGCTGCTCTTACCCATATTCCTGTAATTGGGGTACCTATTGAATCAAAAACTTTAAAAGGCCTTGATAGTTTACTATCAATTGTGCAAATGCCATTTGGTATACCAGTAGGAACTGTTGCTATAGGAGAGAATGGTGCTAAAAATGCCGCCTTATACGCAGCATCAATATTATCAATAAATGATAAATCCCTTGAAAAAAAACTTGTTAGCTGGAGAGTTAATCAAACTAGGCAAGTAAAAAAATCTCCTAAATAATGAATTTAGGAATTTTAGGAGGTGGGCAGCTTGGCATGATGCTTTGTCAAACAGCATCAAAATTAGGAATTAATACCTTTATATATACTGATAGCAATGACTCACCAGCAATAAATTTTTCAAATTCCTACCTAGTAAAAAATTATGATGATTTTAAAGAAATTGATAATTTTATCAAAGGCTGTGATATTATTACCTACGAGTTTGAAAATATTCCTTTTACAACTCTAGATTATATTAATAAAAAATTAGAAGTTCATCCCTCACCTAATATTAATCTTGTAATTCAAGATAGATTAACCGAAAAAAAATATGTAAACCAACTAGGTATACCTACAGTTCCGTTTGTTGAAATTAAATCTTCAGATGAAATTTCAAAACTACCAAATAACTACTTTCCTGGAATTCTCAAGACTAGAAAAATGGGCTACGACGGAAAAGGACAAACTGTTATTGAAGATCCTAATCAAATTCAAAATGTAAATAATGATCAGTATATTTTAGAAAAAAAAATAGATTTAAAAAAAGAAATATCTGTCATCGGTGTGCGCTATCTTGATGGAACACTTTTTACTTATCAGCCAATACAAAATATTCATCAAAATCAAATATTATACAAATCATCATCCCCTGCTCAAATTGATCCTAAAATTTATAATCAGTCAATTAAATGGTCTGAGAAAATTATTGAATCAATGGAATACGTGGGTGTTATTTGTTTCGAATATTTTATCGATAAAAATGAAGAATTATTCCTCAATGAAATTGCCCCTAGGGTACATAACTCCGGTCATCTAACCATTGAGTCCTACAACGTTAGTCAATTTGAGTCACATATTAGGGCGGTATGCAATTTACCCAAAGTAGAACCGCAATTAATAAATCATTCTGAAATGTATAATATATTGGGTGAAGAAATTGAAATTTATCGAAAAAGAAGTAACTTTTTAACTAATGAGTATTTTCATGATTATCATAAAAAACAGCCTAAATCTGGAAGAAAAATGGGTCATTTAACAAAGTTAATTAGTTCTTAAGCCTTTATCCAAAACTCTTTGAAATGATTATAATTTATTAGGAAATCATCCTTAAATTTAGTTAGTTTTTGGAACCTATGTCCTTTTAGTTTTTTATAAGTAACCTTACTTTGGTTATGGTTTAAATTATAATGTTTACATCCATTTAAACTCAAAAAATTATCTAACTGACTTAGTTTTCTATTGGAGTAAAAAAATTGAATAATATTAGATACAGCATATTTAGTTGAATAGACACCTGCGCAACAACTTTCTGAAAATTTTTTACTTAAAAGATGTGGTGCAGAGTCAGATCCAAAGAAAAATTTAGAATTACCTGAAAGGGCAGCTTTCTGTAAAGATATTTGATGGTCCCTATTTTTTATTATCGGTTTACAGAATAATTCAGGTTTTAAATAGTTGCCTAAAAAAGTGTAACTATTCTCAAGTAGATGATGAACAGTTATAGAGGCGGCAGTATTTGTATTAGATTTTACAAACTCTACCGAATCTTTTGTAGTGATATGTTCTAACGTTATTTTTAAATTTGCAAATTTTTTAACAATCCATGAAAGCTCTTTATCTAAAAAAATCTTTTCTCTCTCATATGGATCATCATTATTGTGAATATGTTCTCCATGGATACATAACGGGATATTATTTTTTTCAAGAAAATCGAAATATTTAGCCATTTTTTTAACATCCGATACTCCTGATTGTGAATTTGTTGTAGCATTGAGAGGATAAAGCTTTGCTGCAAAAAATAAATTTTCTTCTTTGGCTTTCTTGAGATCGTTAATATTACATTTTTGATTAAGATATATAGTAAATAAAATTTCAGTTTTTTTATTATTCTTTAATATTTGAGATCTGTATTTTTTAAGTAAATCAGAATTTGTGATTGGAGTTGATAAATTAGGCATAATTAAAATTTTCTGAAAATATTTATTATTTTCAATTAGGACATTTTTAGATAAGTCGCCCTCTCTTAAGTGGACATGAAAATCACAAGGTTGATAAATTTTAAGCATTCAATATTAGATCTATTTTTTCAATTACTTGATTATAATTTACATCACCCATTAAACAATTATTTAAAGAATAATTATTTGTCCTTTTAAATAGATCTTCATAAGACTCTGATGATCTTACCAAATGACAGTGAGAGAAGATTTCTGGAAAATAGATTTTATCATTAGTTGGTCCAAATAAGCATACAGAAGGAGTTTTGCTTAAAGCAGCCATATGCATCATAGATGAATCATTTCCTATAAATAATCTTGCTTTTGAAAGCAAACCATAATCATTTAAAATATGCTGCTTACCACATCTATTAATAACATTAGACGCAAGAGCATTTGAAAAAAATTCAAATTTACTACTTTCCTCAGCAGAACCTAATATATAAATTTTACTTACTCCTTTGCTAATTAGATATTTACAAACATCTATGTATTTATCAGTTGGCCATTCTTTAGGGGGCCAATTACTAAACGGAGCTATGCATGCGTAGTTTGATTTTGGAAAAATATTTCTAACTCGATCAGTGAGTATTTTAAAATCTCTATTAATGTCTGTCTCAAAATGTTCATGAATTTGTCGATAAATATTTTGCAATCTTTTCATTTTAAAAATTTTTCTTTTTTTTGTTCTTAAAAAATAGGAAATTAGTGAAGATCTAAAATCAATAATTTCATCATACTTATCTTTAGATAATTCTTTATATAGATCCCACCAATGAAGATTGTATTTTCGTTTAGTTAAAATCACTCTTTTTTTAATCATATTATAATCGTCATAGAGGGGCAAAGGAAGCGATCCTGAAACTAAGGTGATTTCAATATTCTTTCTATTGTTTCTAATGTATTTATTTAATACTTGAAGATTTATGAGCGCGTCACCAATTCTATTAGATGAAATAAAAAGTAAATGCATGTATATACATATAAATAATATAAATAATGAAAATTGAAACCTTAAATCCAATTAAAATTCAAATTTCAGGTTTAGAGAGTTTTGACTTTCTACAAAATTTAATCACTAATGATTTAAAAAAAATAGTCACTTCAATTAATAGCTATATACTTACGCCCCAAGGTAAAATTTACTATGATATTCAAATTAATAAGCTTGAAGATGGGTATGAAATTTTTTGTTCACATGATCAGTCAAATTTTTTTACATTTTTTGAAAAATATTCAAGATTATCAGAGGTGGAACTAAAAATTATTGAGATAACCCAATTAGAAAGTAATTATATTTTACATAAATTATCAAAAGGAATTATTGATGCAAATATCTTACCACAAGGCACTGTTTTGCCTTCTGAAGTTTATGATAACTACGTGGATTATCAAAAAGGGTGTTATATAGGGCAAGAGGTAGTTTCAAGAATTAAACATCGGCAACTAACAAAAAAAATAATTAAAGTTTATGAGTTTGATAAAAATGATTATGAAATAATCAAAAATTTGGAAGTATTGTTTGAGTTTAGAAACTATTTGATTATTCGCTTCTCAATTGATGATTTTAAAAATGAAAGTTTCTTAAAATACAATTTAAAATTGATTAATTAGATTTAAAATAGCTAAGATAGTAGTTAGAAACCTCAGAAATACTTATTGTTTCTTGACTCATTGTATCTCGATCTCTTACAGTTAAAGTCTGATTTTCAAGACTGTTAAAATCAATAGTAATACATAGTGGAGTCCCAATTTCATCATGTCTTCGATAATTCTTTCCAATATTACCCGAATTTTCGATCATAACTCTCCCTAGTCCAAGGGATTGTAACTCAGTTTTTACCTTATTTGCTAAGTCGACTAATTCCTTATTATTTCTTTTTAGAGGAATCACGGCTGCCTTGATTGGAGATAAATGAGGCTTAAGTTTTAAAACAGTTCTATTATTATTTTCTTCTACTGTATAAGCTTCATTTAATATAGCCAACACCCCTCTTTCGACACCAGCTGAAGGTTCTATCACAAAGGGTATATACCATTCTTTGGATTCTAAATCTTGTATTGCTAATTTGGTTGTTGAGTGAGAATTTTTTTGAATTTTTGATTTGATATTAAAATCAGATTGATTTTTAGTATGCGATCCCAAATCAAAATCAGTTCTATTTGCAACACCCTCCAATTCTTCGAGACCATGAGGAAACTCGTACATGATATCGAATGTAGCTTTAGAGTAATGAGACAAATCTCCCTTGGGAACTTCAAAGAGTTTTATTCTATTTGAGTCAACGCCCTGATCTGCCCACCATTTTAATCTTTTTTCTACCCAATATTTATGCCAGTCCTCGTCTGAGCCTGGTTTAACAAAAAATTCTAGTTCCATTTGTTCAAACTCTCTAACTCGAAAAATGAAATTTCGTGGGGTTATCTCATTTCTGAACGATTTACCAATTTGTGCTATTCCAAAAGGCGGTACTCGGCTAGTGGAGTCGACAATATTTCGAAAATTTACAAAAATTTGTTGAGCGGTTTCTGGTCTTAAATAAGCATAAGAGCTTCCATCATCTACAGGTCCTATTGCTGTTTTAAACATCAGGTTAAAAGGTCTTGGATCAGTTAATTGTTTTGACCCGCAGTTTGGACATGTTTTATTTTCTATTTGATCATCTCTAAATCTAGATTTACATTCTTTGCAATCCACTAAAGGGTCAGAGAAAGTGTCCTCATGCCCAGAATATTTTAATACGGTAGGTGAAGTTAGAATGGTAGCATCTAAGCCTTCTACATCATCTCTTTCATAAACAATTGATTTCCACCATGAAGACTTTAAGTTGAGCTTCAATTCGACGCCCATAGGCCCAAAGTCATACAAGCCCTTCATCCCTCCATAAATATCATTTGATTGATATATAAAACCTCTTCTTTTGCAAAGAGAAACCAAATCATCCATATTTTTTGCTGTCATATAATGTTAAAGACCAAAACGATTAAAAAGTAATTCCTCTTTAATTTTAGAAAAAATATCATTTGCAATAGCGCTATTAAGACCAAGACCAAGTTTTTGCTTTAGGGATTTTGGCTGTTTAATTTTTTTTATTTTAGTTTTGTCACCAAATTTTTTTTTAAAAAAATTGTTTTCATTATCAATACCATCAATTAAACCCAGATTTTTAGCTTCATTAGATAGCCAGAAAGAACCAGAAAAAATCTCTTTAAAATTTTTTGAGTCTAATTTTTTTCCCCTTCTTAATTTAACCCAATCAATAAAGTTTTGGTGGATTTGAGTTTGAAGAGACTTTAATTTATCAAGATCTTTTTTATTAACGTTTAAAAAAGGATCTAAAAAACTTTTATTTTCTCCAGCCGTAAAAATTCTTCTTTCAACTCCAACTTTTTTAATTAAATCTTTAAATCCAAAACCTCCGGAAATAACTCCTATGGAGCCTACTATTGAGTTCATATCAGCATAAATCTCATCAGATGAACAAGCCAACCAATAGCCACCTGATGCAGCTACATCTTCAATAAAACAATAAACTTTGCATTTTTTTTTATCTGCAATTTCACGTATTTTTTGACCAATTAAAGATGATTGGACAGGGGACCCGCCAGGTGAATTAATATTAATTGATAGTGCATCAAATTTTAATTTTAGAATTTTAGAAAATAATGAATTTAAATTATCAATATTTAATGGAGCTCTACCACCTGAAGCTATCATCCCTTTTAAATCAATTGAAATTATTGTTTTTTGTTTATTAAATATCATTTAAACCAATTTTGAATTTTTTTTGAGTATCTAGATGTTTTAGTATGTATTATAAGATTTTTCAATTTTTTCTCTTTGTAAAAAGTACTATTTTTAAACATTATCAATACATTTTTAGGCTTAGAGTTCCTAAACGATAAAATAGGTTTTACCCTTACTTCTGCATTTAGATTTTTCAATATTTCTAACATATAATTTAGATTTTCAAATCTATTAATTAAGTAACATTCTCCATTAATTTTTAAGTACTTGAGTGCATTTTCAATCCAAAGATAAAGGTTATTCTTTGTTATATATTTAGCATCTTTTAAAGATTTATTTTTTGACATAATGACTGAATGAGTAAAAAAAAATGGTGGATTTGAAAGTATTAAATCAAAAGTTCTCAAGTATTTTTTATTGAATTTAGTTACATCTTGATTAGTAAATTTTATGTTTTTAAATCCATTTGTGGTTTTATTTAATTTTGAAATCTTTAGGTGAATTGTATTTTTTTCAAAACCATGAATGTTCGTACCAGGAAAACGATGAGCAATAATTAATGAAATTGTTCCGTTTCCACATCCTAAATCTAGGATATTTTTATGATTTTCATTAGCTTGTGCAGCCAATATTATGGGTTCAATGCCACTTCTATAACCCTTTTCTAACTGGTAGTAAGTGATTTTGCTCTCTAAGAGGTAATCTTTGGTATATAACATTATAAGAAATGGTTACTAGCTCTTTTGATAATATTATACATCTAATTCATAAAGAAATTAGCATCAAGTTAAAAAAAACTAATCATATATTAGATTTTTATATTGAAAGTGAAAATCCATTAATCCTAAAACTCAGTAAGTATTTTTTTAAAAAAAGAGGAAAGCAATTAAGACCTGTTATGAGCCTACTTTCTTCAAAAATGATTAATAATAATTATTCGAAAATAAAAAATGATATTTATATGGCAGCAGCATTAGAATTTGTTCATGGAGCAACACTGTTGCATGATGACGTGATAGATCAAGGAGAGATTAGAAGAGGTCAAAAAAGTATTAATTCTATTTGGAATAATAAATATAGTGTCCTGTTAGGTGATTTTATGTTTTCTAAATCTTTTCAGCTAATGGCAAAAAGTGAGTCTATTAAGTCTATGGAGGCAATGTCTCTAGTAAGTAGTAAAATTTCTGAAGGAGAATTTTTACAACTAACAAATGAAAAAAATATAAAGCTTACCGCTAAAGAGTATATTCAAATTATATCTTTAAAAACCGCTGAACTATTTGGCGCAGCAATGAAAATACCTGCAATTTTAGGCAATCATGATAATCAAATAATTAAGCGACTTAATACATTAGGAATAAATTTTGGAATAATTTTTCAAATTATTGATGATTCTTTGGATTATTTTGGTCAAAAAGAATTTGGTAAAAAAATTGGTAAAGATTTTATAGAGGGAAAGGTAACTTTACCTATCATTTTATTACTAAAAAAATCAAAAATAGAGGAAAATACTTTGGTTTGCTCAATATTTGATAAGAAAAAAAGGTCTAATAAAGATCTGAAATTTATCTCAAGTTTATTAAGTAAATACGAGATAAAAAAAGAAATTATTAAATTTCTTGAGAAATATAGATCTAACTCATTACAAATATTAAACCTTTATAAAAATAATCAATCAAAGCTAATGAAAAAATTATTAGAAGAGTCTATTTCAAGAACATATTAATCATAACGAAATTTTTTATTTGGAAATTTTTTTTCATTTACCTCATCAGCAAATTTTTTAACCGCTATCTTCACTGACTTTGCTAAATTAGAATATTTTTTTACAAATTTGGGGTGATATTCAGTAAATAAACCTAGCATATCTTCAGAAACTAATATTTGACCATCGCAGTACTCTGAAGCTCCTATTCCGATAGTAGGTATCTTTACTTTTTGCGTTATTATTTTTGCTATATTAGTCAAAACTCCCTCTATGAGTATGGAGATTGCACCTGCTTTTTCCAATAAAATAGACTCATTTAAAATTTTTTCTAAATCATTATCGTTTCTTCCATATATTTTAAAATTTTTAGAATTAGAATATTTTTGTGGTTGAAGCCCTAAATGTGCCATTACTGGTATATTTTTTTTAGTTAAGTATTTTATAATATCTATTAATTCTAAATTACCTTCTATCTTAACACCATCACATTTAGTTAAATTCTTAATCTTAATAACTCTGTTAATGATTTCACTTTCATTAAACTTTGTTCTAAAAGGTAGATCAAAAAAAACTAATGATTTAGAAGCTGCTTTTTTAACAGCACTAGCATGATTAATCATCATCTGATCAGAAACAGTTCTAGTATTATTCATTCCATATAAGACCATTCCCATGGAGTCTCCAACTAAAACAATGTCAACTAGGTCATCTATAATTTTTGTAAAGTTATAACTGTAGGATGTTAAACAAACTATTTTCTTTTTGTTTTTTTTGTTAAATACTGATTTAATTGTCCTATTCATGAATGAAACTCTAAAAAGTATTCGAATTATAAAAAACTTTCCTAAAAAAGGTATTGCTTTTTATGATATATCTTCAATTTTATCAAATCCCACTATTTTCAATAAAGTAGTAAATCAAATGGCCTCAGAAGTTAAGAGAATAAACGCTTCAACTATTGTCGGTATAGACTCAAGGGGTTTTATATTTGCAGCGGCAGTCGCATATAAATTGAAGAAAAAATTGGTTATGATTAGAAAAAAAGGCAAATTACCTGGAAAAACTTACTCTACTAAATATGTTTTAGAATATGGTTCAAATGAATTAGAAATTCAAAAAGACATGATAAATGCTAAAGACAATGTAGCTATCATAGATGATATTTTTGCAACGAGCGGCACCATCAAAGCCTCGATAAAATTAATCAAAAAATCTCACGCAAAGATTAGGGGTATAGTAGTATTGTTAGAACTATCTTTTTTAAATGGTAGATCAAAATTGGATGAAACCTTAATTAGCTTAAATAAAGTTAATATTTAGAATATTCTTTTTCCTCAACAATATTGGAATTCGACAGTAAATTAATTTCCTTTTTAATTTCAGCTCTAATATCGTTTTTGAAATGCACATCTCTTGATAACTTAATGAATAATTCTCCAAAATCTTTTTTAGCCTCACACTCTCTTTTAAGATTTTCAATATCCCATAATTCTTCATTTATATTTTGAAGTTTTGAGGTTAAATCAAAAAGAATTTTTTGATCTAAAACTTTAACTTTCTTGGATTCAGCATTTAAAACTTCAAGCTCTTTAGAAATATTAATTAATTTTTCATTATCAGTTATTTTTTTAAGTTTAATATTCAGTATGGTTATTTTATCAAACAAATCCCCAACAGATATTTCAACTAAAATTTTCAATCTTTTCTCCCGTAGATGTCAGAATATCGCTTTATATCTGACTCTAAAAATTTAGTTCCTGTTTGAACTTCAATAATAATCAGATTTTTTTTGGCGCTTTCATTCAATACTCGATGTTTAGCTTTTTTGGAGATAAATATATGCTCATTTTCTGATCTATAATAAGTTCTATTATTAATAATTACTGTTGCCTTTCCTTCAA
The DNA here is from genome assembly GCA_964422765.1 of uncultured Alphaproteobacteria bacterium. GTDB lineage: Bacteria > Pseudomonadota > Alphaproteobacteria > HIMB59 > HIMB59 > HIMB59. The sequence continues at coordinate 16,526 of CAYRCI010000010.1, read as the reverse complement.
TTATCACCCAATGCTCTGAACGATAATTATGTGATTGATAAGAAAGAACGCCCTCAGGGTTAACTTTGATTTTCTTGATTAAAAAATCTTTAGATTTAGCTAAAACAATATAACTACCCCAAGGTCTTTTTACTATTGCGCTCATCCAAACATCCTCTTTTTTTCTTCTATAGCCATAAAGTTCATTAATAATGCACAAATAATCATATTACTCAACAATGAACTTCCACCAAATGACATAAAAGGCAATGCCACTCCAACCACTGGCACTAAACCAACTGTCATGGAAATATTTATTAAAAATTCAAAAAAAATTTTAAATGAAAGAGTAAAAAGAATAATTTTATTAAATACCTGCGTGAGTTTAAATGTCTTAATTATAGGAATTATAAAAAAAATAAAAAATAAAAATATAATAATAATAGAACCGATAAAACCAAACTGTTCTGAAAAAATAGAAAATACAAAATCAGTTTCTTTTTCAGGGATAAAATCTAAACTGCTTTGAGAGCCTTCTAAAAATCCATTACCATTAAGTCCCGCTGAACCAATTGCAATTTTAGATTGGATAATATGGTATCCCTTGCCTAATGGGTCTAAATCAGGATTCAAAAATATTTTTATTCGATTTTGTTGATAAGGTTTTAATAAGGTCCATAAAAATGGGCTTGATGCTACCACAGTTCCTAAAGCTATTAATGGGTAAACTAATTTAATTCCTGCATAAAATATAGCCAATAATCCAAGGGATAAAATGATCACAGCAGTTCCAAGATCAGGTTGTATAGCAACAAGAATAAACATAATTACAGAAACAATGAGAGGTATAAGAGATCTAAAAAACCCGATTGTTTTCTCTGCATTTAATTTATGAAAATACTTTGCCATAAATATTACTAAAGCAATTTTGGCAAACTCTGAAACTTGTAAATTGAAGTTACCAACTCTTATCCAACGTGTAGCCCCCATACCCGTATAACCAAAAAATAATGTGATAATTAAACCTAAAATTACTACTAATAAAATTATTTCACTAAAATTATAAATAAATTTTGGCTGAAGGAGTAAGACAAAAATAAACAAAGGAAAAAAAAGTAAAAATCTTTTTAATTGGCTTGATGCCCATGGGTCTAAAGAACCATTAGCCGCTGAATATAAATTGACTTCGCCAATCCAAAAAATAACTAAGATAATAAAAAAATAAACCCAATTGAGGTCTAGTAAGGACTTAATATTTTTAAACATCGATTTTATAAGCGTAATTTAAAATTTCATGCGCTATAGGGGCTGCGACAGCAGAACCAGATCCGCCGTTTTCAATTATTACAGCAGCTATATATTTTGGATTATCGTAAGGTGCATAACCCACAAATACAGAATGATCTATAAACCTTTCATCAATTTCTTTATCTTTATATAGGTCATTTTCCCTTTCGCTCTCTTTAATTCTAATTACTTGAGAGGTACCTGTTTTACCTCCAATTTTTACATAATTTGGATTAAGCATATTTAACCTATTAGCCGTTCCCCTTTGTTCTTGCACTACAGCGTTTAAGGAGTTGATAATAATTTCTTTATAATCGTTATTATATTCTTTGCCTAGATATCTGGTCGGCATATTCATATTTATTTTAGGAGAAGGATAAAGACCCCCATTAATTATGGCTGAATATAAAACTGCTAATTGGAGAGGTGATGTTAAATTATAACCCTGACCAATAAATGTTATGAGTGTTTCACCTGTATACCAGCCCTGATCTAAAAAAGCTTTTTTCCATTTTTTATTGGGGATTAACCCTTTATCAATATTAGATAAACCAATATCATAAGATTGGTTTAGACCAAGATTGGTAGCTAATTCAGATAAATCATCAATATTACATTTTTTTGCAAGTTCATAAAAATAGACATCACACGACTCTTTAATAGCCCTTTTTAAATTAACATTGCCATGGCCCTCTTTTTTCCAACAATAATAATTTCGATCGCCTAAAGATGAATGACCTTTGCAAAATACTTCTGTATTTTCATTAATTAAATTTTTTTGAAGCCCAAGCAATGCAGGAATTGGTTTAAATACTGAACCGGGAGGGTAAAAACCAGAAAAGGCCCTATTGAACAAGGGTTTATTTTTATCTTCAAACAATGATGATATCATTTCATTATCCCTATCCTCAAAAATCTGACTATCAAATGTAGGGTTAGAATTCATAGATAAAATAGATCCATCAAATCTATTAAGCACTACCGCTGAACCTTTTTTTTCTAGGGGCAAAATAGATTGTACATAATTTTGTAATTCTAAATTTACCGTAAGTTTTAAATCATTCCCTTTAACCGGATTTTGGATAGATACTTCTCGAATAATTTTACCCTTAGAGTTAACTTCATTAAAAATTTTACCTGGCTCACCCTTAAGTTGATCTTCATAAGCTTTCTCAAGGTGAAATACCCCTTTTGAGTATAATACATCATCGCTTTTAGGCATGCCCATATAACCAATTATTTGAGACATATTTTTATAAGCATAAAATCTTTTTTTGGACTCAATAATCTTAATAGCAGTAAATAAAAATTTATTTTTTTCAAACTCTACTAATTTATCCCAGGTGGCTCTTAATAATGAATAAGGCATATAAGAGTTAAATTTATTTAATTTTGATTTATGATATTCAAAATCAAGTTTCAAATTCAATTTCTCATTGATTAATTTTATTTCCTCAAGATAGTCCTTGCTAAGATTTTTAAAAATTACAAATTCATATAGTGAAGCGTTTCCTGCCAAAAGAGTATTTTTTGAGTCAAAAATATCACCTCTTAATGGCGGAATTATTTTTATAGATATTTTATTATTAGAGGATTTTTTTTTATAAAAATTAGAATTTATAATTTGTAAAGAAAATAGCCTTATTACAACAATTATAGAAAAAATTAAACCTAGGAGGACTACAATAAACGATCTTCGATTTAAAATCTTAATACTGTCTAAGCTAGTTCTGTTTTTTTCCATATAACTGCAAGCCTAAAAATACAAAAATAAATAACATAAAAAAAATAAAATAATCAAAACTCAATGCTCTGGGATAAATATTTTTATCAATTCCAAATATTGTTAGAAGGCTCATAATAAATATCACGAATGACTTATAAAAATTATTAAAATTAAAGTTATAAATTAATCTATTAATCCCCAACATTGGTAATGACAAAATTACGACTCCCAAAAATAATGGTAGGTTTGTAAATATTTCAACCAAAAAAATTGAGCAAATAAATATTAAATAATCTGATAAATATAAATTTTTTTGTCTTAAAATAGAAAAAAAACTTATATTGACTAAACTAAACAAAATTAAATCATTTAAAAATATACTTTGAACTCCATATAAAATAAAAAATAACAATAAAAAAAATAATCTAATCATCGCTGTACACTCTTAAATTATTTAAATTTATATCATCGTTAGTTAATAGTACCGGTTGATCATCAATAAAATCAACCCTTCCTAACATAAGATTTACGTGATTTTTTTTGATAATTGCAATATCCCCAAATCTAAAATTAGGAATATCCATACTTTCTTTTTGCCTTAAAAAACTTAAATATTCGTTATTTGTTCCGCTGACGATATATGATCGGCTATTAATTTCTACTTCATCGCCATAATTAATGCTTTTAACAGTAATAACTTCTGAGGTGTTGGCAGTAGTGCTTTTAACTCTTCCTACAACGTTCAAGACATCAATAACATAATCTCCAACTTTTATTCCACTATTAGAGCCTTTATTGATAATAAAGCTTTTATCATAAGTTAAGTTTCTATTTCCAATTATAGAAACACCTACGGATTGAGGTAAAGGAATTGTGCTTTCATGAAAAATTTTATATTGCTCAGCATATTTAGAGGCTATTAGTCTTAAATAGCTGTTTACTTCCTTCAAATAGATATTTTCAGACTCAAGATTATTAATAATTTGGATATAGTCTTTATTGGTATTAATAGTATCAAAATAATTACCAATTTTTGAATATAAATATTCAAAGGGTTTTTCTATTATACTTTTTATAAAGAATACATTTAATCGTAATTTATCGCCATAATTAGGGAAAAGCGCTAATGTGGTAAACGAAAAAAAGCAAATAATAAAAACTAAAAAAACTTTTTTATTATTAATCACTTAGGAAAACATCTTGATGTCTGTGGTTTTCCTCTAATGCCATCCCTGTACCTCTAGCTACACAGGTCAATGGATCATCTGCAATGGACACTGGAAGTCCTGTAGTGACTCGGATAGCTTCATCTAGTCTCTGAAGCAGTGCTCCGCCACCGGTTAACATTATCCCTTTATCAACAATATCAGCTGCTAACTCAGGAGGGACAACCTCTAAAGATCTTTTAATTGCCGTAATCATTTGAGAGAGAGCATCAGATAGTGCTTCCGCAACTTGTCTTTCTGATATTACAACCTCCCTTGGAAGGCCATTAATTAAATCTCTACCTTTCACGGTCATAGTTTTGCCATCCCCGTTATCAGGAATGCCGGCGCATCCGATTTCATGCTTTATTTTTTCTGCTGTTGCCTCACCAATAGCAAGTTTATGAACACTTCTCATAAAATTAACTATTGCATCATCCATTGTGTCTCCACCTACTTTAATACTACTAGCGTGCACCACTCCACCAAGAGATAGAACCGCGATTTCTGTTGTACCTCCACCGATATCAACAACCATTGACCCTGAAGGATCAGAAATTGGGAGTCCCGCTCCAATAGCAGCTGCTACAGGCTCCTCAATTAAAAAAACTTTTTTAGCCCCTGCCGCTTCTGCGGATTCCTTAATTGCCCTTCTTTCCACGTTAGTTGCGCCTGAAGGTACGCAAATAACTATATTGGGATTTGCAAAGAAACTCTTTTTATGAACTTTTTTAATGAAATGTTTTATCATTGCTTCAGCGATATCAAAGTCTGCTATTACACCATCTTTCATAGGTCTTATTGCTTGAATTGATCCGGGGGTTCTTCCTAACATTGCTTTAGCTTCACTACCAACAGCTAAAACTGATTTATTATTTTTGTGGTCTGTTGCAATAGCAACAACGGAAGGTTCATTTAAGATGATCCCTTTTCCTTTAACATAAACTAGTGTGTTTGCCGTGCCTAGGTCTAGGCCCATGTCTTCACTTAAAAATGAACTAATTGCTTTAAACAACTATATACCTTTAATATTTGAGATACTTATCTCAGATACCCCTTCTTGTAAATTTGAATTTTTTTCCAAGTTTAGTATTTTATTACATGCATTGATATAAGATTTTGCAGAAGCAACAATAATATCAATATCTGATGCTTTACCTGTATACTCTCTACTAAGATGTTCGAGTTTGACTGTTACTTCACCCTGAGCATCAGAGTCTGGGGTGATCGCATTAATATGATACTGTTTTAGTTTAGCCGAAAAACCTACAACATTAGATATACAACTAAACACTGCATCAACTGGACCATTTCCAGAGCCACTCACTTCTTTACTTTCCCCTTTAAAATCAAGTTCTAAAGATGCAATATGTTTTGAATTAGTACCAGACATAATACTTAAACTAACTAACTTTAAATGATTAGATTGATTAATATGGGTGTCATCAACAAGAGCTATAATGTCTTCATCGTAGACATCTTTTTTACGATCGGCTAAAAGTTTAAACTTTTCAAAAATCTCATTAATATAATTGTCGCCAACTTCATAACCTAAAATCTTTAATTTTTCTTTAAAAGCATGTTTGCCAGAGTGTTTTCCTAAAACTAAACTAGATTTTTTTAAGCCAATAGACTCAGGGGACATAATTTCATAAGTTTCAACATTTTTTAATACACCATCTTGATGAATACCCGACTCATGAGCAAATGCATTTTTACCAACAATGGCCTTATTTGGTTGAACAGGAAAACCAGTGATAGTAGAAACTAGTTTGGATGTTTTCGATATCGCTTCTGTATTGATATCAGTATGAACTTTAAGTAAATCTGATCTGACCTTCATTGCCATTACTACTTCTTCTAAAGCAGCATTACCTGCTCTTTCGCCAAGACCATTAATAGTGCATTCGATTTGTCTTGCTCCATTTTCAACTGCATTTAAAGAATTTGCAACTGCAAGCCCTAAATCGTTATGACAATGGACAGAAATAATAGCCTTATCAATATTAGGAACATTATTCTTTACTTTTTTTATAATCTCCCCAAACTCAAAGGGTAAGGTGTACCCTACTGTATCAGGAATATTGATTGTGGTAGCGCCACTAGCTATGGCTAATTCAATACATCTATATAAAAATTCTACAGAAGATCTTCCTCCATCTTCACAGCTCCATTCAATATTGGGACACAAATTTCTAGCAAAGGAAACACTATCTTTTATTTTATCAAGAACCTCTTCTTCAGTCATTTTAAGCTTAAACTGCATGTGAATGGGACTAGTTGCAATAAAAGTATGAATTCTTGGATTTTTTGCTTTTTTTATTGCATTCCATGCAGTTTCAATATCCTCATGTTTTGCCCTAGCAAGACCTGCTATTTGACAGTTCTTAATCTCTTGAGCAATAGCTTGAACGGATTGAAAATCTCCTTTTGAAGCAATCGGAAACCCCGCTTCTATAATGTCTACTTTTAACTCCTCTAAAAGTTTAGCGATAGATAGTTTTTCTTCTTGATTCATTGAGGCACCTGGAGACTGCTCTCCATCTCTCAAGGTAGTATCAAAAATCAAAACTCTGTCAGACAAGACTAGATGTCCTTAACTAATTTATTTGAACCAATCCACGGCATCATTGATCTTAACTTAGAACCAACTTCTTCAATTTGATGTTTCGCATTCTGATCTCTCATTTGTTTAAATTTGATTTGTCCTGATTTGTGTTCGGACATCCATTCTTTAACAAAAGTTCCATCTTGAATTTCTAAAAGTACTTTTTTCATTTCAGCTTTAGTAGCATTTGAAGGAACTACCCTTGGGCCCCTAGTATAATCACCATATTCAGCTGTATTAGAGATTGAGTAACGCATGTTTGCCATTCCCCCCTCGTACATCAAATCAACTATTAATTTAACTTCATGGAGGCATTCAAAATAAGCCATTTCAGGTGCATAACCTGCTTCGACTAAGGTTTCAAATCCATTTTTAATCAAAGACATTAATCCTCCACATAGAACAGTTTGTTCACCAAATAAATCAGTTTCACACTCTTCTTTAAAAGTAGTTTCAATTATGCCTGATTTACCACCGCCGATTGCTGAAGCATACGCCAAACCTAATTCTTTAGCATTTCCACTAATGTTCTTATCAACAGCTATAAGACATGGAACACCTCCGCCTTTAAGATATTCACCACGAACTGTGTGTCCAGGCCCTTTAGGAGCAACCATAAAAACGTCTAGATCTTCTCTAGGGTTGATTAATTTAAAATGGATATTCAAACCGTGAGCAAAGGCTAGAGCGGCTCCCTGTTTTATATTATTATGAATTTGATTTTGATAGATTTCTTGTTGATTTTCATCTGGCGCTAAAAACATCACGATGTCTGCATCTTTGACAGCTTCTTCAGGTGTCTGAGTTGTTAATCCAACATTTTTTGCTTTAGCAATAGAACTAGAACCTTCGCGTAATCCTACAACAACGTTTGTTGCTCCAGAGTCTTTCAAATTTAAAGCATGTGCATGGCCTTGAGACCCAAAACCAAGAATTACAATTTTTTTATCTTTAATTATGTTAAAATCAGCATCCTGTTCGTAGTAGACTTTCATTATACCCCCTAAAAAATATTATACTCCGAGCCCTATAGGCCCGCTGCGAACTAATTCGACTTTTATACCACTGATGGTATTTAAGTCATCTAAAAATTTGTTAATTCGCTCACTTGTGCCTGATATTTCGTAGATCACAATATGTTGTCTTTTTTGAACCGTTCTAGTTCTATAAATATCGGCAAAATTTAAAATTTTATGATCCTGCTCTTCATTCTCAAATTCTACTTTAACTAAACAAATTTCTGCCTCATAAGACTCTTTGAGTTTAGCTAAATTAGTTGCACTATGAACAGGGACCAGTTTTTCGAGTTGAGCTATAATTTGTGTAATAACTCTCTCTTCTCCTAACGTTTCAATTGTGATCCTTGAAAGATTATTTTCAATATCAACAACTGTAACATTTAAAGCTTCAATGTTATATCCACGACCAGAAAATAAGCCTACTATTCTAGCAAGAATACCTGGTTCGTTATCAACAATAACTGAAAGAACACTTCTTTTAGACTGTTTAAACGCGTTGATTGGTGTTGGATAAACAGATGAAGATGACATTAGACTAGAACCTTACCCTTTTCCTGGTTTTCAGGTTTTTCTTTATCGTATTTTGATAAAAGCATTTCATTATGGGCCGCTCCACTTGGGATCATCGGAAAACAATTTTCTTTTTTATCTACCCATATATCCGCAATGACCGGGCGGTCAACCGATATCATTTCATTAATAGCATCATCTAATTCAGATAAATTTTTAGCTCTCACTCCGACAGCATTAAAACTTTCAGCGAGTTTTTTAAAATCTGGCAAGGCATCAACATAGCTTTCTGAGTATCTACTACCATGAAGTAGTTCTTGCCATTGTCTAACCATGCCCATGTATTCATTATTTAAGATAAAAATTTTTATAGGAAGTTTATATTGCACTGCCGTTGCAATCTCTTGAATATTCATTAAAAAAGATGCCTCTCCAGCAATGTCTACCACTAGTGATTGTGGGTTAGCCATTTGAGCACCAATTGCAGCAGGCATTCCAAAACCCATGGTTCCTAATCCACCAGATGTTATCCAACGATTTGGTTTTGCAAATTTATAATACTGAGCAGCCCACATTTGATGCTGCCCTACTTCAGTAGTTACAATTGTGTCTTTGTGATTAGTGAGTTGATAAAGTCTTGTGATTGCATGTTGAGGTTTAATAGTTTCTTCACTTTGCTCATAATGTAAACAATCTTTAGATCGCCATTCATTGATACTATCCCACCACTGGTTGTATTGATTTTTATCGAACTCTACTCCTTGAGCATCGATAAAATCATTAATAGCCTTTAAAGATATCGTGATATCTGTATTGGTATGGAAGTCCACTTTAACATTTTTGTTAATAGAGCTCTGGTCAATATCAAAATGAAATTTAACGGAGTTAGGAGAGAATGCATCTAATCTACCTGTAACTCGATCGTCAAACCTAGCGCCCACATTAATCATCAAATCACATTGATTCATGGCTAAATTTGACTCATACGTGCCATGCATACCAAGCATACCCAATGACTTATTGTCTTCTCCCGGATAGCAACCTAATCCATGCAATGTCATTGTAATCGGGATATTAGTTTTATTGATAAGTTTAATTAATTCTGCACTTGCTTGCGGTCCAGAATTTAAACAACCACCTCCTACATAAAAAATTGGGCGTTCAGATTTTTTAATATGGTTGATTAATTCTTCAATAAAAACTTTTTCAATATTTTTAGAACCTGCTTTAATTCGATGTTCTTTAAATGTTACATCTTTTTTAGGAGTGTATACTGACTTTGCGAATTGCACATCTTTTGGAATATCAATTAATACTGGACCAGGTCTTCCTGATTTTGCAATTTCAAAAGCCTCATGAATTGTGGAAGCTAGCTTGGTAACATCTTTCACTAAATAATTATGTTTCGTGCAAGGTCTTGTAATGCCCGTCGTATCACATTCTTGAAAAGCATCTGTTCCAATTAAATGCGTTGGAACTTGACCGCTGATACATACAATCGGGATACTATCCATCAAGGCATCTGTTAAACCTGTAACTACATTTGTTACCCCTGGCCCTGATGTAACTAATAAAACTCCAACTTTTCCACTTGATCTCGCATAACCTTCTGCGGCATGAACAGCGCCAGCTTCTTGTCTCACTAAAACATGTTTGAGGAAATTTTGTCCAAATAAGGCATCGTAAATAGGAAGTACTGCTCCACCTGGATAACCAAAAATCGTATCAACATCTTGGTCTTTAAGGGCTTCTAGAATTATCTCAGCACCAGAAATTTCAGAATTAATGCTCATTTGTTTAGATATATACTTATATTTTCAATTGAATCTTTAGGGAAGCTTTTTTTATGATTAATTCTTAAATTCAATGAGCTGAATTTTTGATTATTCCACCAAGTAAACTGTCTCTTAATATACCGCTTAGTATTTTGGATACCTTGATAAATTGCATCGTCTAGTGACTCTTTACGTCTTACATAAGCCAATAATTCTGGTAGACCGTGGGCTTTTAAAAGTGTTTTTGATATTTTTTTAGACTCATGAAGCGCACGAACCTCTTCAATAGCCCCATTTTTAACCATTTTATGAAATCGACTTTCTGCCAACTCATATAAGTCTTTTTTCGGTTTAGTGACCTGTATTACCAACGGGTTGGGTGTAATAGGAGTTTTATCACCATAGTTATTTTCAAGCGTATCATTGTATTGTAATGAAAAAGCTAAGCGATTGATAAGTCGCTGCTTATCTTTTGGAAAAATTTTTTCTTTGTAATATTTTTCTAATATGTCTAAACAATAATCAGTGCCTTTTGAGTAAAATAAATCTTCCGCTTGTTGTTTTGATTTTTGATTTATTTCTGGTGTTTGGGAGAGGCCCTCTATTAAGGCTTGAATATAAAATCCTGTTCCGCCTACAAAAACAGGTATCTTACCTCTATTAGATATATTTTCTAAAACTTTTTGAACCTCACTAATCCAATGATTTACAGAATATTCCTGATTATTTATATGACCGTAAAGATGATGAGGGGCTATTTTTAGTTCTTCATCGGTCGGCCTGTTGGAAAGTATACGAAGCTGTTTGTAAACTTGAATACTATCAGCATTTATAATTTCAATATCAAAAAATTTTGACAGTTCATATGCAAAGTCATTCTTTCCTGCACAGGTCGGACCAACAACAAATAAATATTTATTCAACAACAAAAGGATTAATGAGCCAGAATTCGTTTCCTTCTCTAATAACCCTGAGTAGTAACTTATCTCTTTTTAGTTTTAAACTATCTTGAACTATTTTTTCAAAAGAATTTAGACTATCTATTTTTTCACTACTAACTTGAATAATAATATCCATAGATCTGAGTGATTGGTTTTTTAAGCCCACATCTTTTACTAAAACGCCTTGGGTTTTCATATCAATTCCCATGCTTTGCTTAGTCTCATTGTCTAATTCAGCTAAAGTGACATCTAAGTCTTTTAGATATAAACCCTCATTTGAAGCAACTTGGACACCTTCGTTTAATTCATCAATTATAACAGTTACATCTGTCATGGCGCCGTTTCTCCAAACCTTGACTAATACTTCCTTGCCAATATCGGTCTCGGCTACAACTTTTGGCAGATCTTTAAACGAACTAATAGGCTTTCCGTCAAATTCTATAATTATATCCCCTGCTTGAATGTTAGCAGCAGCAGCTGGACTATTAGGCTCAACAGATGCAACAAAAGCTCCATCAGTGGAGTCATAACCTAAGCTGTCTGAAAACTCTTGTGTTAAGTCTTGAATTTGCACCCCTAGCCATCCTCTTTTAGCCTGTCCAAATGAGATAATTTGATCAACGATCAATTTTGCAGTTTTAGAAGGAATGGAAAAACCTAGTCCAACACTTCCCCCCGTTTGAGAAATAATCATGGAGTTAATGCCAATCACTTCGCCGTCAAGATTAAATAATGGCCCCCCAGAATTTCCCCTATTAATCGGAGCATCTGTTTGGATGAAATCTACATAGGGTCCACCGCCTATATCTCTATTAATTGAAGAAATTATTCCAGATGTAACTGTGCCTCCTAAACCAAGAGGGTTACCAATGGCCAAAACAATATCTCCCACTCGAGATATTTCTGAGTTACCCCAGTTGACATGTTGAATATTCAAATTTGAAGGATCAATTTTTAAAACAGCAATATCTGTTTTGGGGTCTGTGCCTACAAGTGTAGCCGCTACTTCATCTAAGCCATTGTTAAAAATTACAGTTATTTCATCTGCGCCACTAATTACATGATTGTTTGTCACTACATAGCCTTCATCACTAATGATAAATCCAGATCCTAAACCGGTTAAATTTTCTCTCTTAGGCATTTGATTGCCAAAAAAATCTTTAAACATATCATTAAAAGGGTGACCTTCGGGCAACTCAGGAATAGGACTTGCTTGGCGCTCTACAATTTGAGTAGTGGCAATACTAACCACTGACGGTAATAATTTATCAACTAAATCTGCATAGCCTCGCTCAAAACTAGCATAGGAATTTGAAAAACATAAGATAGCGATTAAAAAAATACTAAAAAAATTTTTTTTCATTTTTTAAAGTTACTCCTGATGAGAGATATTATTACTGTTTATTTAATTTCAATAGGTCAAATTTATTATTTATTTCCCTCAGAATTTTCAAAATATTCAAAGAAATCGCTATCGGGAGAAATTACCATGGTTGTTGAACCATCTTTGAAGGTATCGGTGTAAGCCTCCATGGAGCGAATAAATTCAAAAAATTCTGGATCCTGGGCAAACGCATCATTTAATATAGTATTTCTAGCAGCTTCCCCTTCTCCTTTAAGAATATTGGATTGTTTTTCTGCTTCTGCAATGATTTCTATTTTTTCTCTATCAGCAGTGGCTTTAATTTTTTGGGAAATTTCCTGACCCTCAGCTCGTAAAAGATTAGCTTCTCTTTCTCGTTCTGTTCTCATACGATCAAAAACGTTGGATTGAACCTCTGCAGTTAAATCTGTTCTTTTTAATCTAAGATCCACTATTTCAATACCAAAGGTGGCTTCATCTTCACGAACATTTATTAATATTTCATTCATAATTTTATTTCTTTCAGCGGATAAAAGATCATTTAGTTCATATTGTGCTATAACACCCCTAACTGAAGAGTTCACTATTCTTCCCAATCGATCATTTAAAGCTAATTCGGTTCTTGTTGTTTGAAAAAACTTTAAAGGGTCTTTAATCATGTACCGGACGATAGCATCCACAACGATTCTTTTTTGATCTCTAAGGATTACTTCTTCTTGTGCAGGGTCTAAATTTAAAACACGGCTGTCGTAGTAAACAACATTTTGAATAAATGGTAATTTGAATTTTAAACCTGGAGTTTGATATACCGCCCTAGGCTCACCAAATTGAAGTACAATTACTTGTTTGGTTTGATCCACTACAAAAAAGAAACCAGAGGCAAAAAAAATAAAAAAGAAAGAAACCCCTAAAATAATTATATTTCTAGTTTTCATTGACTACCTCCTGATTGATTAGATTTGTTTAATTCATTTAAAGGAAGGTAAGGTACAACTCCACTACCTGAGTTTTTATCAATCATAATTTTACTAGACCCGGATAAAACGTCTCTTAAGGTTTCTAAATAAATTCTTTTTTTAGTTGTATCTTTAGCATTTTCATATGTGTTTAAAACTTGAGTAAAACGACTTGCTTCACCTTCGGCTTGTTTAATTAACATATTTTTATAGCCTTCTGCCTGTTGAAGAATTTTTTCTGCTTCACCACGTGCTTCTGGTACTATGGTATTGCGGTATGCTTCCGCTTGGTTAACAGTTCTCTCTTTATCTTGTCGTGCTTTTTGAACATCGTCAAAAGCATCAATGACTTGTTTAGGAGGATTAACATCTTGGAGTTGGATCGATTGAATGAGTATACCAACTTCGTATTCATCTAGTAGCTCTTGGAGAATAGTTCGAGACTCTCTTTCAACCGATTGACGAGAAACAGTCAATAATTCCTCTAATTTTGTTTTACCCACTACCTCTCTTAACACACTTTCGGAAATTACCTTTACGGTCTCCTCCGGGTCTCTAAGATTGAATAAAAACTGGCCCGCGTCTTTAATGCGAAATAAAACTGTGTAGTCTAAATCTGATATATTTTGATCAGAAGTAAGCATCATGCTCTCTTCGATAACATCACTACTAGATGTTCCATTTGATCGAAATCCAACGTTAATTTTTCTTATAGCCTCTACTTTGGGTGTAATAACACTACCAATCGGTGATGGGAAAAAATAATGTAAACCAGGCGCGGTGGTGCTTTCATTCCATTTTCCAAAAAGTAGTTCTACTCCTTGTTCGTCGGGTTCTACACGATAAAAACCTGTCGCCAACCATCCGAGTATTGCCAATAAAATTAAAAAATAAATTCCTTTTGTGCCACCTTTAAAGGGCAAATTAAATTTATACTTATTTTTTAAGTCGTTAATTAAATCTTCAATTGAGTCTTTATTACCCCCTGAATAGCCACCGCCAGAACCAGGATTATTGTTACCAGAAGAAGACCCCCAAGGTCCATCTAAGGCAAAAATTTTAAATTTGTTTTTAAACACGATACAATATATGTAGTGTTAAATAGATGAATATCAAGACTTGTTTCGGAATTTCGAGCTGTAAAGGTGGTGTTGGGAAGTCCACTGTAGCTTGTAATATTGCAGTGACCCTTGCAAATCAAGGTTTTGCGGTTGGTTTATTAGATGCAGATATCTATGGACCAAGTGTCCCCACTCTACTCGGAATTGGTGATAAGCAGCCAGAAGTTGTCGATGGAAAATTTGTTCCTTACGAAGTTTTTGGAATTAAGGCCATGTCTATTGGTTTTCTCGTCAATGAAGACCAAGCCGTTGTTTGGCGAGGCCCAATGCTTGCAAAAGGCTTAGATGGTTTGATAAATAAAACCAACTGGGGAGACCTAGATTATTTAATTGTAGATTTTCCACCGGGTACGGGTGACGTGCAAATATCCATGTCTCAAAAACTCAAATTAGATGGGACTCTAATTGTAACCACTCCTCAGTTATTATCCCTCAAAGATGTTATTCGCGGAATAAATATGTTTGTTACAGTGGGTGTCCCTATTTTAGGCGTAGTGGAAAATATGTCTTATTTAGAAGAAAATAATGAAAAGCGATTTATTTTTGGAGAGTCAAAAACTAAATCTTTGCTACTTAAAGAAAATATAGAGTTAATTGAAGAGCTGCCCTTTAATTTAAATATTCCGAAAAGCTGTGATGAAGGCAAACCTTACTGTTTTGACTATAAGGATAGCTATTCGGAAAGATTTGAAAAGATTTCTAAAAAAATTACTGAAAAATATAAAAACTAAATTTTTATATTAAATTTAACTTCAAGCTCTCTTAACTCTCTGGGTGATAGTTTGTAACTTTTAGGATTTATTTTTTTCTTAGCTAATTTATCTTTGATTAAACGGGAGGCTTCTTTGGAGAGTTGGAAGGAGTCTGAGCGATAGTCTTCAAATGCTTCATAGGTTAAAGGTACCCACTTTTTAAGTATCTCTACCATTTTTTCTGCATAAATTTGTATTTCATATTGGGCATGGCTATCCGCTCGCAGTCGTAAGAAGTGCATTAAGTTATGAAGATCAATTTTCCAATACCACTGTGTATAGTAATTTAATGGCAAAGTGGTTCTTGCAAGCTCTCTGGCAAGCCCCTCTCCTTCAACATATTCATCATGACTAAGTAGTTTACCATTTAATAAGTTTTGATAGTCTTCGTAGAGTTGGTTAGAATTTTTTTTAATTAAATTTTGAGCTTGAAGAGCAAATTTTTTATCAAGAGTATTAGAACGGCCTTGTTTATTTGTCGTAGACTGCGATCCCAATTGATCGAGTTCTGGAACATAAAACTCTTTATCTAAAACAGAATAGCGAGCAGAGTATTCATTTACATTAGCCGTTCTGTGTCTAATCCACTGTCTAGCAACAAAAATAGGTAATTTTATATGAAACTTTATCTCACACATCTCAAACGGTGTTGTGTGCCAGTGACTTAATAGGTATCGAATTAAACCCCTGTCTTCTCGAAGTTTTTTTGTTCCTTCACCATAGGATACACGTGCTGCCTGAACAATTGATTGATCGGTTCCCATGTAATCAATGACACGAATAAAACCATGATCAAGGATAGGAATGGGTTTATACAAAATTTTTTCAAGCGCTGGTGAAGTTGATCTTGTGGTCTTGAAAGACTTAAAATTTGTTAATTTTGTAGTTTTTTTACTCATTGATGTTTAAAGGATTCATTTATTAGACTATATTATCCTCGTTGTTTATCAACTACGGCAATAAACGCTATATGAAATAGGTGTATCGGACTCGGGGGCGGTACCCGACACCTCCACCAAAATAGACTATGGGGGTGAAATAGGTTTGACGTGCTCTGAAGGATATAGTTTTTGCTCGTTGTACGCGTTTCTTCGATATAGAAACTTTAAAATAATTGCTAACGATAACGAATTAGCACTCGCTGCTTAATCTAATTAGGTAAGCGCGGCTTTGGGGCGGCCGGGCAACAGAACGCCCCTTTTTTTAAAATGATCAAAACAATTTTACTGTGTATTTTAATTGCTGTTATTGCAGAGCTAATATTTTATTTTCGAAAAAGAGATG
>CAYRCI010000009.1:0-40660 GCA_964422765.1 uncultured Alphaproteobacteria bacterium | reverse complement strand
TCAAAAAAGTTGAGCCACCAAAGGGATCTCCTCCAGGCCAGTTAAATGTATGCCAGTAACAAACAGCCATTCTTAGGTGCTCTTCGAGCGACTTACCTAAAACTATCCGCGAAGCATCATAATATTTAAAAGATAATGGATTGCTGCTTTCTTTGCCCTCAAAAGCAATAGGATTGATCTTTGAAAAGTATTCTGACATATAGAATTTTAATCGTAATAAAACATAGGGGCTTTTTTGAAATTTGCCCATGCATGAGGGTCGTGACCAGTAACAATTATTGCATTTTTTTCTTTTGCAATAGCTTTAAGTTTTTTTACTGAGTTGGCTGAGTCAACTGAAGAACAGACCAAACCAGGTAACGCTAAATCATTCCAATGATCCATGGTATAAGCAGCATCAATTGTTAGTAAAACATATCCAGAGTTCGAGAGTCGAATTAAAAAGGATTGATGTCCAGGGGAGTGACCGGGAGTAAAAATTATAATAATCGAACCATCACCATATAAATCGTAGTAATCATCTTTAGTGTCATTTAAAAATTGCCATTTTAAATTAGGCTTATCAAAGTCTTTTCTTATATAAGCGCCCTTTGCAAACCAATCAGGATTAAACGCATAATCATATTCTTTTTGTTGCACTAAATGAGTTGCATTAGGAAAACGACCAATTCCCCCTGTGTGGTCTAAGTGCAGATGGGATTGAAGAACATACTTGATGTTATTTGGGTTAATACCGATACCTCTTAATTGATCGACGCAATTTTCATGTTTAGCCATTACAGGTTCATAGGCTTGAATAACATCTCCCCAATGAGCGTACATATCTTCACTGACCTCTTTAGCATTACCACCATCAATAACAACATCGCCTTTGGGGTGCTTAATCAAAAACCACGGAACTGGAATATCAAATGGATCATTGGATTGATTCATTTTAATATACTTTGTTTTAGTTTTTAAAATGCCTGTTTGGAACATATAAAGTTTAAGAGATGATCCGGTATCTAAATTAATTTTATCATAAACTTCACTAGAAAACTTTTGGTTTGCTAAATTTGAGTAATCAATTGATTTTTTTTGATTCTGGCTAGAGGGAGAAAAAATTTTTATAAAGTTGTCTAAATCACTTTTATTATATTTATCTGACATTTTTATTCCGAAAGTAAATATTACATTGTTTATGTTAATCTGTTAACATTAATTTGGTAGGAGTGGTAAATGGCAAAATCAAAAGTAATGATTGACAATGATCGAGTGCGAGTAACTGAATGGTCATTCGAAATAGGAGATGAAACAGGGCACCATGTTCATGAATTTGACTATGTTGTAGTACCTATGCTCGATGGTCAGTTAAAAATAGTGGATGATGATGGAAATGAAAGTATTTCTAGTTTAACCAAAGGAAACAGTTATTTTAGAAATCAAGGTGTTTCTCATAACGTCCTTAATAATAATGACTTTCCCTATAAATTTATTGAAGTCGAAATTAAATAATTAAATATTACGGCAGGGGGTAGGTTCGTTTTTTTCTTTTTTTAGTTTTTCAGCTGCTATCATTGCATCTTTTTCAGAGTTATAAACATGTTCAGGAAATAAAACAAAAGGTTTCGCACGATCAGCATTTAATTGGCCAACACACCATTTCTCATTAGGCTCAATGCAAACTACCATGTAAGTTCCTGGAATTGGGCCATATTTTCTATTATTCAACATAAATAAACTCTCTCCCAAATCATTGAGTTTTTCAGGATCAAGGTTTTTTAAAGCCTGTTTTTCAATTTCATTAGGAGGTAAATTTGATGACCCTAATGTTTCTTTACCAAATGGAATTTCATCAAAGTGATATTTTTTCATTTTTAAGGCAATGGTCCATCTTTTAAAAATCCGTTAATAACGTTCTCCATTATTTTAGATACATTATTGTTATAATTATTATGGGATAAGCTACCACACCATGAAAGTGAACCAGGAGCAAATGTCGCTCCATTATTAGGTGTTTTGTAATAAATCATATCTGCTCTGACCATTGGATTTTCATGACCCCCACCATAATAGCCTCTAACTGCAAAATGAATTTCTTCATTAACTTGTTGCATTAAATTTGAATGATCTTCAGAACGAGCAAGATAGAATGCATTATGAGGAGTTCCAAATTCTAAATCATACCTATCCAATTCAAGACCAGCTGCCCCTCCTCCCACTAAACCAAAATCACCTATTCTCTCATCAGCTCCAATGCCATTAAATATCCAAGATACCTCAGGTTTAAAGCTATCTTCTTCTCTCTTGTAGTATGAACTCACATCAAAGCCATATGCAGTAAATGTTAGGCCACATAATTTTGATGGTATTCTTCCTCTAGCTCTCCACATGCCTCCAAATTTTCCATCGAATGCATTATTGTATTCACCAGGGTTTGCAGTCCAGGCTCTTGTTCCAGCTTCGCCTTTTCGCACCTCAATAATATTTGGGTTATCAGGGTGGTATTCACTAATCCAATAAAATCCATCAGATCCCAAATACAGCCATCTACCTCCCTGCATTTGATAACTCTCTAGTGCATCCATCATTTTTTCAGACGTATATTCAGGGTGGCTTCCAGTCAACACAACTTTATATCTATTTAACATGTCTGCACCTTCGAGGTGTAAGTCCTCATCAGTCATAACATCAAAACTAAAATTTTTTTCTTCTAACCAGTCAGTTAAATGCAGATCAGCATTTAATTGCCACAAAGATGGAGATAGCCAATGTCGATATTTCGGTCTCATATTTAATATAGGTCGTAATCTGGATGAATAACAAACACCCGTGCCATCAGAATGAAGCGAGTAAGTAGACAATCCATATTCCCTGTGTTCATTCAAATATAAATCTGAGGGATTAAGCACAGGAACTTTACCTGCTAGTAGCTGAGCAACAACAGAGTTTGTTCCTAAATTATCATTAGAATAGGCCATATAACTATTTGTAGGCATTAAAAATAATATATCAGCCGTTGTTTTTCCTTTGGGTGGTTTTACACAAAAAGGAATATAGTCCTCAAACTCGGATTCATCTCTTCCTTCCACTCTTAGCCTGATTGCATAAATTCCACTCTTTAGACCTTGGGGAATATTAAATGCAAAATCAGAATTCCACCTTGCGTCATCAATATCATCATCATGGAAATGAATTGCCCCATATTCATCTGGTTTGTGATGGTAAACAATTTCATCTGCGGTCCAGTTATGGCCAGTCATTCCCCTACAAGGCAAATTTATAATGAAACCAAAATGGTTTCCTGGCGATGTGTCAATAATATAAGTAGATGCAATATTTTTTCCTATATTAGCATGGAAGTCCCAAGCGCCGATAACGGTGGAACGAATAGTTGTATTGCAACTATCATAGCTAACAGCTAACTTTTCAATAGAGTTCTTCGATAAAGCAATTTTAGAAAGTCTTGGGCGGTCAATTTTACCGTTATAAACATTAATTTGATGAGGCAACTCGATTGGCGATGTTGCCTCTTTATAATGACCTCCATTTATAAAACGCTTTGCCCGATTTACTTTAGTGCTAGCTGCCATCAATAGAGGTGCATCATTAGCAGCAGGCTTGACAGAACATGTAGTCTCTATAAGTGCCGATGTATTTTCTGATGGGTGAAGTATTGCCATTCCAAGACCACCGTTAGTCGAAGTAACTCTAGGTTCTTGATATAATGTTAACCTTCTGGTTTCAGCATCAAAACTTACCGCAATTAAATACCAAACTTTTCTTAAAAGTTTTTTCTCAGTAGAAATTTTTGCAACCTGACTTCCATCACCAATTTCAACAGATAAACATCCATTTTCATCTATGAATAAACCATAGCCAGTTTTTTCTGTTTCATTCCATTTTGTGATAATTCCTTGTCTTCCTTTATCAGGTGTAGTGGGAAAAATATATGCCTGTAGAGTAAAACTCTCTACATTGAGATTTTCATGTTGGGGTATAAAAACATACGAACCCCCATGTATAACTTGGTTCTTACCTTGATAACTACCATTACAACTGGCACTTATCTCTTCCTCTTTATAACCTGGGCCTTCTGGATTGGTATCACCATGAATAAGACGTACTAATTGAGCTTCGTAGGTTTCATTTTTTTCAGAATTGACAAAGAATTTAACTTCCTCGCCTGGGTGTACTGAATATTTATCACTATAACCGGTTATTCTTAAAAGCATCAATTACTCCTTATAATAATTCAATAAATCGTTAATTCTTTTTAAAAAAATCGCATGTTCAGCTGCCTCTTCTGAGGAATAAGTTTCATCAAGGAACTCTAAAGGCTTTCCCCTAACTCCGCTGCAAATGGCTATTCGATAATCTTCATGTAACTTTGCACAAACCGTAACATACTTCCCTGCCATTCCTTGCCGTCTAAGCTTATCCAAAACCGTTTGTAATTCCTGACTATGCTGGTTCACTGGCTTACCTTTGGCAGGTGCCGTTCCAACTGGGTTGGCACGATGTTCTTCAATTAACTGTCTTAGTTTTTCTGGATTGGTTAAAAGAGGGAGTACATACTTTCTAGTAATAAAGTCATCTGTATGTTTATGACCTTTATTTAAAGCAACATTAGACGGTTCTTTGTATTTATAATCTGATGCCATAATCTCTCCTCTTAAAATTATTATACACTATATGAATATTCATCTCTATAATTTGTTTTATCATTCAAATTTAAAGTACATAAACAGTTACGATTACAGTTACCACTGCAAAACCAATTAAAATAAGTGGCCACGCGTACCCCCCACCAAGTTTGTCTATGTAATTTCCTTTATCCTCTACCTCATCAACCTCTTCAAAGTCATCTCCATTTAATATTGGTTTTTTTGGTAATGTCGATAAGTCCATTTTATTAGCCATAAACCAAATAAGCAAAATACCTGAAGCCCACCCGATTACTAAATAAACCCAAAGTGATGGGAGTCCGGTTAACCAACTAGAAAAATCATCATTAGGTTTTCCTAACATAGAGTTTCCAAATATTAATCCTGGGCCGATTGCAAAAAATGACCAAAGTAAAATTAACACATAGGCTAAAGATCTAATTTTTTTTCGTGATTTGTGAATACCCATATGACTATTTAAGAAGTTATGAAACTCCGCTCTATGTTCTTTAAGTGGGTCGCTAGAAGAGAAGGCAGAAGCAAGAAAACAAATAATAATATTGAAAAATAAACCCCATAGCCCAGAGTAAATTGTTAAAGGCCATCTACCCCATGGAAGGGCATTACCAGTAAGTTTTTGACCAATAGTCTCTGCTAAAATAACAAAAAAGATACCTGTCAATAATCCAAAGATGGCAGCGTTTTTTGTAATCCATTTAAACCAAACTAAACCAAGTAAAACAGGAAACAATTGAAAGCTAATAGCAATAGCTAAGCTACCAAACATTATCAAAGTTGTTTCAAAATAAGTAGCAAGATAGAGCGAAGCAAGACATACAAGTAAAGTACAAAGTCTAGTAACTAATAGTTCCCTTTCCCATGGGCAGTCTTTATGGATATGAATTTTATAAAGATCTCGGGATAGTATACTACCAGTGGTCATGATAAATGATGCAATAGTGGATTGTAAAGCAGCCAAAACACATACGCATAAAAACCCTACGATAATGGGAGAAAAGCTATTTAATGAATCAATTAAATTAAAAACTAAACTTGAGGAGTTTTGATAGTCTAGAATGGGTAAGACGTTATTTATAGTAAATCCATTATTTGTGATTGCTTCATTAGCCCCTAATAAATGCGCACCAACACCAATCAGGGCAATAATAATAAATAAAATAAATCCCACTATGCCGGCTGATCCCCAAACTTGATAAAAATAAAATGACCTAGGGGATTTGACGCTATAAGACCACATTGAAAAATTTGGTGACAAAACAAGTCCCATATAGGAGAAAGCAAATGAGAGAATCATAATTGCTGTCCATGGTCCTCCTTTGGGTGTATTTTTTCCAATACCAGCTACCCATTGAATTACCCCTGGAACAGAAAAATAACTAATATAATCACCACCACCAAAACCTGTTGTTGATTTCCAGTTGCCAATTTCAGCAAAATTTCTTGCAAAGGCTAATTCCTTAAAACTAGATAATCCGCCCAAATAATAGAAAACACTCAGTCCTAAAACAGCAAACAATATGAAAAATAACCAGGATTGAACAACTCCAACACTAATCATTGATTTAAAACCGCCTGTAACTAAATAGAAGAGTACAACTGCAGTTACAATCCACATACCTAGATCCCTGGAAATTTCACCCATACTAATAAAATTGACTAAAGCGCCTGATGCACCCAAAAGAACACCAACAAATGGTAATGCAAATAATAATCCAATGATGATAACAACTATTCTTATAGCTTCACTTTTATAATATGCGAAGTACATCTCACCCGGTGAGATAAAATTATATTTTCTGCTCAGCATCCACTGTCGTTTGAAAAACAATGTACTGCCTAGTGGAATAGTTATGCAGATTGCGAATGTTGCAATAAACGAATAGCCATCTGAAAAAACTAATGCTGGATAGTTTAGAGTAATTAAACCTCCAAAAGTTGCTACAGTTGCTGAAAAGAAAAACACCCAGGGTGTTATCTCTCTATTAGCTAAATAAAAAGACTCGGGAGTTTGATTTTTTCGGACAGTTCTAGCTCCCCAAAAAAGACAAAAACTCCAGTAAATTATTAAAAAGAAAAAAAACCAAGTAAGTTTAGGAGTCATAATCCAAACTTTACCTAATTTCTATTATCCGTTCTTTCCCTGATTATCCTTAATGCTTCTAAAAGATATACTCTGAAAAGTTCATGGTTTTCACTCATTGGAAAGTGACCAATATCTTTCATTTCAATATAGATCCCTCCTTTGATTTGTCTGGCTGTATCTTCAGTAGCCTCTGGAGGTGTAAGATAATCATAAGTTCCAGTTAACATAACGACTGGGCATTTATGGCCATCGATATTTTGAAGTTCTTCTCGTAAGTCATGATCCACTGAATAAAAATGTAAATCACCTTTAAATGCTTCTGAACCTTGAGTGTAATAATGCCATGTTAACCATCTATCCATATCAGGTGATTGTGGAGCCATTAAATCCCATACACCACTACCACAGACTTGTGCAGCATTAGCATGCGGATGACGCCACCAATCTAAATAAAATCCAGGAGAATAATGAGCTGCCTCAACTGGTATTACTGCTCTAAACTTATTTGGATGTCTTAAAGCCAGTTGTAATGCCACGTTACCTCCGAAAGAAGATCCCATAAATATTGGCTTTTCAAGATCTAACGCTTTACATAGCGTAACAATGAAATTGCAGTAGTGGTCAGCAGTAAGCTTATACTCCTCTTTCCACCATTCAGTATTATGGGGAGGATCAGACTTACCATGACGAGGAAGGTCGTAAGCTATAACATCATAATTTTGGGTGATTTCTTCATCTTCTAATAACCCTCTCCATTGATGATTATGACAGCCAGCTGTATGTTGACATATTAAAGGGGTACCTTTTCCATTTCGTAGATAAAAAACTTTATATTCTTTACCATCCACTTCGATAGTTACATATCTTCCTATCACATCATGATGTTTAACAGCCATTATACGGGTACTCCTGACTTTCTTAATAGTTCAAATTGAACAGTAAAATTTCTCAAATTTTGCATAAGAATTAAATGATTACCTTCAAGTTTTAAATCTTCTCTAAAAGACGCTGACCAGATTCCATGAAACATCGGCTTTGGTATTGGCCTTGCAAACTCCCTCCAAGTCTTAGCAGATGCTCTTAAAGCGAAATCATAGGGATCCAACGGACCAGGATTAGTATTAATTTTTTTAACCTTACCGTCATGCATTTCAATAATTGCTTTTTCTGTTTCCATATCGAATAAATATGAACAGGTGTAATATTTTGCCATTGCAGCAATAGTCTCATCAGCATCTGAAAGTTCTTGAAACTTTTTTGCCCATTCTTTTATGTTCATCTAATTAAACCTTTACTTCTTTCCTTTTGTACCCTTTGGTTCATCATCAAAATTCATATGAGCATCTTTTTTTGGATTATCGTAATCGCCTAGTATATTTCTGATATTACTAGACTCTCCAGGGGTCATGCCAATTTCCTTTAAAAGACTATCGAGAAAAGGTTGATGAGCTCTATATCTTAGAGCTGAATTGACAACATTATCCGCTAAAGAGCCTTTTTTTGATGAGTCGCCTGAGGTCGAAGTACCGTCACCAGATCCACCACCTGAACCTCCCCCATGACTGAAACCAGGAAGTCCGTTAACATCTACAACTTTTATAGAGTCAATGTTCTGCATAGGCTTGACCCATTCACGAATAATTCCTTCAATTTTTTCAGCAAGTTTAAGTCTTAAAGCACTTCTTCTATTAGCATCGCTTCTTAAGTTTTCTGCAAGGTTAAGTCCTCTTTTACCTGCTGCTTCAATTTCATATCTCAACTTCGCAGCTAAAGATGCGTATTTTTCTCTTTCATTATCCCTTGATGCAGCGATTACTCCGACTGTTTTTTCTTTTTCTGCTCTTTCAACATCCCTGACTGTATTTACTTTTTCTTCAGCCTCAACTACCTTTGCCCTTGTAGACTCCTCTTCAGCTTTCGATTTCAAAACAGCTTTTGATTTTTCTAAAATTTCTAGTTGTTTTTGTTTTTCCTCAAGATCAATTCTCTTAGCTTTTTCAATATCTAAAACACTAGTTTCTTGCTCCGCCGCAATCCTAAATGCATCAATATTTTTTTGCTGAGCTGTCTTTGCATTTCTAATTTGTTCTTCAGACATAATAAACGCTTCTTCAGACTCATATCTTTTCTGCGCTTCTTCTTTTGCGATATTGGCTTTTTCTTGTGCTTTTTTAACTTCAACAGCTCTTTGTTTTTCCAATCTGGAAAATTCAATTTCCCTCTCTAAATCGAGAATCGCTTTTTCACTATCAATATCTTGCTGTTTGATTTCAATTGAAGTTCTTGCACGAACGTCGTTTTGTTCTCTTCTTCTTTTTTCAATCTCTTGAATAAGTTTTGTTTCTTGAATGCTTCTTTCCATTTCTACGAAATCTTTTTTACTTATTTTTGCAATTTCTATAGCTTGATCAGACTCAATCTCAGCAAGTTCCGCCTCACGTTCTTTAGAGGCCTTGGTCTTAATTGTCTCTGTGTTTTCAATTACACGCTGTTGTTCTATTTCTCTTTTTTGCTGGTATCTTGAAAACTCCTCTTCTTTTTCAATTTCCAAAGTTTGTTTAATAGATTGTAAATTTTTATTTCGGATACTTACCTCTGTATCCTTTTCAATATCATTTCTTTTCTTTTTTCGAGATTGGGTAAACTCAGTAATTTGAGTGAGACCTTCAGCGTCAAAAGTATTAGATGGATCAAAAACACTTATAGGGGCCTGGTTTAGTGAGGTTAATGAAACTGTTTCTAATTCTAATCCGGTATGTTTGATAGCATCCTCAACATGTGCTGCTACTTTTTTTATATATTCAGATCTGTTTTCTTGAATTTCGTCTAGACTCATTTTTGCAGCCACAACACCAAGTCCATCAACAAACCTACCTTGTACTAATTCTTTTAAACTATCTGGTTCAAGCGTTCTATTACCCAAAGTTTGGGCAGCAATCGAAACTGACTCCCTATCGGGTTTTACCCGCACATAAAATTCAGCAGTAACTTCTGCTCTCATTCTATTTTTAGTAATAAAAGATTTATTTCCGTTTCTTTGAACTTCTATACACAAGGTCTTCATACCCACAGATGTTATGTTATGAATAATAGGTAAAACAAAAGCACCACCACTTATAACAACATTCTCTCCGCCCATACCGGTTCTCACGAAGGCAACTTCTTTTGATGAGCGTCTATAAAGCCAGTGAAGTAAATAAACAATAATGGCAATTGCTAAAGCCACTAAAATTATGATTGCGATAATATCTGCTCCGCTAGTGATATTCATTTACCTTATTTCACCTCCTTTAAAAAAATGTCTAAGTTTATGTTATTTCTAGCCATTAATTCTCGTATCCTCAGTTGCCGCTTTATAAATTATCATACCAAATACAATTTTATTTAAGAAGTCAGAAAGGTTATAAACAACATTAACACTGTTGATATCTATTCCTCCGCCAAGGTGTTCAATAAAATATCCTATTGGGTATATTGCCCAACCGATTGTCAAAATTAATCTGTTTGCAAAAAAAGCCATCTGAATTTTTTCATTTCCACATCTTGCGTTAGCTCTCCCTGCTTCTCCGACATACAGTTCTCCTAAAATATATAGCCAACCAACAACACCCACTATAAAACCAAGTGTCTTACTCATATATCCTGCGGCACCTAAAAATTCAGCAATAACGAATACAAGAGTACCAACTAACAATCTCCAAAACATTCCTTGTTTTACCTTAGTCACACTCATCAACATTGCGTAGAAAATTAATACTTGCATTGGAAAATTTAAAAACCAATCTATATACCTTAATAAGGTCGGAGCTTGACCGCTAACTACCCAAAGGTTTTTAATAAAAAAGTAATGAATAGACGACATTAAACATACGACTGCAATCATTGTCATAGGTGTGTGCCATCTAACACTTACTTTACTTCTTTCAAAAAAGAAAAATAATGTGGCACCGATCATGCCAACAGAGATCAACCAAAAAGATCCGCCAACAATGTCATATGGCAACAATAACAGATTCATTAATTAACCTTGCTCCTCCTGATTAACTTTAATTGCTTAGTAGATTTATTTTTAACATATGTTCCAAGATATGGAAATGAATCTTTGATAAATATTTTTTCTATCATCTCTATATTTGCTCCCTAATGTGTGGTGCCCTAGAGTACAATGCAACGAGTGGTAAAATTAACATACCAAATATAAATTGCTGACCTTCAAAACTTAAACCAAGTCCTGCCAAAAATGTACTTATGACTTGTAATGCTAAACACCCAATTACAGTAAAACCATAGCCACCATACCCACCTAATAAAGAGGTTCCTCCCACAGCAACAGCGGCCACAGTTAAAAATAAGTATTGATCACCTACGCCGATAAAGCCGCCTCCGCTCCAGCCTAAAAGCATTGCCCCTGTAGCGGCAGATGTAAAACCACTTATTATATAAACACCTACCCAATAAGCCCTTTCTGATATTGATAACCTTTCGGCAGACAATCTCTTTCCTCCAAGGGCATAAAGATTTCTGCCCCATTTAGTATGGCGCAAACCTATGATCAAAACTATAGCTGCAACTATCCAAATGATAATCACCGGAGGAATTGGCAAACCAAACAAAACACCATTAATAGAGGCTAAATTTGCTAACCACCATGGCACAACACCAAAAACTGTCCCTGCAGAAAAAGTTGGCAAGGAGACTAAGATTTGCACTCCACCGACGCACATAAACCCAACTCCAAGCGTGACTATCAATGCCTGTCCCTGCAATCGAAAACTAACTAGCCCATTAAACAAGCCAACGAGGGCTCCAAAAAGTAAAATGACTATAAATGCTAACCATGGAGGCACACCTAGAGAAATCATTGACATCAAACCAACATTCGTTGCCCCAATCAAAAAAGGAATTGATAGGTCTAGTCCACCCAGCATAACAACTAGCGTTTGACCAATAGTTGCAAGACCAAGGAAGGACGCAAACACTAGCATTGATTTAATATTATTTAGAGTAAGAAAGCCATCTAAGGATACAGAACCAATGATAAATAGTCCTATAAGTACTGCAACACCAATAATGATACTTCGATTTATGTTTAAAAATTTATAGCAAATGAATGCAGCAATTAAGAAAGCCAAAAATATTAGCGCAGAAACTACTGTTCTTCCTGAGAAGAAACCATCGACTAGAAAGCATAATAGTATAAAAATGCCTAAGATTATTAGGAAACCCAAAACAGGTATCCAATTATTAAAGATTATTTGCCAGAATAAACTCCTCTTGCCTTCTCCAGGTGTTTCATCTTCAACCTTATCCTCTACAAAGTCGGGGGCATAAAGTTTATAACTCCATTTAACAATAAAAAAGTGCCAACCCCACAGAACAAGTCCAGTTACAGCAACTGAATAAAATGCGACTTGGACCCAGTCGGTCCTATCAACCCAACCCAAAACTGCCGTACCAATCCCTGCAGCAATAGCAAGAATTATCCCTAGACCTTTTGCAAAATTAAAAGTACTTTTTTGCACTATTTTCTATTCCCTTCGGCTATTATTGTTGTTTTGTAGAAAATTGTAAAGTAACTATCAAACATTAGTTCAATCTATCCTCCGTAAATCCTCCCCATTTTTCCAAGCCGCCTTCAAGTTTTAATTTTACTCTATAAACATTGAATGCTTGCCAAACTAAGGGTGCTAATGGGACTGTTATACTTGCAACTAATAGTATTTTCCAAAATTCATATCCAATTGCATAGAACATTCCGGTCCAAATTAATGCAGATATGGATAATATCGCAATAAAAGGTTTAAAATTTATAAAAGAAGGTTTCCCTCTCATGGCAAGATATGTTGATAACTGAAAAAATAGAATGAAAAAGAGAATAAAAGCGATTTCCTTTAGGTTGCTAATTTGATCGCCTAGATATTCACCCCTAATTGGTCGTGTATATTCAACATTTGTTATGTCGGGTGAAGTTAACTGTATTATAATCGGTTTAAGATATACGTCCCCCATATCAGAAACATATGTTTTTGATGGAGCACCTAAGAAATAAATAGCAAGCAAAGCTAAAACCCCCATAAAAACAACCATCACATTTGTTAAATTGATGTTAGAAAAAATAGTCGGAGCAGTAAGAAGAAATAGTAACAAACATATTAAAATTGTAGCGTAGCCCTCAATTCCAAAAAAGCTTTTTGAGATTGAGTCAACACCATAATAACTTACGCCCGCAAACATTATTAGAGCAATTGCAATTAAGGAAATAATCAAACTTTGTGTCTTAATACCTGATTTAAACGTCGGTGTTGCAATAATAATTATACAAGATGCAAAAAAAACAATACCAACAAAAGTTAATAATAAATACGTTGATGAAACAAGAGCGCTCGATGACTCAAAACTAGGTAATGCCGACCCAAAAGAGAGAGCTTCCATAGAAAAATACTGTGGGTAGTAATTTAAAATATACTGAAGATTGCTGCCAAGATCATAGTTGGTATAGTCGGCTATTCTTGTTCCACTAAATATGCATCCTGCTACAATAACTATAACAGCTAAAATAAAACTTACTGTTGGGCCGTCTCTAAATTTAACCAAGAGATAGGCTAAGCCTAAAATTGCTGCAATACCTAAAATAACAAAGAACCAAATAGTTCCTGCTCTGCCGCTGCCGTCAGAAGCACAAGCAGTAGCAGAAATTAGACATTCTAAAGCCTCAGGATCATTAAAGGCTTTTTCATATATTTCTTGATCCTTGGAACGCCCGCCAACTAATCCTCCAATAGCAAAACGTGTTGCTATGTCAAATTGCATATGGATGATAACAGCAGTAGCGCTTAACAAGCCCAATATAAAGAAGACAAATACAGACATACTTTTAAATATTTTTTGTATGTAAGGAAGGGCTAATAAAATTACTAGTGATAAAACAAGTACTCCACCATATGCTAAATCACTTGCAAAACTTTGAAATCTTTCAAATCGAAATGTTGAAAGAATGTAATTAATTAAATAAATATTTAAAGATCCTAGGATTGCACCAAATGCACCTCCTCGACCACCTACCAAACTAGCGCCTCCTAATACAAGAGATGTCACTGCCATTAAGGTATAAGTTGTTCCTTGTGTTGGATCTCCGGAGCTAATTAACGATGTAAATGCAATCGAAGCAAGTGCTGCATAAACCCCACCAATTATATGAGCCCCTATTCTTACCCAAAAAATTCTAACACCGCTGGTATAGGCAGATTTTTCATCAGCGCCCATCAACTTCAAATGTTGCCAAAATGCAGTGTGGGTAATTAAATACCAAAGAATGATTGCAAATATCAATAATATAAGGACAGGTTGAATAATTGTTATTCCTGCTCCCCAAGATAACATCCAATCAGGTGCAACGCCTCCGGGTCTAGGTAAGATTACAAGATTTAATCCAGCAAAAGCCAAAAACATACTAAGAGCAACTATTATTGGCTGAACTCTGACAAAAATTACAATTAGCGCATAAAGAAATTGATAAATTATTCCAATTACAAGAGCGTACACAAAATAAGAGACGGGGTGTTGTAAATATCCAGCGCCGTATAATTGAATACACGTAACATTGATAAAACCGATTAATGGTCCGATTGAAAGATCAACTGTGACCCTACCAGCCATCGCTAATGCAGTTAAAGATAAAGTTGCCAGAATTAAGGGTGTAGAGACAATAATCGCACTTCCAATACCTGTACTAGAAATAATTTGAGGTCCTCGGATACCTGCAAAAATTAACAAAGCAAAGAAAATGAAAATTGGAACAATTAAGTATTTATTAGCTTGAGGGTCTGACCCAGCTATTTGAGACGGTTTAATAAAATTTAATACTGTGCTAGACATATTTTAATCAAAAAAAACTACTTTCATACCTCCGGACTCTTTAATCGAAGCTTTTCTGTATTGATGAGCTTTATCAGTTTCAACAATTTTTATGGTTTCTCGATTTACTTTTACGGTATTTTTAGTAAGAGAGTCTTTCAAACGGGAGAGGCCATTCATCCCTTTATTATTTAATATTTTCAAATTGGATTCAATGTACTTAGTGTGATGCATTCCTTTTTGAAACGCTTCAGAATTTAAAAGTGAGATTAAAAAAGGGATATTGGTTTTGATACCTTGAATTTCAATTCTTTCTAAAAAAGAAATTAATTTATTTATAGCTTTTGATCTGTTGTGGTCGTGAGCAATAATTTTACCAATCATAGGGTCATAATAAAAACTAACTTCATCTCCCTCTTCAAACCCCCAGTCTAGTCTGACCCCCTCGGGGATAGTTGGAAAACTGAGTTTTAATATTTTTCCAGGTGAAGGAATAAAGTTATTTTCTGAGTCTTCAGCATATACCCTGCATTCTATTGCATGGCCATAAATTGAAATATCCTCTTGATTTATCAATTTGATGTTTCTCTTAAAAGCGTATTGTAATTGCATAGCGATTAAATCACAGTTCGTCATCATTTCAGTAACAGGATGTTCAACTTGAATTCTTGTATTCATTTCCAAAAAGTAAAACTTTTTATAATCAACATCATAAATAAATTCAACGGTCCCAGCCCCGTCATAGTTTTGAGAGGCAGCAAGATTACGAGCACATTCTGCCATTTCTCTAAGCAGCTTTGGGTGCACATTGGGCGCGGGGGACTCTTCAATAACTTTTTGGAAACGTCTTTGCATTGAGCAATCTCTTTCATATAAATGAATTGCTCCCGCTTTGCCAAATCCAAATACTTGAATTTCAATATGTCTGGCATTTTGAATAAACTTTTCAATAAATATTCGATCATCCCCGAAGGCTTTTAAAGCTAAGTTTTTTGTTTTACTGATAGAGTTTTTGAGTTCGTTAAAATCTTTTGCGATACTCATTCCAATACCACCACCACCTGCGCTAGCTTTAATTAAAATAGGGTAACCAATATCCATGCATTTGGCTTCTAGATCTTCACTGCTAAGATTTTCAATTTCATTTATACCCGGGCAAATTGGTAGTCCTGCCTGAACTGCTAATTCTCTAGATAGGTTTTTACTCCCCATAGACTCGATGTTATTTGGGTGAGGGCCAATCCAAATGATTCCTTTTTCAATGACAGATTTAGCAAACTTCATATTTTCAGATAAAAATCCAAATCCCGGATGAATACCATCCACGTTATTTTTTTCTGCTACCAATAGTATATTTTTAATATTTAAATAACTTTCTTCTGCTTTACTCGCACCAATGTAATAGCTTTCATCTGACATCCTTACATGAAGGGCTTCTTTATCTGCATCAGAGTGAATTGAAATCGAAGTATGTCCTAGTAACTTGCAGCATTTAATTATTCGGCAAGCAATCTCTCCTCTATTGGCTATGAGAATTCGCTTCATATATTGTTTTTAAGTTCTTTTCGAAGTTCTTTTAAAATTTCTATAGCATTTGGAGTGTCTGAGTGAACGCAAATTGTATCACAGCCGACTTCCACATCTTTGCCATTAACCGTTTTAACTTTTTTTTCTTTGAAAGCTCTGATTGATTTTTGAACAGCGATGTCAGTGGGGTAATGTTTATTCTTCCCTTTTGCAATAATTAAATAACCATTATCATCATAATCTAAATCTGAATAAAATTCAGGAATAAACTTTACACCACGTGAAAGGTAGACTGATTCATGAAAAGTGTTTTTCATTCCAAACACACCAACATTATAAATTTCAGCAACATCTGCTATGGCCTGTGCTGCCTCTTCATCTTTTGCTGAAACTCCATATAAAGCACCATGTGGCTTGATATGATTTAATGGCACATCAAATTCATCTAAAAAAGATTTTAATGCTCCCACTTGATACATGACCATATTTTTAATTTCATTCCTTTGCATCATCATGGGGCGTCGACCAAAGCCTGCTAAATCTGGATATGCAGGATGCGCCCCTACCTTTACATTAAATTTTTTAGCCAATATCACTGTATTACGCATCGTTGTCGGATCCGAGGCATGGAAACCACAAGCTACGTTTGCAGCATCTATATATGGCATTATTTCTTCATCATTTACGAAAGAGTAAATTCCAAAACCCTCTCCCATGTCACAGTTGAGATCAACCATAATCTAAACCCCTCTATTTTAGATTCTATAATAACAACATAAACGGTTAGTTAAAGTTTCAATATATAGAAATTACTAACAATAAAACGAACATAACAAGATATTTTTTATAAATATTATAGATTAGTTTTTTTTAATTGTTAATATTAGGAACTTATAAAGGAAGGAGGAACCTACTATGTTAAGGTTTAAAAGTGTAATAACCCTTTTAGCTGTATTGTTCATTGGATACTCGACTGTAGCTACGTCAGATCCATTGGATGAAATTCCAGCTGATATTAGGGATTACGTATATAATCCAGATTTTATGGATCCGATGCAGCCCCTTGGAGAGAGCGGTCTAAGAAATTTTAAAAGTGATAGACCACTTCCATGGACAATTGGCTATGCAAGTTCATATGCTGGAAACTTATGGCGTAAAAGTGTTTTAGAAAGATATTTTGGTGAGGTGTTACCTAAATGGAAAGAGTTAGGTATCTTAAATGATATTGTTGTTACTCAATCCGATCTTGTGGACGCTGTTCAAATCCAACAAATGAGACAATTAATTGATCAGGGTGTGGATGGAATTATGGTTTGTTGTTCTAATCCAACAGCACTCAATCAAACAATTGAATATGGCTATAGTAAAGGCGTGCCTACTGCATCAATGACTGGCTTCTTAACTTCTCCATACGCAATGAGTACTTCAGTTAACTATACTATGGCTGGATATTTAATTGCACAGTGGTTAGCGGAGTCAATTGGTGGCGAAGGTAACGTGGTTGTAATTGAAGGTATCCCTGGTACGTCTGCATCTGACTCTCAGCACAGAGGTATGTTGATGGGATTTGAACAATACCCTGATATTAAAGTGGTAGCTGAAATCGCAGGTATGTGGACTCCTCAGGTAGCACAAACTGAGCTTCAAAAGTGGCTCTCAGCTAATACAGTTGAGGTAAATGGATATGCTGTTCAATCTTCAGGTGAAACTGGTGCTCTTAAAGCTATGGAACAGTCAGGCAGGCCAATCGTGCCGATGGCATTTGGTGGTGAAATAGGAGCTCTATGTTATTGGAGACAAAATCCTGATTTCATAGATACCGCAATCTATGCATGGCCTCCAGGAGATGATGCGGAGTTTGCTATGAATGTTCTTTTAAGAACTATGATGGGACAAGGTCCAAAAATTCAATCAATACTTGTTCCTCCATACACAGAAGGGTTTGATGTGATTGAGTCATATCTATCCGAAGATTGCGATAGAGCATCTACTGAATGGAGAAACTTAGGCGTTGAAAACTGGGCAAGTGCTGCTTATCTAGATAACTTCTTTGATAACCCAGCCGCACCTGAGTCTTACAAGCCATAATATTCAGTAAGTCATAGGTTTTTGAATTATGACTGATGAAAAAAATTTAAACCCTCCAGCTAAGACTGGAGGGTCAACCGTAAAATTAGGTGGCGATATTTATGTTCAAGACGCCCATAAATCTTTCGGAGTTACAAAAGCCCTAAGAGGAGTTAATTTTTCTGCAAATTTTGGAGAAGTCCATGCAATAGTGGGAGGCAATGGATGCGGTAAAAGTACACTAGCAAAGGTAATTTCAGGAGTGCTGCCTTTAGACAAGGGTAAGGTTTCAATTTTTGGGCAAACTCCTAATTCTCCAATTATGGCGCAATCACTTGGGATATCTACTGTATTCCAAGAAGTTATGGTAGCTGAAGAAGCCTCTGTTTGGGAAAATTTATTTATTGGTTATGACTCTTTCTTTGGAAAAAAGTTAACTCAACGAGAAAAAGTGGAAAAAGCTGCTCAAATTATGTTAGAGCTAGCAGGTGAATTCATAGATCCTTATACAATAGCTAACCAACTTTCTTTGGGGATGAAGGCCTGGTTAACAATTGGTCGAGCATTTTTAAGAAATCCAAAAATTTTAATTCTTGATGAATCCTCTGCTGCGTTAGATTTTGATTCTACAGAACGACTTTTTTCAAAAATGCGTGAACTAAAAAATAAAGGTGCTGCCATCTTTATAGTAACTCATAGAATAGCAGAATTAATAAGAATTAGTGACAGAGCAACAGTGATGAGAGACGGTAAAGATGTAGGTGTTCTCGCAGGTGAAGAAATCACAGAAAGAAATTTAATTTCTTTAATGACTGGGGAAAAGAAAGAGTCTCACAAATCTGATGTTAAACCCCCTGAGTCAAAAACTGACGAAACAATCATTTTCACAAAAGATTTAAAAGTATGGCCAAATAGTAATCCCATTAACTTTTCTGTAACAAAAGGAGAAATTCTCGGCATAACCGGCCTTGATGGCCAAGGGCAAGATTTATTCGTAAAAGTCTTAGCTAGAGTTGAACAACCTCTTGAGGGAGAAGTTTTTGTTAATCATAAAAGTGATGATGCATTTAACACCAACAATCAATTGACTACTGAAAAACTTACCTCCCTACTGCAAGCAAAAAAATTAGGGGTAGCTTATGTTTCTGGAGATAGGAAGAAAGAAGGAATTTTTCCTAACATGAGTATATATGAAAATCTTATCATTCCCTTATACAAGGGTGATCGAGCAAGAACCGCTGGTGGTTTCTTGGGTTTTATAAAATGGTTTGAGCTAAACGGAGTTTTTGATTGGGAAGTTGAGAGGCTTTCAATCAAAACCGGTCCAAAAAACAATTTGATTGGATCGCTAAGCGGTGGAAACCAACAAAAGGTGATGATAGGAAGAGCATTTGCGACGACACCCAAAATACTGATCCTGAATGATCCCGCAAGAGGAATTGACGTTAGTGCAAAAAGAGACCTTTATTTACACCTTCGAAATTTTACTAATGAAGGAGGTACAGTGATTTTTCTTTCTAGTGAATTGGAGGAGTTTATTGGACTTTGCCATAGAGTGCATGTTTTCAGAGATGGGCAAATATTTGAAACTTTTGAAGGAACAGAAATTGAACCAAATGCGTTATTAGAAGGGATGTTTGGACATAGTAAGAAAAACATCCTTGCAACAAGAGAAAATAAATCTCATGACGTTGGAGTTGAAGATAAACCTTTAAACAATTCTAAAATTACACCTCCTAAGCCAGCAAATATTCAAGTGGTTGATTTTAAAAACTCAAATAATTCAAAAGAAAAAGTTAAAATTAAATACTTCTAATAAATGACTTTTAAATTTAACGATAGTGATAATCTAAATTTTGAAAAAAATAATCCTTTAAATAAATTAAACAAAAAAAATAATAAAATTGATTTTTTAAAAAAAGGCCATGATGGTCGAAGTGAATATAAAAAAAATGATATTAATCAATTTGAAAAACTTCAAAAAAAAATTATAAAAAGAGATGTAAATTCCGAAAATATATTTATTCAACAAGAGAATATCAGAGATCATTCGCTCTTTAAAGATATGTTTCCCCACAATAAAAATGGGGTTTTAAAAAAGAGACCTTCTATTAAATATCATATCAATGAAAATGACCCAGTTACCAAGAAATTTATTTCGATTGAGGAATTAATTAATCAACCTAAAAAAAAAGTTGTAGGTGCATACGAAGAGCCAAAGATTCTCCCTGGGGGAGACCAATATTTATTAATTGAGTTTGGTAATCGAATGAATTTAGAATTGAACTTTAAAGCACAGGGTATTGCAAGTGAGATCAAGCGTCAAAAAGTTAGAGGTGTTCATGAAACCCTACCCTGTTTTGCATCTTTGCTTATTCATTATGAACCTGACATTATTGGATTTGAAGATTTGAAAAGAGAAATCCTCAAATTAATCGAGGACTCAGGTGATTTTAGCGATATAGAGGTTCCAAGCCGTCTTTTTAGATTTCCAACAGTTTACTTAGATAAATGGACTAAAGAAGCCATTGATGACTATCGCGAAAAAATCAAAGACAAACAATATGATCCAGAATTTATAGTTGATTTGAACAAATTGGAGGATGTCGACCAATTTGTAAGGGTGCACTCTGGAACAGAGTATTGGGTTTCATCAATTGGTTTTTGGCCAGGTCTTCCATTTACGATGCCATTAGATCCCAGAAGAAGGTTAACAGCCCCTAAATACAATCCTCCTAGAACTTGGACACCAAAGGGGACAGTGGGTATGGGTGGATCCTCAACTTGTATTTATCCTGATAGACTGCCTGGCGGATATCAAATCTTTGGAAGAACTCCTGTCCCAATTTGGGATACAGAAAATAGATTTCCTGAATTTGAAAATTCTATCGTACTGTTTAGACCTGGTGATCGAATTAAATTTGATCCTTGTAGTTATGAAGAGTTTGAAATGATTGAACGAAAAATCAACGAAGGGAATTACAAATTTAATTTAATTCGCGATGAGACATTTTCTATTTCTAGATACAATAAATGGGTAGATCAATTAGATAAAAATGAGAGATTGTAATGTTTAAAGTTATCAAAAAGGGCTTAGAAACATCAGTCCAGGATTACCCTGGTAGAATGGGATTTCTAAATCAAGGGTTTCCTCCCTCCGGTCCAATGGATAGTTGGTCTTTTCGTTTATCAAATTTACTTGTTGGTAATTCTGAAAGTAGCGCTGCTTTAGAGTGTCAGTTTATGGGTCCAACTTTAGGTTTTGAAAAAGACTGTATCATATCTATTTGTGGAGCTGATATGCAGCCCAAGTTGGATGGTAAACCGATTCCACTTTGGCAAAGTATTAAAATTAAACAAGGACAAGTTTTAGAACTTTCTTATTGTCTTGCAGGAGCTAGAACTTATATTTCAGTCGATGGTGGAATTGATACCGAGCCGTGGCTTGGATCAAAATCTACTTTTCATAAAGCTGGTGTAGGCGGCGTAGAAGGTAGAGCAATTCAAGAAGGACAATTAATAAAAGTTGGGGATGGCAAAGGTCAAGAAGGAAAACAAGTTAAAAATAATTGCAAACCGCATATCCAATCTGACGGTAATTGGGAAATTGAAGTTGTAAGAGGACCAAATGATGATTGGTTAGATGAAAAGGGTTATAAAACTTTTCAAAATGCAAACTGGAAAATGCAGGCAAGAAGCGATCGAACTGGTCTAAGGCTAGACGGTCCTACTTTAACTTTCAATGAAAAAGCAACAAATAAATCTCCTGAACATGGTTATGAACCCTCCAATATAATTGATCAAGGATACCCTATTGGCGGCATAAACTTAGCTGGTCAAACTCCTATTATATTAGTAAATGACGGTCCAAGTATGGGCGGCTTTATTGTTCCATACACTGTTCCTTCAGCAGCTTTCTGGAAATTAGGTCAAGCGAAGCCTGGGGATATTTTAAAATTCAAAGAAGTTACTGTCGATCAAGCTCAAGAAATGCGTCGAGCTCAAACTTCAATATGCAGTAGTAATAGTATAAACTAAATTCATGTCTACAGAGGTTAAAACATCAGTTCCTGGAAATATTTGGAAAGTGTTAGTGCAAGAAGGCGACCAAGTCAATGAAGGTGATGTTTTGTTTATCATGGAAGTAATGAAATCCGAGGTGAATCATGCCGCTCCAACAAGTGGAACCATCACTAAAGTAAATATTCATAACGATCAAGAAGCAGTAGCCCCTGGTACTGTAGCCATTGTTATTGATTAATATCAATTAATGTCCACTGATTTAGTCCTATATAACGGCCCTACCTCTCCATTTGGACGAAAATGTAAAGCAACTGGACTTTATCTTAATATTCAATTTCATGAGAAGGTTGTGAATGTCTACCAAGCTGAGTTTTTAGATCAATATAATCCACTTAGACAAATTCCCACTTTAATCCTCAATGAAAGAGCAATTACTGATAGTGATAACATCTGTCTTTATTTCAATCAATTATCAGATTCTAATACATTTATTAATTCTGATAAATATTGGGAGACAATGAGTTTTGTAAGCATAGCAAACGGAATTATGGAGTATGGACTCCAAAGATTTGTTGAAATTTCAACGCATGGTAAAAACTATCGTCAAGATTTTGTAAATCGATGCGAAATTAAAATTAATCGGTCTATAAATTGGTTAGAAAATAATAATTATTTTATTGGAGCTAAAATTACATTAGATCAAATTGCTATTGCATGTGCACTTGAGTATACTAATTTTCGATACAGCGATGAATGGAAAAGCAATAACCCAAATCTAAGTAACTGGTTAAATAAATTTAATGAATATGAATTTATGAAAAACACTCACCCTGGAGTTAGTTTTAAATATGAATAATTCAATTAAAAACTTATCTGAAAAAGGTATAATGAATTTTGGGATGAGGTACTTTTTTATAGCTTTTTTGGCATATTTTATATTCTCATTACCTGTACGAGCAGAATATGAGATGCTTATTCCAAATTGTACTGCAAAAGGTATTGATAATTGTGGTGGTTTTCTTTTTGATAATGAAACTGGAGATGTATTGTTTTGCAACTCTGAAAATTGTGTCGAATTAAAACTACCAAAAACTTGGAAAGAAAAAGTTGCTGAAAAACAAAGTAAGAATGATCAAATCATTCAAATGCTTAATGAACTAAAAGATAAGTCGATTGTCGCCGCTCCAACTACTCCTAATGAAAAAGTTTCTAATGCATCAACAATACAAGAAGAGATTGAGAAACCTAAAGAAGAAGTAGAAGTAAAAGAAGAGAAAGTAGAAGAAGGGAAGCCAGAACAAAAAGACTGTGATAAGGCCAAAAAGAGCCTTTGTGAGGCTTCAGGCGGGATGCAACTTGGAGGCAGTGGTGGAAAACTGATGCTAAAAAAACCAAAAGATAATTAATTGAATAAAAAAATCGAATATAAAATCCTTCAAATATTAAAAACAAAACTTTCTTTAGATATTTCTCGCGATCTGCATATGCATTTTGATGAAGCGGAGGCTATTACCGAATATTCCTTATCCTATATTGATACCCTTCCTGATAGTTATATAGAGCTCAAAAATAATATTAAAACATTTATAGTTATTAACTTATTATCTTTAGTTTGTAAGTTTAATTAAATTCCGCTGGTATCTACTTTTTCTTTGGATTCCTCAATTTCCTGATTTGTAGTAGAATCTACATTTTGAATAGCTGGATTTTGCAACTCAAGTAAATGAACATATATTCTTCTATTATTAAAACTGTAATCACAATGAATCGAAAAGATTAAATTTTGACTAATTATTTTATTACTCAAGGCAATATCCCAGACAACCTTGCTTCGAGTGGAAATTGCAGACTGATGTATATTTAAATTATATTCACTTTTATATTTATTTGAAAAAACATCTAAAATTTCTTTTTGTACTTTTAAGCATTGAACAGGGTTTAAACTTGTTTGAGAATTTTCTCCAATTATAGAATACACATTGCCATTTTCACTAAACTCAACTATGTATTGATTAAAATAAGTATTGGGAATTGGCACTGTTTTTTCATCCAAAATGATATATTTCTCGCCTTTGGAATTTTCAATTTCATCACCCTCGAGTGATAAGTTACTGACATTTGCGTTAATCTGCACTCCAAATAATTCAATTGCTAAAAGATTTAAACTAAAAGCTAGGGAAGCTAATAAATATAAAATTTTTTTGCCCATTAGTTTGTTTTGATTCTGCTCAACTCCCGAGGGATATCGGAGATAGCAAAATATTTACAAAGGTCGAAAGAATCATTAAAAACTCCCCAAAGCTCATCACCCTTTGACCTTAGCGATGGGAACAGTTGAGCTGCCAATGATAAAAACCATAGCTTAAAGGAATCTTTTGTGGCTCTACTGATATCGGAGTTGATCAGCATGTTAAATGTTACCCTCCAATGATTTAGCAGTAATAATTTTTGATTCAAATTAAGCTTCTCATTTTTAAAGTAAAGTTTCTGCAAGGATGCTTCATCTTGACTAAGAATTTTATATTTAAAGTCATATGCTAAATCTAATATATCAGCTAAGTCATTGGGTGAATTAATCTTCAACCAATCTATAAAACTATTAAGTAATTTTTCACAGATATTTTCTAGAGATGCTATTTCTTCGTCAGTTAAACTTTTACTATGATCGAGATTATCTTCCTGTTTATATTTTTTAAAAAGATCTCCGCTCATCATTTATTGTAACATGAATACGAAGATAATAGGAAATGTATTAAGATAAATTGCTTAAAATTTCTTGAGTTAATTCTTTAATCTCAAAAGTACCTTTACCAGTTTTCTGTTTTTCAAGCGAGGTTAAGCCATCACCCATTGCTAAAACAAAAATTTGTCTATTACCAAT
Organism: uncultured Alphaproteobacteria bacterium; assembly: GCA_964422765.1. Lineage (GTDB taxonomy): Bacteria > Pseudomonadota > Alphaproteobacteria > HIMB59 > HIMB59 > HIMB59. The sequence goes on along the minus strand of CAYRCI010000009.1, from coordinate 15,558 downwards.
AACTGTTTTTGCTTGATTAATATTTAATTTTTTTGCAAAGGATCTAGCTTCTTTAATAAGTTTGGAATTTACATTCGCTCTATTAATAATAAGTAATATTTGTTTTTTCTCTCTTAAAGCTAACTCGACGATATTTTCAGTAGCCCAAAAATCTACTTGAGATGGCGAGATGGGAATTAACACAATATCAGCAATTTGCATAGCTGGCCTACCATCTGCATCAATTTTGGGCGGTGTATCAATAATAATAAAATCGTTGTTTTGTTTGAGCATTTTAGCCTCATACTGAGCACCCCAAAGGCTAGCTGTTTTAAATTGGATTAAATTTTTTTTCTGTAGCTTTTCTTCTCTCAACATATACCACCTCCCCAAACTGCCTTGGGGGTCTGTATCTAGAATGGAAACATTAAATTTATGAACCTGGGATAAACAAACTGCAAGATGTGCAGCTAGGGTAGTCTTGCCAGAGCCACCTTTTTGTTGAGCTATTGTAATAACTTTAGACACATCTAAATTATATTTTTATCAAATGCACTTACTAGAAATTTTTAGATTTCATAAAAAAATTAGCAATAGATAATTAAACTAGGATCGCCTATATTATTGTTCCTATGCAAAGTTTTTCATTTAATAGCACCAAAGGGATTAGATTCGGTAAAGATATTTCACTAAAAACAATTGATGAAGTTAGTAGTTTACTTGGCTCCAATATTTTATTTGTTACTGACCCAGGCTTAAATAAGTTAGGCATCGCTAATAAAGTTCTATCTAGTTTAAGACATACATCGAATGTAACAGTTTTTCATGAAGTTGAAGCAGACCCTTCCAGATCTACCTTGTTCAAAGTTATTGATTTGGGTAAGGACATAAAATGTACTGGGGTCATCGGCTTTGGCGGAGGCTCATCCATGGATGTTGCAAAGCTGGCTGCACTTATTTTAGGTTCTCAAGAAAATTTAGATGAGGCATGGGGGGTAGCTAACGCAAAAGGACCTCGATTGCCACTTGTCTTATATCCAACGACAGCTGGGACTGGTTCAGAAGTTACTCCTATCTCTATAATTACCCAAGATGATTTAGAAAAAAAAGGTGTCTCATCTCCCATAATTTTACCTGACTTAGCAGTATTAGATCCCATGTTAACTTTAGGATTGCCGTCTAATATTACAGCGGCCACAGGCATTGATGCGATGGTTCATGCGATAGAGTCATATGCTTCTAAAAGCTTAAATAATAACCCTATGTCTAAAATCTTTGCCAAAGAGGCATTGCGTTTATTAGGGGGTGCAATTACAAAGGCAGTATTTGAGGGTAATAATGAAGATGCCAGATCAGACATGCTTTTAGGGTCTATGCTCGCTGGGGCTTCTTTTGGAAACTCTCCGGTAGCTGGAGTACATGCCCTCGCCTATCCAATTGGGGGCACCTACCATATTCCTCATGGCTTATCCAATGCTTTAGTCTTACCTCACGTATTGAGATTTAACATCACAGAGCCCACAGCGGCACAACATTATAGCGAAATAGCACCCATTATTTTTCCTGAAATCAAAACTAATACTGCTAATCAAGACATCGCAGCAAACTTTATCGAAAAACTAGCCTCATTATCTCAAACACTTGGTTTAGAACAAAGATTAAGAGATGTTAAAATACCTGAGTCTGCATGCGAAACCATGGCCAAAGACGCTATGAAGCAAACAAGGTTACTTATAAATAACCCTAAGGAAATTAATGAAATAGATGCTTTTAATATTTATAAATCAGCATGGTAAACATGGTTCCTTTTGTCAGATATTCTTTTGTTAGAGTATTGAAATAATATAAACACTAATTAAATAAAAAGGGAAAATGTTAGAAGTAGAGGGAATATCAAAATTTTTTGGCGATTTTAAAGCCATTAACAACCTATCATTTAAAGTTAAGGTAGGAGACGTAATGGGTTTTTTAGGTCCAAATGGCGCTGGTAAAACAACCTCTATGAGAGTTATTACTGGTTATTTAAAAGCTGATCAAGGAAGGGTATTGATAAATAATAAAAATATCGATGAAGATCCAATCACAGCAAAATCTCTTATTGGGTACCTTCCAGAGGGTGTACCTTTATATTTAGATTTTTCTCCGAACTTATATCTACAATATGTATGTGATGTAAGACAGGTCAAAGATCCTAAACAAAGCATTGAAAGAGTTATAAAAGAATTACAGTTGGAAGAAGTAAAAGATGTTCCTATTGAAACCTTGTCAAAAGGTTTTAAAAGAAGAGTTGGTATCGCTCAAGCGCTCATACATGATCCTAAATTATTAATTTTAGATGAACCAACTGATGGTTTAGACCCTTTACAAAAGTTTGAAGTTAGAAAATTAATCAAAGATTTATCAAAATCCAAAGCAATCATTATATCAACTCATATTTTAGATGAAGTCCCGGAAGTTTGTAATAAATGTCTTATAATTAATTCTGGAGAGAAAAAATTTGAAGGAACGCCTACTCAATTAAAAAGAAAAGTTGGTAAAAATTTAGATGAAAAATTCAGAAAGATAATTAATTAATGCTCCCGCTTATCAAAAGAGAATTAAAGCTATTTTTTATTACACCTGTTGCTTATATTTTTACAGCAATTTTTATTATGACTTCAATGTCACTAACATTTTACTTTGGTCAATTTTTTGAGTCGGGTGTCGCTGAACTAACTACATTCTTTAGCTTTATTCCATGGGTATTTATTTTTTTTATACCGGCTGTGACTATGAAAAGTTGGTCAGAGGAAAAAAGATTGGGCACTATAGAATTATTAATGACTCTCCCTATAAATTTATGGAAAATTGTATTAAGTAAATTTTTTGCAACTTGGATATTTGTCGTTTTTTCTATAATCCTAACCTTTCCTATTTGGATTACAGTCAACTATTTAGGAAATCCAGATAATTTAATTATACTTGGTCAATATCTAGGAGCAATTTTAATGGCAGGAGCCTATGTTGCTTTAGGTGTATTTTTTTCATCCCTAACAAACAATCAAATTATTGCTTTCATATTATCTATTCTAGTTTCCTTTATGTTTACAATTGTCGGTTTTCCACTTTTATTAAATTTTGTCTCTGGCCTACTGCCTTTAGAGATTATTGAGTTAATCTCAACGTTTAGCTTTTTAACTCATTTTAATACAATCCAAACTGGTTTTTTAACAATGAAAGGTTTTCTATTTTTTGTCTCTTTTATTGCTTTGTGGAACTACTTAACCATTATTAAATTTATGAATAGAAGTTAATGAGTAATTTTCTTCTAAAAAAACACTTTATCATTTCAGTTATAAGCACAATCATTCTATTTCTTTCATTCAATTATGTAATTTCCAAAATTAATTTCAGTCTTGGAATAGATTTCACCTCTACTAAAACTTATACACTCTCCTCTGGTACTAAAAGAGTTTTAAACGAAATTGAAGAGCCATTAAAAATAAGTTTTGTTTATAGCAGAGAACTATCAAAAAATATTCCTGTTATTCAAAATTATGCAAACCAGATTCAAGGATTGCTAAACAGATATGCTGATATTGCGAATGGAAATATTGAACTAGATATCATTGAACCTGAGGCATACTCTGATGAGGAAGATTATGTTCGAAGATATGGAATTCAAGGCTTTCCTATTGACCAAGAAGGAACCGCACTTTATTTTGGTTTACTTGCCTCTAATACGACTGACGACATGGAGGTAATAAAATTTTTTGACCCCTCAAAAGCTGGTAGTTTAGAAAAACAATTAACTGACCTTATATATAAGCTTAATAGAACTGATAAGCCTATGATTGGATTTCTATCATGGGTAGACACAGCCCCTCCATCTCTTCCTAATGGTCAACTTGGGCAAGGTGAGTATACTATCTTAGAAGAACTAAGTTATTTTTATGATTTTGAATTTTTAGACACTAAGGCCAAGAACTTTGAAAATATAGATGTTTTGGTAGTTTATCACCCTACTACCGTTACTGAAGAAACAGAGTACGCAATAGAGCAATACATATTAAATGGAGGTAATGCTGTTATCTTTCTAGATCCGTACTTTGAACAAAATAGCTTCCTTGAAAAATCCTCCAACTTAAAAAAAGTATTAAATACTCTTAATGTAAATTACATTGATCATATTATTTTAGATGGCGCTCAGTCAACCAGACTACAAACTCAACAAAATATTTCAGATAACACCTCTCTTCAAACTATATTAAAATTAAATTGGCCAGAAATTAGAGGGCAGTTTATAAATCAGTCAGAAGAAATTGGTAATGGCCTATCTCTAATTAGACTAGTTTCTCCAGGTGGTTTTTCCAAATTAGAGGAAACATCATCAATCGATTATGTACCTTTAATTTCATCTAGTAATATTACTATGGATATTGAGCGAATTATGGATGTTCAAGATCCAATAAAGCTAATAAATGAATTTAACCCATCTGGCATCACATATGATTTTGGTATCAAACTTACTGGAAAAGCTTTAAGTAGTTTCAATGATTTTGAAGGCAAATCTACAAACCACATTGAAGAGTCTAAAGACAATATTAATGTTGTTTTATTTAGCGATGCTGATTTAATCAGAAATGCTTTCTGGGCTAGAATACAAAAAATTTTAAACTCAAATGTTATTGAGGAAACCTCAGACAACAGGACATTAATCACAAATGTTTTAGACTCGATGACTGGGTATGAAGAATTTATTAATTTAAGAAATAAAGAAACTCCTTTTAGACCATTTACTGTAGTTCAAAAACTTCAGGCTGATGCAGAAGAGAAATATTTAGGTCAAGAAGAGGAGCTTCAAAATCAATTAGAGATTACTTTAAATAAAATTAAAAACCTTTCTGGGGGGAGAGAGGGTGAAAACGTTAATTTATCAGAAAAACAAATTGAAGAGTTAGCGAGCTTTCAACTTGAAGTAGAGAATACTAGAAAACAATTAAGAGAAGTAAGAAGAGAATTGAGCAAAGATATTGATGCCCTTGCAAATAAAATTAATATTTTTAATACTTTTTTAATCCCTATTTTGCTCATAATTCTAATGTTCATTGTTCCTAGTCAAATAGGTATTAAGAAAAGACGAAGTAAAATATGATTTTAAAAAATTTAAAGTATTTACTTTCAATTACTGTATTCATGCTAGCATTGGCTTTGATTTTATATTCCACAGAAAAGTCTAAAAATTTAAATTTTAACACTATACCACTTATCGAAAACTTTGATGAAATTTTAGGCGCAGTAACGTATATAGAATTTTCTAATCAAAATGAAAAAGCAATCATTGAAAAATTAAATAATCAATGGATCATGTCTACTGCTGATGGGCTGCCAGCCAATACAGATATTCTTAGTAAATTTTTTATACAGCTGAAAGAAGCAAGTATATTAGAATTAAAAACCAATAAAGATGAATTACTCTATAAATTAGCTTTAGATCCTGAAAGTAAAACTACTTTATACTTAAAATCAGAAACTGGAGAAGAACTTCTAACATTAGATATAGGAACTTTTAACTATCTAATCCCTGGTACCTATGTGAAAATGAATAACTCTAGTCAATCCTATGTCGTTTCCTCTAATTTAGGAGCTGATGTATCTAACTTCTATTGGATACCAAATGACTTAATCAATATTGGCAGCGAAAAGATTGAATCTGTCCAAATTTATGGAAAAAATATGATCAATCTTGTAAAAAACGAAGAAGGTATTTTAATACATCAAAATTTACCCCAAGGGTTTGAAGAGGTTGATGAAGATAAAATTTCTGAAGTTCTTTCATCCCTTACTGATATACAACATAACGATTACATGCTGAGAACTGACTTACCAAGATCTCCAAATATTAAAGCTAGATATACTTTTAATAATGGAACAGTTTTATCTATGAATTTTTATGATATTCCAGACAAAGGTGTTCATGCAACATTTGACTGGAACTATCTTGCGGATGATTTTCAAATATCCAAATTTATAGACCCAGATTTGAGTGGATCACAATTACAAATTAGCACTTTATCACTTCTTAATAAGTTTGCTTTCAACGTTCCCCAGCAAGTTTATGACAAATTAAATATTAAACTTAGAGAAAAGACAGAATAGTTTTTTTAGCTCAATTGAAGTGAGTAATTTCAAACTTTATTGAGTGAGAATATTTTTTTCCGGGAATGAGTAAAGTTGAGGGGAATTTTTTCATATTTGGGGAATTAGGGAATGCTTGTGTTTCTAAACACAAACCCTGAAAAGGTCTCAAAAACTTATCTTTATATTTAATATTTAAATGTTGTCCGGTATAAAACTGTACACCTGGCTGATTAGAATAAATTTTTAATAAAATTTTATTTTTGGTTGATTTAAGTTTGGATACTAAAATTCCTTTTTTTAATACAAAATTTTCATCAAACCCCTTTTTATTTTTTTTAATTTGGTTACCAATATTTTTAAAATTTCTAAAATCAAATGGAGTATTTTTTACATCAACTAATTTGCCTGTTGGGATATTAAATTTATCATTTTTTAGATAACAATCTGCGTTGATGAATAACTCATGATCAAAAATATTTTTTTTTTGTTTTTCTAAATTCCAATAAGCATGATTAACAAGATTAATATGCGTTTTCTTTGATGTCTTAGCTATCAAATTAATAATTAAATTATTTTTATTAATTGAATATCTGCAATTTACAGTTACCTCTCCTGGGAATCCCTCTTCTTGATCTGGAGAAATAAGTTGATAATCAATAGAATTTTTAGAAAGTTTAATAATTTTCCATAATTTTTTATCAAAACCTATTTTACCCCCGTGGAGTAAATTCTTACCTTCATTTGAAGAAAGATGGTAGTTGGTACTATCAATTTTGAACTGGGCATTTTTAATACGATTAGCATATCGACCGCAAGTTGATCCAAGATATGCTTTATTATTATGATACCTATGTATAGATCCTAGGTTTAGGATTAAATTAGTTTTCTTTTTTTTATCAAATACTTCATATAGTGTAGCTCCGATATCTAGTATTTTTACTCTAAGATATTTATTTTCAAGTATGTTTAATTTTATGTTGCTCAATGAATTTGAGTGATATTCTCTAAAACAATTTTGGTAGCTTCTTTTAGACTTGGTATAGTCATATTAATCAACTGAATTCTATCATAAATAGATTCATTTTTTTTCATTTCATTTCTTAGAGAATCCCCGAAAGTTTTTCTGAGCTCAGTCCCTATATTAAATTTACAAACATTAGTTGTTTGGGCAATTTTTCTTCTAAGACTATGATCTATGCCGCTACTACCGTGCAAAACTAAAGGTATATCAGTTAATTTTTGAATTTCCTTAATCACGTTAAGATCTATAGAAGATGATTTGCTTGTTTGAAGGTGGACATTTCCTGCGCTTATAGCCATTGCATCACAGCCTGAGTTTGAAGCAAATTGAAATGCCTCATTAGGGTCAGTGCTTAATGAACTTGCACCCTGATCATACCCAACAAAGCCAATCTCACCTTCAACAGAAATATTATATTGATGGGCAAGATCAACTATTTCTTTAGTTTGTAGGATATTCTCTTGAAGGGGTAGTTTAGAGCCATCAAACATTACTGAGGTAAAGCCACTATTAATTGCCTCAATACACTCTTCTTTTTTATAGCCATGATCTAAATGACAAACAACAGGTTGTGATGATTTTTCAGCTAAGTATCTAAACATTTTACCCAAAATGGGCAAAGGTGTATTTGCTCTGCAACCCGGGCCAGCTTGAAGAATAATTGGTAAGCCTAACTCATCAGCAACTTCAGCATAACATCGGGCATCTTCCCAGCCTAGCACAACAAGACCCGCAACAGCGTAATGTTTTTTTTTTGCCTCTTGTAGGACTTCAGCTAGAGTTGCAACAGTCATAAATTATTTATATTTAGCAATCATATCTTTGATACCTGGTATAGTTTCAATTTGATACGCATGTGTTTTTTGGAAATATTGTATTAAAGACCTTTGACTTAAACCTACTAAAATGGTGAAATAATACATCTCGTACCCAGGTGCTACAACACAAGGGTGATAGCCTTTGTTAATTCCTATAGTTGAACCATCAAATAACTGATAACCCATACCTTCTTTGTCATCTTCGTACTGCATTACTTGAACTCCAAAACCATGGCCGGGTCTAAATCGATAGTTATATACTTCATCATGGCGTGTTTCGTTTGGAATATCGTCAGTGTCATGTTTATGAGGCGGAAATCCAGACCAACCCCCTGCCCCTACTGTATATAATTCATTAACTAATAACCTGCCAACTTGATTATGATGTTTAGCACCTAAGATATGTTTAATTTTTCGATGAGTTTTAGTGTCATCTGACCCATACTGAATAACATCCAATTCATTTTGTAAAACTAGGAAAGGTTCTAATTTTTTTTCATAAATACCCCCTGCTATAAAACATTCAGTAGACTCGGATAAACAAGTAATAATACAATCAGCATCAATAGGAACATAGCTTCCCTCGGGTTCACCATCCCAAACGTCTGTATTTCTCTTTCCTATAGCGCCTAATTTTTTACCATCTACTGTTAATTCTACTATTCCGGTAGCAGGTACAACACTAGTCTCGTGGTTGCTTAATTTATATTGATAACTCTCACCTTTTTTTAATTTGATGATATTAAAATAAACCAAAGGCACTGTTGAATTGTTAACGTCAAAAAGTGCTTTATTTTGATTATCAGAATAAGGTATATGCATCGTTTCTCATTTATTAATATATTATTAATTTATCCATTTTTTATTTTTATTTGACTTAATAGTCACTTCAATAAATTTAATATCTTTGGGACATTCTATTGAGGATACTACAGACATTAAGATAGATGAATATCCTTATTTTGAATATCAATAAAATCTTTTAATTCTTTTTCTGTGGGCATAGCACTTGAACAACCTACACGAGTGACAACTATAGCAGCACAAGCAGATCCGTTTCTAACTGCATCAGCTAACTGAACTCCTTTAATGAGTGAACTGACAAAACCTCCATTAAAAGCGTCTCCAGCACCAGTAGGTTTTAAAGCCTTTACATTAAAAATTCCAAATGGCTGCTCATTTTCTTTTGTGATAACTACAGACCCTTTTTCTCCCATTTTATAAACGATGATACTTGGTTTGTGTTGAATTAAATTTTTTGCTAAATAAAAACCATTATTTGAATTATCTGCAATATTAAACTCTAAATCATTACCGATAATTATATCCATATGATGCATTATTTTTTTATAAATTTCTGATTTTGTCTCATTTGACTCCCAGTTATAAGGTCTATAATCAAGATCGATAATTAAAGGTAATTTTAATGCGGAAGCTTTTTCTGTAGCATGAAAAACTGCACTCCTGGAAGGTTCAGACGATAGTGCCACACCTGAAATCATAACTGCGCTATATTCTTCAAAAGAAATTTTATTAATTAAATCTATATTAAGTTGAAGGTCGCATGAGTTATTTCGATAAAGGATGGATTGATTATTTTCTAAAATAGTTTCAACGACAGCAACTTGTGTTTGAAAAGTCTTGTCAATTTTTTCACAATACTTAGTTCCTATTTTAAAATGATTTAATTTATTGATTACAAACTGCCCAATAGCATCGTCAGATATACATGTTACAAGTTCGGATTGTATATTTAGCAGAGACAGTGCGACGCAAGTATTTGCTGCAGAGCCACCTAAGTGAGCTGAAAAAGTTGTTACATCAGCAATTTTAGTTCCTGCTGGTTCCGGGTAAATATCTAAACCCGCTCTTCCGATAACCAAGACTTTTTTACCAATATCAAATTTCATATGATTAGCAATATATTGGAATAAAAGAAGTTATCTAAGTAATTTTTTGACTTCTTGATCTTTAAAGAATTCTGTTTTTCTACAAGTGGTATTAATTTTTTGAGCAACTCCTGAATTTGCAGCCTTCATTGTAGATTGAATTATATCTAAGACATGAAGAGATAATTCTCCACTGCAGCGATGAGGTAAATTGTTTTCAATGCAATAAGCCATTTCTGACATACCAACACCTCTATAGTTAGCATTAGTTGGAGCTTCATTAGCTCGGCCACTATGGGTAGTTATATTTATTTTCCCTAATGGTAAATGGTCAGTTGGGTGTTCCTGCCAAACCCCTGAGTCATCACAACAAGTAAAAACAGATCCTCCAAACATATTTGGGTCAGGAACAATCATAGAGCCTTTATCACCATAAAGTTCAATATGATTTCTTTGGTGAGCGACAACGTCAAAAGACAAAGTGACTTGAATGATTGCCCCACTATGAAATTCTAAGTTAACCAAATAACTTGTTGGACACTCAACTTGAAAGCTCTGACCTTTTTTTGGCCCAATTCCAATCACTCTTTCTTTAAATACCTTAGTTGATATTCCATGAACACTTTTAGCTGGGCCAAGTAAATTTACCAGAGCAGTAAAGTAATAAGGCCCCATATCAATAATTGGGCCTCCCTCTTTTTCTGCAAACCATGGTTCTGGATTAGGGTGGTATGATTGAACGCCTGGAAAGGCAAAAATTGCATTTCCTAACCTTACATTCCCTATCATTCCTTCGTCTAAGAGTTTAATCGATGATTGAATACCTCCCCCTAAGAATGTATCAGGGGCATTACCTATACGAAGTTTTTTAGAATGCGCAGTTTCAAGAAGTTGTTGGCCCTCTTCAAAACTTACAGCTAAAGGTTTTTCACCATATACATGTTTACCATGTTCAAGAGATTTCTTAGCTACCTCAAAATGCGCTTTAGGGATGGTTAAATTTAAAATTATTTCTATTGCTGGATCCTGAAGAATTTCATCCACTGTAGTTGCTTGAATACTATAAGTATCTGCACATTTTTTTGATGCTTCTTGATTAATATCAGCGCATTTGGTTATTTTAAAATTATTAAAATAATCATGACCCCGAAAATAAGTTTCTGCAATATGCCCACAGCCAATTAAACCTACGTTGAATATCTTGTTTGCCAATTTATTTATCTAATCCACACATGTTGACATATTTTATTTCTATAAAATCATCAATGCCATATTTAGAACCTTCCCTACCAAGACCAGACTCTTTTACACCACCAAAAGGAGCTTCTGCCTTAGATGTAAGACCTGTATTTACCCCTACCATTCCATATTCTAAAGCTTCGGCTACTCTCCAAATTCTTCCAATATCTCTTGAGTAGAAATACGAAGCAAGTCCATAAGGTGAATTATTAGCTAGTTGAATAACCTCTTCTTCGTCTTTAAATTTATAAACTGGAGCAACTGGACCAAATGTTTCTTCAAATGTAATTTTAGCTTTAGGTGTCACGTTTGTAAGAACAGTAGGTTGGTAGAAATTCTTACCTAGGGCATGTTTTGCACCGCCTATTGCAACTGTGGCACCGGATTGGACTGCATCTAAAACGTGTTCTTCTACTTTATTAAGTGAATTCTCATCAATTAGTGGACCAGATGTAACTTCCTCGTCTAAACCATCTCCTACTTTCATCTTGGAAACAGCTTCAACAAATTTTTTACAAAAATCATCATATACTTTTTCTTGAACATATACTCGATTAGCACAAACACATGTTTGACCTGTATTTCTAAATTTACTTTGCATCGCACCAAGAACAGCATCATCAATATTAGCATCATCAAATACAATAAATGGAGCATGTCCTCCTAATTCCATTGAAACTTTTTTTACTGTTCCAGCACATTTTTGGAGAAGTTGTTTTCCAATTTCTGTTGATCCAGTAAAGGATAATTTTCTAACAATTGGGTTTGTTGCCAATTCATCTCCAATTTCAGATGCCTTACCAGTTATTACATTTAAAGTTCCTTTTGGGAATCCTGCTTGGTCAGCAAGTTGTGCTAAAGCAAGTGCAGAAAATGGAGTTTGGCTTGCAGGTTTGATAACCACTGGGCAGCCCACAGCTAATGCAGGAGCACATTTTCTCGTAATCATAGCATTTGGAAAATTCCATGGTGTAATTGAAGCGACCACACCAACTGGTTGTTTTAAAACTAAAATTCTTCTATCTGTTAATGGATCAGGAATTGTATCTCCATAAACTCTTTTAGCTTCTTCAGAGAACCATTCAATAAATGATGCTCCATAAACTATCTCACCTCTAGACTCATTAATCGGTTTCCCTTGTTCAATAGTCATAATCTGAGCTAATTCTTCTTTGTTTTGAATGATGAGGTCGAACCACTTTCGAAGGATATTTGATCTTTCCCTAGCAGAGATAGATCTCCATTTTGGCCAAGCATTATTTGCCGCCTCTATTGCAAGTTTTGTTTCCTCTTTGCCACATTTAGGAACAGTACCAATTTCCTTAAGAGTTGCAGGGTTATTAACTGAAATAACTTCTCCAGAAATAGAAGTTGTCCATTCGCCATTTATGTAGCATTGATCTTTAAAAAGATTGAAGTTCTTTAATTCCATGAAGTTTTATATCATAAATTTTTACAATTAAAAAAATAAGAACATTAAATTATATGCTCATTTTTTCAGGTGGTTTAGGAGGAGAAAATGGGTAACCACCAACAACTGATTGATCAAAATCAATTACAGACCCTGTCATCATTCCAGAATCCTCCGATGCCAAGAAAGAAACAGCTTTAGCAACCTCTAGCGTCCCCAATAATCTTTTAAAAGGTTGTTCTTTGGCTGCATCCTCTAACCAATTTTCTGGTGCACCGTGAAATTTTGTTTGTATTTGATGCTCTCCATCTGAAGCCATCCATCCTATGTTAAGTTGGTTAACTCGAATGTTATTTAATAGTAAAGCAAATGCAGTATTCTTGGTCATCGTTGCAAGGGCACCTTTTGATAAACTATAAGAGGCAAGGAAAGGCTGGCCAGTTACTGCTGCTTGAGATCCGATATTTACAATTGACCCTTTAATATCTTGCTCAATCATTATTTTTATAACTTCTTGAGTTAGAAAAAATGGTCCTTTAACATTAATATTAATCATTCGATCAAATAACTCTTCAGAAGTCTCCACAATATTACCTCTGTCAGTTAAACCAGCAGCATTAACAAGGATATCAACTTTGCCAAATTTATTTTTAGTATGAGCAACTGCTTGCCTACATTGAGAAACAATACCTACATCGGTTTTAACAAACTCTACAAAACAACCGGTATTCTTTGAAATTTCTTCAGCAATTTTTTTTCCTTTTTCTTCGCTACGACCAATCGTAATGATTCCCTTTGCTCCCATTTCTGCAAAGTTTCTTGCAACAGCTGCTCCTAAACCCTGACTACCTCCTGTTACAATAGCAATTTTTCCATCTATTCTATTCATTTTTATAGTCCTCTATTTCATATCCGTACTGATTTAAACATGATACAAGTTCGGCATTTCCAATTCTTGCATACTCCAAAGGATTTGCCTTCGCTGGGTCTTGTTCTGCTTCGACTACAAACCAGCCCTCATAATGATTTTCTGCTAGAGTTTTTACTACTTCTTTAAAGTCAATACTACCATCTCCAGGAACTGTAAAAGCTCCTTTTAATACTGCATCTAAAAAACTTTCTTTTGACCGATCTAAATTATTGACAATTTCAGCTCGAATATCTTTTGCATGAAAGTGAGTTATTCTTTTTGCATATTTCTTAATTACGTTGATTGAATTTCCACCTGCGAAAGTCATGTGACCAGTATCAAAAAGCAAATTTACCGCTTCACCAGTATTATTCATTAGAGCGTCTAATTCTTCTTCGGTTTCTATAGCCGTTCCCATGTGGTGATGAAAGGAAATTGGCATTCCAAAATCAGCACAATACTCTGCAAATGCTGTTAATTTTTTTCCATAATTTTTGAAATCTTCAGGGTGAATTTTTCTTTTAGTCTTAAGTGGGGCATTTCTAATATTTTGAATTGTTCCAGCAGTCTCGCCGTAAACCATACAAGGGGCTTTTAAATCTCTAAACAAGGTTAGCTGTTCAAGAGCTTGATCTTTTTCTTTTTCGACTTCATTATCCAATACTGTTCCTGAGTACCAGCCTGAACATAAATATAATTGATGTTTTTTTAAAATTGGACCAAGTTCTTTTGATTTTTTTGGAAACTTTCCACCTGTTTCTATACCTGAGAAGCCTGCCATTCTTGCTTCGGATAAGCACGTTTCAAGTGTTGTCTCTCCTCCTAATTCTGGTAGATCATCATTCGACCAGGCAATAGGAGCAATTCCTAATTTTGCTTTCATAGAAAATACCCTCTCTAATTTCGAAAGTGGATAATACTTATAATAAAATTAAAATGAATTGTTTTTTATTTATTTTTAAAATTTCTAGTTTATAAGTCTGCTAATGAAAAAACTAAATATTGCCGTTTTAGGATGTGGGCGCATTGGTCAGATGCATGCTCTAAATGTAGCTAACCATTCTATGACCCAACTAGCCTGTGTCTATGATGTTAACGCTGAATTTGCTAATAAAGTCGCAAAAGATTTAAATGTACCTGCTGTCGCTAATGAAATTGAAATTTTTGCAAATCCTGAAATTGACGCAATATTAGTTGCATCCCCAACCAGCACTCATATAGATTTGATTGAAAAATCTGTTGCTGCGAATAAACCCGTGCTTTGTGAAAAACCAATTGACTTAGATTTACAAAGAGTAAATGAGTGCGCAGAGAGACTAAAAGGTAATACTGTCCCGATTCAATTAGGTTTTAATAGAAGATTTGACCCAGGCCACTGCGCTGCAAAAAAGACGTTACTTGACGGTACGATTGGTGATTTACATCAATGTATTATAACATCGCGCGACCCCGGACTTCCAAGTTGGGATTATTTAAAAGTATCTGGAGGTTTATTTCGCGACATGACTATTCATGATTTTGATTTAGCAAGATTTATGCTTGGAGAAGAACCAGTAAAATTATTTGCATCAGCAAAAGCACTCGTTGAACCTAAAATTGGATCAGAACTAAAAGACTTTGATACTATTATGGTTATAATGGAAACAGCTTCAGGGAAACAATGTCATATTAACAATTCACGATCTGCGTCTTATGGCTATGATCAACGTGTAGAATTATTTGGGAGTAAAGGGATGGCTATCAGTGATAATAGAAAATCACATGAACTCAAAAAGTTTTCTGGAAGTGGTGTTGAGTTGGCTGAACCTTATTTGAATTTTTTTATTGAGAGGTATCACGAAGCTTACATGAACGAGATCACTGCTTTTGTAGAAGTAGTAATCAATAAAAAAAAACCAACTGTTGATTTTGAAGATGGAAGAAAAGCTCTACTTTTAGCAGAAACTGCCTATAAATCGGTGAAAAGTGGAAAGTTTGAAGAGATTAATAATTAAAACGAATGAATTAATTATTAATTACTATTTGTTATAATTATATATTCAACTAAGTTTCTACACTTATGATTACTAATAAGGTTAAATCTAAATGGGTTAATAAGGAACCAGTATTAAATTGTTTTTTATCTATTCCTAATTCCTTCACAGCAGAGATTATGGCTGAACAGGGGTATG
>CAYRCI010000008.1:12143-44596 GCA_964422765.1 uncultured Alphaproteobacteria bacterium | reverse complement strand
AAATTTTATGTCTTTTTTATAGTTAAAATAGTTGGTCTCAGAGATTGAGATACAATTTTTTTTGATAGTTTTACTTCTCTATGAATTATGTAAATTCCTGCACCGATAACAATTATATTTCCTATATAATTATTTAAAGTAGGAAGATTACCAAAATAAAAATAACCAATTATGGCGCCTGTAATAATTTGAACGTATTGAGTGGGCGCAAATAAAAAAGAAGGGAGTTTGCTTGCAGCAATAAAAGTTAATAATATTCCTATTCCCCGAAGTAAACCAGAGAGAATATTTAAATATAAATCCAAACCAGACTCAGTTTTAAAAAAGTAAAACAAAAATAAACCAGTAGTAAAAATTAAATATAATTTTCCATAAAACATAAAGGAAAAGATACTTTCTTTTTGTCCATATTTTTTGATTATTAACCACCCTGCAGCAGCAAGCACAGGAGATAAAAAACAAATAAATATAAATTTATTAAAAGCTACACTAAATGGGTTAATTGAAATTATTACACCAATAAATCCCAAAATAATTGCCAAATATCTTCTCCAGCCAACCGTTTCGCCTAAAAACAAGTTTGCACCAATTGTAAGCACTAACGGAAAAATAAAGACAATACTATATAAGGTAACTAGGGATAAATAATTAGAGCTGATAATAAAAATTATCATCGCCAATAAACCACATGTTGATCTGGCAATTTGAATTTTATAATTAAACTGCTTAACCTCCTTCCATCCTTTTTTAAAAGTTATGTATATACAGATGGGCACTAAAGAAAATAGTGAGTTAAAAAAAATAATTTGTGAAACGTGATAGTCAGCAATAAGTTTCTTTGCAATCGCATCCATTACGACATAAATGGAATAGCCTATAAGAGATAGGATAAAATAAAATAATAAACCTTTATTCATTCGATAATAACTATACTAACCCAAAGTTAAGATATATTAGTTTTTCAATTATCGCCCGTGATTTAGCGTGGTTTCAATTAGCTCTTTCATTTCAGATAAGGTTGCAGTTCGAGGGTTTGTAGCAAAAGCACTATCTTTTATTGCTTTTTCTGCAAGTCTTGTAATCGAGTTTTCATTGACACCTATCTCTTTTAAATTTTGGGGAATTTGTAAATTATCTAATAACTCGCATATAGAATGATAAAAGTAATCAAAAGAATTTTTGGAAAGCCCCATAGCTTCGCACATAATTGGTATTTTTTTTTCTATGACTTCCTGATTAAATTTTAAAACAGAAGGTAGAACGATTGCGTTGGTTAAACCATGCTGGGTATCATATTCAGCGCCTACCATATGCGAAATAGCATGAACAAAACCTAAGCCTTTTAAAAAGGAAATACCTGCTAAACAAGAACCAACTAGCATTTTACCTCTTGCGTTCATATTGTTAGGTTTGTCATATACAACGGGTAGGTTAGGATAAATCAACCTCAACCCTTCTATAGCAGCCCCATCACATAGGGGGTGGAAAGAATTAACTGAGAATGCCTCTATTGCATGCACTAAAGCATCTACACCTGTCCAAGCAGTTAAATTTTTAGGCAATTCAACAGTTAGTTCAGGATCTAAAATTACCTCTACTGGTTTTTGTTCAGGATGCGCAATACACCATTTCATTAAAAGCTTTGTATCAGTAACCATTGCACTACTTTCGGTCTCAGCTCCAGTACCTGCAGTGGTGGGTACGCATATCAAAGGTGGGAAAGGATTTTCATTATTTATTTTTGGAGGGGTTTTTTCCCATTCAAAATCCCAAATTTCATAATCATTATTTGAAATTAACGAAATAGACTTTCCTCCATCCATGCCACTCCCCCCTCCCATTGCAATAACTGCATCATGATTTCCAGATAAGAACACTTTTTTACCATTAAAAATTTCTATGTCTTTTGGGTTAGGAGAAATATCTGAAAATAATTCTACAGCTATGCCAGAATTTTTTAGATGAGTAATTATATTTTGAACTATTGGGAGATTAGCACTTCCTTTGTCTGTAACTAATAATGGTTTTGAAATGCCAAAATTAACGCAAATTTGTGCCAGTTCTTTAATTCTGCCCACCCCATAGCGAATTGGTACAGGTATTGACCAGTTTTGATTTGATAAATAGTCCAAGAGGTAAATATAAACTTTTATCTATGAATCATACAATAAAATATAAGCATCTTAAAAATAAATGATAAATTTATTTTTATGAATATAGGAGTTTTTCAACAGGATATTTCTCGATACTTACTTCTGGATGAAAAACTACAACAAGTTAAAAACATTCTCCTTGAAAACAATGATCTAGATATTTTATTGCTTCCGGAGCTTTTTTTAAGCTCTTATACCGTTTCAGATAATATTAAAAAAATCTCTTTGCGGGAAATTCAATTTTTTCAAAAAGAAATTTTAAAACTAAGCAATAAATACTCTTGCACAATTGCTTATGGTTATCCTGAAATAGAAAAAGATTTAAGATATAATAGTATTAATATCATCAAATCGGGAAAGCAGGTTTGCAACCATCGAAAAACTGTATTACCGCCCTCATCGATGGAAAAAAGTTTATTTAGTATAGGGAAGAGTTTTTCTTTATTTGAACTAGATGGAGTGAGATGTTCGGCATTAATATGTTATGAATTTGAATTTCCAGAATTTGTGAGAAAATTAGCTAAAGCAGGGGTTCAATTAATACTCATTCCAACCGCTCTTTCTGAAGAGTTTAAATTTGTATCCCAAGAAATGCTAAAAACAAGAGCATTCGAAAATCAAGTTGTTCTTGCCTATGCAAACTATTGTGGAATTTTAGATGGGCAAAATTTTTGTGGCCAAAGCGCTATTGTGAATGAAAAAGGAGAGGATCTTGTTCGAGCGAATAATAAAGAGCAATTGATTGTGTATGATGTAACATTTGAGGATCAATCTCAAAGAAGAGAACGCCTACCTTATCTTAAAGATGTTATTAACCTTAAAGTTGAAGATCGCTGAAGACTTTAGCTAGTTTTTTTCCTGCAAGCCAAGCATCTTGCATTGACGGGCCCTCACACCAATCTCCAAGTGCATAAAGTTTTTTATCAATTGATTGAATAAAATTTCTTTGAGAAATCTCTTTAAAACTTTGTTTAGTATAAGCATACCTCCAACGATGAGATTTTTTAAAAGTTACTTTTGCATCTGATTTAAAAGCTTTTTTTATCTGATCACTTACATAGTCCTCTAAGACATAAGGTTCAATACTATAATATTTTTGAGTCCATTCAGATCGCATGTTTACTACCCAGCATTCTTCATTAAAAAACTCATGTTTAAAGTTTTGATTCATTATAAAACTTATTTCTGGAGTTAAATGATATCCAAACTGAAATGGTGAACCTAATCTTTTATTCAGTGCTAACATTACTGTCCATATAGAGTCAAATTTCACTTCAGGCATTGATTTGAAATCAATAAATGCATTGAGTAAATTTTTACTTTGTTCAAATGGAATACAACAAAACACATAGTCAAATGGTCCAAATATTTTTTCTTTAGTTCTAAGAAAATATTCTTGTTGATTATTTTCGATCTTTTCTATTTGAGTAGAAAAATAGGTAGGGTATTTAAGAAAATCATGAAATTTAATAGGAATAGATTCAATTCCCTTTTGGCCAATCAAGATAGTTTTTTTTTCAATTAGTTGCCCATGGAGAATGTTAGAGCAAAAATCTGTCTCAGCAAACTTTATAGCTTTTATTTTTTGTAAAAATTCTGTTAAGCCAATCATTCCGTGATCCTCTTTTAAAAAATGTGCCCCATGATCAAATTCATAGCTTTCCTGACGTCGAGTGCTCAATCGACCACCCGGCCTCCACGATTTTTCAAAAAATGTTATATCTAAAGGGGGTAAATGATGGGCTAAAGATAGCGCGGATAAACCAGTTCCAATAACAGCAATTTTTTTCAATTTTTTGTTAGTTCTTAGGGTTTTTGAATTCGTCGACATCCTCAGTGGGTCTTAACAGAGGAATATACCTTAAACGAAGTATGACTACTGCTATTGCAATTAATACTATAGCACCTGCCTCATATAATAAGAGTTCAGGGTCAAAGTCTTTTCGTTGTAAAATGATAAGTCTCGATAGGGCAGTGATTGCTATAAAGAGAGGGTATGTCATTCTAACTCTATTTGAAACATAATAGACTCTGATCATTCCAATGACTTCTACGTAGATAAAAAGTAATAGTAAATCTGCTAACTCTACGTATTTGGCATCAACCATTTTTAAAATTTCGAATAAAATAGCAATTAAGGTAGAGATTAAAATTACTGCCAAGATGCCTTTTTCAATAAAGCTTACAAACTTCTCTAGATTATCTTTCATTACCATTTTATTTTATCAATTTGTTTAGACTCTAGGAAGTTATTTGTTTTTGAAAAAGGTTTGCTACCAAAAAATCCCCTATATGCTGAAAGTGGAGAGGGGTGTGCAGAAGTTAGAATCAAATGTTTATTTGGGTCAATTAAATTTTTTTTAGATTGAGCATGAGATCCCCAAAGTATAAAGACGATATTGTTTAATTCCCTACTAATAATTGTGATTACTTTGTTTGTAAATTCTGACCAACCCAGTTCTTGATGAGATAAAGGTTTGGACTGTTCAACTGTTAACGTTGTGTTTAGTAAGAAAACCCCTTGTTTTGCCCAAGCTTCCAAATTTCCGTTTTGAGTAGTTATTTTTTTACCAATATCACTTTCTAATTCTTTATAAATGTTTAACAGAGAGGGAGGGGGTTTAATGCCATCTGGAACTGAAAAACAAAGACCATGTGCCTGACCTGGACCGTGATAAGGATCCTGACCTAAAATTACCACTTTTATTTTTTCCAAAGGGGTTAAATTAAATGAATTAAAGATTAAAGGGCCCGGCGGATAAAAAATAACTTTATTTTTTTTTAATTTTTGAAGTTTTTCTTTTAAGTTAACCATATATGGCTTGGAAAACTCTTCTTGGAGGTGTTCTAACCAGGATTTAGGAAGTTGAATGGTTTTATTTTCCATTCAATAAAAATTTAATTAAGTGTTGCGTCTTTGCTTCGACCATATTTTTCGAGTTTATATATGATCTTTTCTTTTAGGTCGTGATTTTCTTCTAAGGCCATTACTAATGCTTGGGTATAAAAAAAACAAGCAGCTTCAATATCGGACTTTTTTTCGAAATAAGTTGCAGCTTCATAGTAAAGAGCACATACTTTATCCATCTGCTTCTTTTGAAATGCCTCTGTAATATCAAAATCTAACTGTGAAAATTCTTTCATGAGATTGCAATCAAACTATCACAATTCCCAAAACCGCCAAGCAATAAAGTGAAAATTGATCGTTTTTTTTAAAAATTATCCTTAGCTGCACGCATTTTGGAGAATACTTCAATTGGATTTTGAGATTTGTAAAGCTTTAAAAAGTGTTGTTCATCGCAGCGTAAAAAGGGATTGCACTTAATTTGATCTGCAAGCTTAGTAGGCAAAGTAGGGCGATGTTCTTTTTCTTGATGAGAAGCCCAAATAGAATATTTTTGTAAATCAGAGTTTTCAGGATCAATACTAAGAGCAAATTTAATATTATTAAGGGTGTATTCATGTCCTGCATAAATCATGGTTGTCTCTGGAAGTTTTTTTAATTTTAAAAGTGAGCTCCAAAATTGATCAGGGGAGCCTTCAAACATTCTTCCACAGCCCACGCTAAATAAAGTATCTCCTGCAAAAAGCAAATTATGATTTTCAATAAAGTAATTTATATGATGAACTGTGTGACCGGGTGTATGTATAACTCGATAACTATTCCCATGAATTTCAAAAATCTCTTCATCCTTTACGCAGAGATCAGGTGTTGGTATTTTTTGATCACCTTCAAAACCAACTACCTGTGAATTAAATTGTTTTTTTAAATCATGCACTGCTGCTATATGATCATCATGGTGGTGGGTAATTAGAATGTGTGAAGGTTTACAATCATTTAAATCTAAAATTTGAAGGCACATCTCTATATCGGATGGATCGACTAAAACTCCTTCATTTGCATGAGGGTTTTTAATAAAATACCCATAATTATCCTCTAATTGGGGGAATAAATATACATTTGGTCTTTGCATATGAAATGGAATGTTAAGTAAATCTAGTTAAAATACAACTATGGATATTACCGCATCTGATATTTATAGTTTCTATAATACTAAGTTGGGACAAATTTTAAAAAACTATATTCAATATCATATTAATTCACAAATTAAACAGATAGAACCTTTGGCTATTTGCGGGTATGGATATACTGAACCCTACTTATCTTATTTTTCAAAACAAGAGAGTCAAAATACATTTATAGATTTAATACCTGAATTTTTAGATGGTAGTGTTAATCAAACTTTAAACTACGATCAAAAAACTATACATGAATATTTTTTACCCTTAGACCCTAGTTCTGTAGACCTAGTAATTTCAACTCATTTATTAGAGTTAGTGGAAAAACCTAAAAGTAGCATTGAGGAAGTTTGGAGAGTTTTAAAACCCAACGGGCTTTTTATAGCAGTTGTGCCTCGTCGCGCTGGTCTTTGGACTAGATATGACAACAATCCATTTGGCTATGGTAGATCCTATTCATCAATGCAATTTAGAGAATTGATTAAAAACCATATGGTTTTAGAAAGTAAAAAGAGTTTTATACATTTTCCCCCGTGGAACCATTATCTTAATTATAAATTTCACCAAACTTTAGAAAAAACAGGGGAGGTCATCTTCCCTTTTATTGGAGGATTAATGATCTTAGTATGTAAAAAAATAGTTTATGCAACAAATAAAAAATATTCAAAAAAAATTCCAATTAAAAATATTGTTACTACCTAAAAATTAATAAGGTTTTTAAAATCGTTTACGATATTATTCCATTTAAGAGCCATTGAGTTAAGCACTATTTCTTCATCTAGTTTTTTAAGTTCCTCCGCTACGGGTGCCCATTTAAAAAGTGCGTTACAACTTTGATTAAAGGGGTTATTGCTAAAGTGACTTAACCAATCAATATATGAAATTCTTTGTCTAAAATAATTTATATTTTTTTCAACTTCTTCAATTGAAAGTTTAAGCGGAGTTTCTTCGATGATTTCTTGATGTATCTGCAACGATTTTTTAGTTAAGTCAGAAAAATTATTTATTTTCATATAAGAAAGAAGGCACAGATTTAAATCTTGAAAGGATACAATACATACTTGTTCCTTGGCTATATTGATTGAGTTAATTAACTCCTTATTTTCAAATGCCTTAACATATTGAGTGCCCATTCTAGTTTTTAAATAACCTAACAAGGTTACCTGTGATACCCATAGAGATTGTTCTTTGATAAACTTTTTTAAATCAGAGTAATTTTCAATTTTTTTTCTCTTACCAAAGATTCGCGAAAAGGACTTAAAATACTCTGAAAAAGTTTCGAAATTCATTTATGCACAATTTTTCACTTATAGACATTGAAATACAATGATTATTTTTAATTTTTTTACTATGCATTTTATGAATATTAAATATCATTTTCAAAATAATAACACACGGAGGGGTTTATTATGTCTTCTAAACACGAAGCTCACTGGGCAGATACTAGTAGGCTAACTTTGATAACGTTGGCACTTTGGTTTTTGTTTTCAATATTGATTCATGCATTTGGTCATGCATTGAATTCAATATCCTTTTTAGGATTTCCTTTAGGTTACTATATGGCGGCCCAAGGATCTCTTCTAGCTTTTGTTATCATCATTTTTTGGTCTTCAAGTAGTCAAGAAAAAATCGATGAAAAACATGGATTTGCAGAAAAGGAATAATCATGCAAGGAAAATTTGTAGATAATCTACCAAGAGTTTACGGGCTATATACCGGGGGCTTTATAATATTCATTATTTTGATGGCAATATTAGAGCAAATGGGTGTTGGTGCTTCAACGATTGGTATCTTATTTGTTGCATTTACAATTTTTATTTATGCAGCAATTGGCTGGCTTTCTCGTACAATGCAAGTGGAAGCCTATTATGTTGCGGGACGTGAAGTTCCCACAGTCTTTAACGGTATGGCCACAGCAGCTGACTGGATGTCTGGTGCTTCATTTGTGGCAATGGCAGGAGGGATCTTCTTCGGCGGGCATCCTTATATGGCATTCTTAACGGGATGGACTGGCGGTTACGTGCTCGTGGCAACACTAATGGCACCCTATTTAAGAAAATTCGGTTGTTATACTGTTCCTGATTTCATCGGTACACGCTATGGTGGTAATTTATCAAGATTTTTAGCAGTAGTGGTGTTGGTCATTGCATCCTTTACCTATGTGACTGCACAAATCAATGCTACCGGTACTATTGCCTCAAGAGCTCTTCAAATACCATTTGAAGTTGGTGTTTGGTTTGGTCTGCTAGGTATTTTATTGTGCTCAATGCTAGGTGGTATGCGAGCTGTGACTTGGACTCAGGTGGCTCAGTACATAGTGCTTATTATTGCTTATTTAATTCCTGTTTTTTGGATTAGCAATAAACTTGGACTAGGTATATTCCCACACATTAGCTACGGCAGTGCGGTATCAAGAATAACTGAGTTAGAGGCCCTTCATGGCTTAGGAGCTGCTGCGACTGAAACTTTTAAAGGTTTAAGTACGTTAAAGCTTGCTCATGGAGATATCCCAGCTGGCGGAATGGCTGCTTGGAAGTTTATAAGTTTAGCAATTTGTATGATGTTAGGAACTGCTAGCTTACCTCATATTTTGATGAGATATTTTACAACTCCATCAGTGAAGTCAGCTAGAAAATCAGTTGCATGGTCATTGTTGTTTATATTTATCTTGTACTTCTCTGCTCCTTGTTTAGCTACTTTATCAAAATTAGCTATGCTTGATCCAGATTTAGCTACAGGCATAATCGGTAAACCTTTTGCTGAAGTCGCTGCATTAGAATGGATCAAAAATTGGTCTAGTGTTGGGTTCCTCGCGGTATCAGATAGTAATGGAGATGGAATTCTTCAAATTAATGAATTCTTTCTTCGTGCAGATGTTGTGGTACTTGCTACTCCTGAGATTGCTGGCTTACCATACGTTATTTCTGGTCTTGTCGCAGCGGGCGGTATGGCAGCAGCGATGTCCACAGCAGATGGATTATTGTTAGCGATTGCTAATGCTTTATCTCATGACATGTACTACAAAATAATCGACCCACTTGCAGACACTAAGAAGCGATTAATTGTTGCTCGTATCCTTCTTATTGCGATTGGTGGTCTAGGCGCATTTATAGCCAGTCTAAAATTAACTAGTATTTTAGGCGCGGTTGCATGGGCGTTTGACTTCGCTATGTCTGGGCTTTTTGTTCCTCTAGTGCTTGGTATCTGGTGGAAGAGGGCCAACAGAGCTGGTGCAATTGCTGGTATGTTTTTTGGTTTACTCTCCGGAACCGCATACTTAATTTGGGTAGGACCTGCTTTTATGGCCAATGATCCATGGCTTGGTATTGATAACTTACGATTTGGTATTATTGGTACCAGCGTGAGCTTCATAGCAATGGTCGTAGTCTCGTTAATGACCGAGGCACCTGATGCAGCAACACAAAAGATGGTTGATGAAACTCGTGTTCCTGCTGGTGACCCGATCATCTCGCAAAAATAATCTATTAATTAATTTGCCTAGGCGCTAAAAAGCGCCTAGGCTAAACCTAATTATGTCTCCTATCGTATTATTTATTGATTATGGACTTGGGGTTATTATGTGGACCTTGATTGGTAGGTCAGCCATGAGGGTTTTTCTTCCAGAACATTCAACCTTTTTCTTTAACCAGGCTTTTATAAAATTGACAAACCCAGTCATCTCTTTATTTAAATTTGTGACACCGCAGTTTATCGTTGCTCCATTAGTTCCAATCTATGTAGCTTGGTTCTTCTATATGATCAGGTTTTATTTAATGCCGTGGCTTTTAGGATACTCCGTTATGGGAATGCTCTCTTTTCCTTTAGAAAGTGGCCTTGCAGCTTGGTTATATAGTTTTTTTTAGTACTGAATTACCCAAGTTTCTTGGTTGGCTAAGTTTTCCCACTCCAAATAACTCTTATCTTTTAATAAATTTTGAAAATAATCTTGGGTTTTTAAATTAATATGACCTGGAAAACATCGTGATCTTACTGCAAAAGGAGTAATGAAATAATCAAAAAGACTTTTTTCCAATCCCAAAGATAAATACTCATCAACCATGGTATCTAATCTTTGAAATTCTATTTTAGTTCTTGAAGATAATTCTTTAGATTGATTTGGTTTGTTAATTTCCATTGGACATTCTTTTCTAAGAGCTCTTAGTTCAGAATGCATTTCAGCACAACAAGAGCGAATAAAAGATTTTTTAGATACTGATAGAGGTAAAATTTCTGCCACTGGGAATTGATCATTAAGATACTCACAAATAGCTAAAGTATCCCATATTATTAATTTATCTACAGTCAAACAAGGAACTTTACCTGATGGATTGGTGGCAAGAAGCTTTTCCTTACTTGTTTCATGTGCTAGTCGAATAACCTCAACTTTAAAATCTACATTACAACTTTTTAACGTTAACCAAGCGCGTAATGACCAAGAGGAGTAATTATAATTACCAATATATAATTTCATAAATTTGAATTTAAATTAATTTATTAAAATATAATATCAAAGTTTGTTTGATCTTTCTTATTATTTGATAGTTTCCTTTGCAATTTTACTTTTTGCAATCTCAAAGTCTGGATTTTCAGGGGGTGGTTTAGCACTCATTTCAGTGACCTTGTTATCAATAACTTATAGCCCCTTATTGGCTATTGCTATTTTAATGCCGATGTTAATTATTTGTGACGCTATAGCTGCATATCTAAATAGAAAAAACTATGAACATAAAATTATATGGCCAATTGCTCCTTATTCTTTATTGGGTGTTTTTTTGGGGATGGTTTTGTTTAAGTTTATTAACTTATCTATGATCAGTATTTTTATTGGATCCATGTCTTTGCTTTATGTCGTTTTTAATTACCTAATAATAAAATCCATTTTAAAAAAAATTCCTTTTTATGGTAGTAAGTCTTTTTGGGGGACAGCAGCAGGTTTTACCAGTTTCTGTCTTCACTCTGGAGGTCTCCCGATGAATATATACTTTTTGTCAGTTACTGATAGCAAAGTGAGGTTTGTAGCTGGATTAATTTTTTCTATGGCATTAATTAACTTATTCAAGTTAGGACCGTATTTTTATCTAGAGATTTTGAATTTAGAGAGTTTGATCAGTTATTTAGTTTTTTCACCCATTGCTGTTGTGGGTGTTGTCTTAGGACATTGGATGAATAATAAACTGTCTGATAAATCTTTCTTTAGTATTATTAATTTTTTTATTGTGGTTGCATCTTTGCGTTTAATTTATGTAGGTTTGGAGGGGCTATAGATTTTTATCTAAATAAACCATTAAATCTTCTAAATTTTTAAATGAATTCATAGTTAAATTATCAATACAAATTTTAAAATTCTGGCCGATTTTTTCTAAACAAATAGGTAGTAAATCTTGTAGATGGTCTAATTCATATTTAGGTAGATCCTCTTTATGTAGAAAATAAAAAATATGTGAAGAATTTTTTAAATAATTTTTCCATGATTGATTAATTCTTATACCGTGGGTGATTTTACATAAATTACAAGAATAAGTAGATGGAGATGAATATTTATGAATAGTATCTATGAAGGCATTCCATTTACCACCCTTTGCGTTGTATATAAAATAAATTTCTTTTTTATTGTTCATTTACTAAATGAAATAAAACATCTTTACAAAATAAATTAGAAGGGATTTTACTATCTTTATATTTTTTTAAGCTATCAAGATCGTAAGTAGAAAAAATTTTTAAGTTTAAGCTTAAAGCTAAAATTTGAAAATCTTTGATACTACATGGGTGAATATTATAGGTATCAAACCATTGATCGTTAGTAGATTTTTTCAATAGTGAATTAAAACTACCACTAAATAAAAACTTTGTAATTTTTCCAATATGGGCAGAATTGCTAAAACTTACTATTATATTTTTTCCTATTTTTTTTAACTCATTAAGAAGGATATCTGGCTTTTGAACAGTTTGAATTGTTTGTGTTAAAATACAGAAATCAAATTGGTTATGAGGAAAATTATCTACTATTTGGCTTATATCTCCTTGTATGACGTCCAATCCTTTTTCTAGACATTTAACTACTTTCTCTTGATCAATTTCAACACCTTGGCAGCTAACACCCTTTTGGCTTAAGAGATTGATTAATTCACCATCTGAACAACCAATGTCTAATATTTTAGATCCTGAGGGAATAAATTCTAAAATAACTTGATAATCTCTTCTCATTTTATTTAATACCCTTTAAAAAACCCTCAGAAATTTTAAAAAATTGAGGTTCATCTAAAAGAAAACTATCGTGCCCTCTCTCGGAAACTACTTCCGCAAAACTAACATGCGATCCAATAGAGTTAAGCAAAGATACTATTTCTCTAGACTCTTTTGTGGGAAATAGCCAATCACTGGTAAAAGATAAAACTAAAAAACGAACTTGGTTATCAATAATTTTTGCTCTATTTGCTACTATTTCATCAGATACATCAAAGTAGTCCATAGCGCGAGTCATATAGAGATAACTATTAGCATCAAATCGATCAACAAAAGATCTTCCTTGGTAGCGTAGATAGCTTTCAACTTGGAAGTCAATATCAAAACCAAAGGATAAGTCCTTTTTCTCTTGTAGGTTCCTTCCAAATTTATTTTGAAAAGCCTTTTCAGATAAATAAGTAATATGAGCAATCATTCTTGCTACAGATAACCCGTTTTCTGGTTTTGTATTTTTTTCAATGTATCGGCCACCATGCCAGTTAGGATCTAACATTATTGATTGTCTACCCGCTTCATCGAATGCAATATTTTGAGCAGAGTGCTTCAGAGATCCAGCGATACAAATAATAGATTTGGTATGTTCAGGGTAGGTAGCGGCCCACTGTAAAACCTGCATGGCTCCCATTGAACCACCAATAACTGAGTGCAACTTTGAAATTTTTAGTTCATCTATTAAAATTTTTTGAACTCTAACCATATCTCTAATAGTAATTGTTGGGAAATCTGAACCGTATATTTTAGAGGTTTGTGGGTTGATATCGTTAGGACCCGTAGTACCAACACACCCCCCTAAAACATTAGAACATATTACAAAATGTTTATTGGTATCAATGGGTTTACTTGGGCCGACCATTAAATCCCACCAACCATTTTTTTTTGTGATAGGACTTTGCTCGGCAGGAAATTGGTCTCCTGTTAAGGCATGACAAATAAGAACGGCATTATCTCTTTGCTCATTTAGTTTACCATAAGTTTGATAGGCAATTCTAAAATAATTAATTTTCTTTCCTGAGTCTAAAAGTAAATCCTCTTGGCAAGTAATTATATATCCCGGATATTCTGTATTTGCAGTTATTGTTCTCATTTTAATGTTCGAATGATGACTGCTTGAGGATAACGCTTTAGCTGTTTTGACACCCGCAAGCTGCAATCAAATCGGTGTAGTAAGAATTTATTATTTTTGAGGTTAATTTGTCAATATAAAAGGATGATATTTTTGCCATATAGTTTATGAATATTTTTAAAATGAAACCAAAACTTCCTACAAATTCCTATAAGGGCGGTGCAGAGGATTTTAGTGGATTTATTAGGCTTTCCTCTAACGAAAATAATTTCGGTCCTTCTCCTAAGGCACTGGCAGCAATTAGAAAAAATACCAAATTTTCAAACGTATATCCTGAACTAGATGGCCAATCTTTGATTAATCAAATTTCAAAATTTAACAAAATAAATTCAAATCAGATAATTTTAGGCGCTGGTTCAGATGAAGTACTTCAAATGATTTTTGCAGCATTTACCTCTCCTAAAGATCAAGTGGTATATACGCGGTATGCCTTTGCCATGTACGCTATTTATGCAAGAAACTTTAAATGCAGTCCTAAAATATTTAATGATAATAAATTCCAGTTTTCATTAAAAGAATTATTAAAGTTAGTTAGTCCAAAAACTAAATTAATTCTTTTAGCCAATCCTAATAACCCTACAGGTTCAATATTTTTTGAAAAAGAACTAATAGATTTTTTAAATAAAATTAACAAGAAAACAATTGTTGTCTTAGATGGAGCTTATATTGAGTATATTGATGATAAACGGTTTAATGGGGGTATTAGTTTAGTAAAAAAATATCCAAACTTAATAGTAACCAGATCTTTTTCTAAAATCTTTGCCTTAGGAGGTATGAGAGTGGGTTGGGGTTATTCATCATTAGAAAATATTACAAAGCTATATGCGCATAAGAAACCTTTTAACGTTTCTAGACTTTCTATTGAGGCTGCCAGCGCTACCTTAAATGATCAAAAGTGGTTAGAAAGATGTGCAAAAAGTAATGAAATCGTTAAAAAGTATACTTTATCTAATATCAAAAATAGATCATGTCAGGCGATTGGCACCATGGCTAATTTTATTTTACTTAAATTTGACAAGAAATCAGATGCACAACGTTTTGTTGACTATCTCTATAAAAATAAAATTACAGTTAGATCACTTGCTTCTTATGGTTTACCTGATTATATCAGAATGACAATTGGTACTAAATTAGATATGACTAAAACTGTTAAAATTATCAATAAATTCAATGTTTAAAAATATTTTAATTATTGGATTTGGCATGATTGGTTCTTCTATTGCAAGATCATTATTAAAATTTAAAAACCCTCCAAAGATTTTTGCTTATGATAAGTCCAAACAGCTTCAAATACGATTGAACTCATCAAGACTAACCAAAGTTAATTGTATTTTCTCTTTAAGGGATATTAATAAGAATAATATTGATTTAATAATTATCTGTACACCAGTTTTGCAATATAAAAAAATATTTGCAGAAATAAACTCTATAAATCACCAAAATATTATTGTAACAGATGTGGGTTCGACAAAATCAAATATAGAAAAAATTTATTTAAAAAACCAATATACTTTTAATTTTGTTCCATCCCATCCAATTGCGGGTATTGAAAAAGCTGGACTCGAGCATGGTCTGGAAGGGCTATTTCAAAATAGATATAATATTATCTGCCCACTTGGTAGCACAAAATCTATTGCTGTAAGGAAAATATCTAACTTCTGGAGGAAATTAGGAATGCAAATAGAAATTATGAATTCCAAGGATCATGATCATGTATTAGGCTTGACTTCTCATTTGCCTCATTTGATTTCTTACTCCCTAGTTCAAACTGCCATGAAAAAAGAAAAAACCTTAAATTCGAAATTAGTTAAATTTTCCGCAGGTGGTTTTAGAGATTTTACCAGAATTGCTGGTAGCGATCCAGAAATGTGGAGGGATATTTTTCTTGCTAATAGTAATCAAATCAAGAAACTTACAAATTTATTCATATCAGAATTAACTAAATTCTCTAAAAGTCTTAATGATCAAAATTCGAAGAAACTATTATTAAAATTAAAAAATACAAAGAAAGTCAGAAATAGAATCGTTAAAGCACGTCAAGCAGGACAGTTCTTACCTAACGGTTAAGTGTATTTATTTCGAATTTTAGCTTATTTAAAAAATCTATCTTGGATAAACCTGGCGGTATCGGATCTTTTAACTCAAGAGTAATTGTACCTTTTCGTATCTTGTTATTTTTTGGCCAACTATAACCAGAATTAATCGCAATCGGAATAACAGGTTTATTTAATGATTTATACATCGAATAAATACCTGGTTTTAGATCTGGTTGATCTAAAAATTCAGTCCTTGTGCCCTCTGGAAAAATAATTACTGGTCTATTTTCAACATATTTAGCGGTTTGTTCATTAACATATCTTAAACTATGTATGCCTTGAGAGCGGTCAATAGCAATCATTCCTAATTTTTTTAAGTACATTCCAAATAGTGGAATGTTGAGTAACTCTTTTTTCAATATATAGGCAGGATTATAAAATAAACGATTAAAATAAATTGTTTCAAATATTGATTGATGCTTGCTAGCGTACAAATAACCATTGTCATGAATTAAATGGGAATTTATAACTTTGATATTTATTTGAAATAATTTTAGAACAGTTTCCATATTTTTTGAAAATAAAATTACAAACAATCTGAATTTTTTGTAATTAAAAAAAGTTCCTATTAGGGAGAGAATTAAAACCAACGCAGTGGTTAAATAAAATACAAATAAAAATCTATATTTCATATTTTTTTACGAAAACTATTTTAGAAACTAATAATTTTACATATTCTTCAAATAATTTATCAAAGGGTATAATCGATGAATTAGAGTTAACTGCAAAAGGCGTTACTTTCAAGCCTGAAAGCTGATCAAATAAAAATTTTGCCCTTTGCATATGAAGCTCTGATGTAATGAGTAGTATTGATTTGACTTTATTTTCAAGCGCCCAGTACCTTGTTTCCAAAGCATTCTCATAAGTATTCTTGGATAGGTAACCAACTTCAATGCAGCAATCAACAATATTTTGATCAAAATTTAAGATGTTTACTAATACAACCTCAGAATTAAAGGTATTATCAACACCTGAAATGAATAATTTATTTTGATTAGAATGATTTATTTGATTATAGCCCTCTATAATTCTTTCTCCTTTACCACCTGTTAAAACTACAATAGCATCAACATTAAAATTTGTATTTTTTTGGTTAGGAATATTATTTTTAAATTTAACTAGTCCTAATGCAATTGAAACTAAAATTAGAGCTAAGATGATATTTATTCTTTTTAATAAAAGAATCATTTATATGATTTCATTTTTGCATAGATCTTCTAAAGTATCTCGTGAACGAATAACCCTATATTCTTGCTTATTAAATAATATTTCTAAGGGACGGGGACGACTATTATAGGTTGACGCCATTGAAGATCCGTAGGCTCCTACATTTAAAAATCTAATTATGTCCCCTTTTTTAAGCTCAGGTAAATTAACATCTTTTACAAAAAAATCAGTAGATTCACAAATACCTCCTGCAATGTCATATTTCATCTCTCTTTTTTTGAAATCTGAAGTTTGAATTAAAGGGGTGATGTCATATAGAGCAGGTCTGATATACTCTGAAAAAGAACTATCAACTATAGCAATCAACTTATTACCACTTTTTTTTATGTAGAGCACTTTAGTAATTAACTCAGCACTATCTGCTATAATGAAACGCCCGGGTTCAAAAATAATTTTATAATTTCTATCTGATAACAAATTCTCAAGTTCAACTTTCCATTTTTTAAAGTCAAGTTGATCATTTGCATGATCTAAAACAGCAAATCCACCACCAAAATCCAATGAATTAATTTCAAAACCTTTTGAATTAAGTTCATCTGCCAAAGATACTAAGTTGCGATAAGCCTCTATTAACTTGGTATGATCGATAATTTGACTGCCTATATGAACAGATAAACAATTTAATTGAATGCCTGGGAGTTTTTTAATGTCATCAAAATTTACTTGGTCTACTGATATCCCAAATTTACCACCAGACTTTCCTGTGGTAATTTTTTCAAGGGTATCCCCGTCAATATCGGGGTTAATTCTAATACCAATACTAGTTCTTAAGCCCTTTGAAATGGAATAGTCATTAATAATTGAAATTTCATCAAGATTTTCAATATTAATTGACTGAATTCTTTGAGTGATTGCATATTTTAAATCAAATTCTGTTTTTCCAGGTCCATCAAAAATAATATCTTTAGGCTCAAAACCAGCTTTTAACGATTTGAATAACTCTCCCGATGATACCACTTCAGCACCTAGGTTATTTTTTCTTAAAATATTAAGAATGGCTAAATTGGGGTTAGCTTTTACTGCAAAATGAAATTTATGATTAATGTTTAATTTTAAGTTTTTTAAAAAATTTATTTTTTTTAAAATGATTTCTTCATTATAGAGGTAAAATGGAGTCTGAAACTCTTCAACTATTTTGTCAAATGTCATTGATCTGTTGGGTAATCATAATCATCATTTGGAGGGAAAGGAAATACAGATTTATCTATTACGCCTTCAGGAAGTTTGTTGGGTTTTTTGTTACCACAACTAAATATCAAAAGAGACAAAATTAATAAAATTAATAGACGCACCATTTATTTTAATATTTTCTGAAATTTTTGTATATTTTTTTTAACTGCATTTGGGTTAGTGCTCATAGGTGTCTTTTTTCTAAAAATACTTTTTTTTACATCGATATATTCATAAATATCATGATCTATTTTTTGTTCAAATTTTTGGAACTCCTCTAATTTTAATTCAGATAGGTTGCAATTTTTTGATTGAGCAAAGTTTACGATATTAGCTATTATTTTGTATGAATTTCTAAAAGGTATTTTTTTTTCGATTACTAAATAATCTGCTAAATCAGTAGCGGTTGCAAAAAATTTATTACAAATTTCTTCACCGAGATCTTTATTAAATGTTGATTGATCAATTACTCTTTCCATAACCTCTAAAGAAATTGTTAATTCATCATAACAATCAAAAATAATTTTTTTATCTTCTTGAAAATCTTTAAAATAAGTCAAAGGCAAGGAAGCAATTATATTAGAAAATTCATATGCTTTTGATCTGATAATATTAGATTTGGATCTAATTAGCTCTAGAGAGTCTGGGTTTCTTTTTTGAGGCATTATCGAACTGCCTGTAGAGTACTCTGGATGAACATTAAATAATTTAGCAGTATTACTAGACCAAATGATTAGTTCAGATGCTAATTTTCCAAGATGAATGGCTGTTGTGGCACTTGCGTGTAAAAAATATAAACAAAAATCTCTATCGCTAACACCGTCCATGGAGTTACTTTTGGATTTATTAAAACCTAAAGATTGATTAAGAATTTTTATATCAAGACTATAGTTACTTCCTGCTAATGCGGCACTTCCTAGAACATTTTCATCACTTCCAGCTAAGCTAAAATCAAAATACTTTAGATCTCTATGAAACATTTCTAAATAAGCGCAAAGGTGGTGAGCTAATGTTACAGGTTGTGCAACTTGCAAATGAGTAAAACCTGGCACAATTGTCTTTTGATGTTTTGTTGCTTGTTTTAATAGAGCTCGCATTAATTTAGTAACTTGTTTTTTTAAATGAGTGTTTGCTTTTTTAACCCAAAGCCTTGTATCTGTAGCAACTTGATCATTTCTTGATCTACCAGTGTGTATTTTAAGTGCTAAATCTCCAATTTTTTCAAATAATAAATGTTCGACATTCATATGGATATCTTCATTTTTTTTTGAAAATTTAATTTTTTTATTTTGATGATCTTTTAGAATTGATTTAAGACCATTTATAATTCTTGTTAATTCATTTTGATTAATAATACCAATTTTATTAAGTGCATGAACATGAGCAGAGGTAACTTTAATATCCTCCTCAATGAGTCTTTGATCAATATCAATTGAGCTGTTAAAATCATCCATTAAAGAAGATGTACTTTTATTAATAGAAGTAGATAAAATTTTACTTTTCTTCGATGTCATTGGTATTTATCTTTTATCTTGCTAAATATACAATAGCAGCGAAAACAAAAACAGCTATTCCCTGGAAAAGGACTCTCATTCGCATTAGCTTGTTACTGTATTTTTTATTGAAATTTCCATTTTTAGCCATAGCAATTACCCCGACTACTACCATTAATAAAGCTAGTAGCATAGAAGCAGCTAAAATAAGCGGCAAAACACTTGAAGAATTCATGGTAAATAGTTATCAGATTATCTATAAATGTCTAATTATTAAATATTTTTAAAAACAATGAAGAAAATAATACTTTTTTTACATGGTTACGGTTCTAATGGCAGTGATTTAATTTCATTGAAGAACTATATAAAACATAATCCAGATAATACCGAATTCATATCACCGAATGCTCCAGAGCCTTGTGAGTTTAATTATTTTGGTTATCAATGGTTTCCCTTGAACGAACGTACTCCATTAGAGATCGAAAGTGGTCTAAAAACTGGATTTAATTATTTAAATTCAATAGTTGAAAAAATTTGTTCAGATTTTTCAGTACAAACTTTAAATATATCTTTGGTTGGATTTTCTCAGGGGTCGATGCTTGCAACTTATTATGGATTAACTAGCGGTAAGAACTTCTATAATATTATTTCACTTTCGGGTTCACTCCCTAAAATAATTTTAGACAAACTAGATATCAAAAAAAGTACAACTGCATATGAAATATTTCACGGGAAGCAGGATGATGTGGTTAACTTTAACCAGGCAAAAGAGACATATGAATTTATTCAAAATTTGAAATTGAAGAGTAAATTAGTTTTAGATGAAAATTGTTCTCACTCAATTAGTCCTTTAGCTTTAAATATGATTAATCAATCTTATCAAACCTGGATCTAACAAAATTTTATTCAGTATTAATTCTACGATTGTGTTATTATTAAACAATGATCAGTTCGAATCATTGTCCCAGTCTAGTACTTAACGCTGATTATAGGCCATTAAGCTATTTCCCTTTGTCGGTATGGACATGGAAAGACGCAGTTAAAGCAGTTTTCCTAGATAGAGTAAATATTGTTGAACAATACGATCAAAAAGTCTCATCTCCTTCTTTTGAAATGAATCTCCCGAGTATAATTGCTTTAAAGGACTATATTCCCCATAGTCATAAACCTGCGTTTACTCGTTTTAATGTTTTTTTAAGGGATGATTTTACTTGTCAATACTGTAATGAAAAATTTTCTACAAAAGAATTAACTTTTGATCACTTAATTCCAAGATCTAAAGGAGGATTAACTAATTGGGAAAATGTAGTTACTGCTTGTTCAGATTGTAATTGGACAAAGGGCAGTAAGGCTTTAAACCAGGTTGGTTTTAAGCTTATTAAAAAACCCAAAGAGCCCTCTCAATATTCTTTAAGATTAAAGAGCAGAAATTTTCCATCAGATTATCTTCACTCAAGTTGGAGAGATTATCTTTACTGGGATAGTATTTTGGAAAGAGACTAGTATTTTTTTGATACTTTGATTGCAGTATAGCAAAGTGTTTTTATAGCTTTTGCTAAAAGTACATATCCAGTTGTCATTTCTGCGTGATGTTCAACCCCTGTATCATGGTGCTCTAATTCATCTTCTCTAAATTTTTTAACTATTTTAAGTAATTCTGGATTTATTTTTCTATTTTCTAATTCTAAGGCTTGATCTTCATAATGTTGACCGATAACTTCCTCAACTGCCACTGTGCAAGCCATGGCAGCCTTTTTACCGAGCAAGGCAGTACCTACACCTAAAGCAAATCCAGCTAAATTCCAAATTGGAAACATAACAGTTGGTTTGACATTTTCTTTAACAATTAACTCATCAAATGTTGATTTATGAATTTCTTCTTGATCTGCCATTTCTTTAATTTCTTTTCCAAAAGGAGTATCTTTATTAAATATTTTTAACTGTCCGCGATAAATTTGAGTTGCACCATGCTCTCCAGCATGATCAACTCTGATAATTTCTTCAATTAACTTTCGGTCGGTATTTGAAAGCTTCTTAGTTCTTTTTTTTAAACTCATTGATTGTAATAAGTAACAGAAAAACAAATGAAAACAAAGAATTATAAACCGACAATGGGACACCAAAAAATTTCAAATTTGCGTTTGAGCAATTCACAACTAAAGAGTCACTCATTAAGGCATCTTTAAGTTTAGTAATATCTTTAGGTAAAGTTGCGCTCTCACAACCTGAGTAATTTAAAATACCAAATGTAGATAGCGTATGATAATTAGAAATAAAAAACTCTGATAAAAGTAAAAAAATTAGTAAAGAATAATAAATCTTAAAATATTTTTTAAAAATTAAATATAAAACACTTACTAATACAACGATATAGTAAGGTATTCTTTGATAGATGCATAATTTACAAGGTTGATGTCCTAAAAAATATTGTAAAAAAAAAGCAAAGCAAATAGCTAGTATTGAAAATATAAGTATAAGTTGACTAATTTTTAGTTGATCTTGCATTACTTAAATACCAATATTGAAATTCCTGTAATTATTAGCGGTAATATTAAAAAAATTAAAAATTTATTTTTTTTTAAATAAGCAATCCCCAAATCTCCAAACTTACTAACAATGTAGCCGATAATGATAAACCTTAATCCTCTTGAAATTAAAGAAAGTAAAATGAAAACTAAAAAATTAAATTTAGAGTAACCGCTAGTAATAGCTATAATTTTATAGGGAATAGGCGTAAATCCTCCTAAAAATATAGCCATGTAACCCCAGTGATTATAAAAATTAAGGAAAGTTTCTTGTTTGGATATGTTTATATAATTTTTCACTAAATCAAAAAAAATAAAACCGATAAGATAGCCTATTACTCCTCCCAAAACCGAAAAAAAAGTACAGTTAAGAACGGTAAGAATGAATTTATTTTTATTAAAGTAGATGATTGGTATTAAAATAATATCAGGCGGTATAGGAAAAAAAATACTTTCAATAAATGCTACAATTGAAAGGAAAAATTGGGAGTACCTAGATTTAGATTGCTTTTCAATAAAAATGGTAAAATTTTGGAACATTATTTTTGGTAATATTTGTTTTAATTAAGCAACAAAATAATACCAGAAATAAGCAATAACAAGAGCAGGAATGGCGCTATAAAGTGTAGCTAAAATTGCTGCCTTGGGAGCAATAGCAATAGCAGGAAAAAGAGCATCACCATCGTTAGAAATAGAATTCCCAATTTGAGCTGACATTGGTAATTGCCCACCAACATACATGGATGTGATCATAATTTGCGGTCCACAACCAGGAATGAATCCTATTAGAATTGCCATTAAAGGTATTAACGGCCCAAACAGTATTAATGAATTAAATATTTGACCATTTGACATAGAATTAATCATTTCAAATAAAACAAAAGATAGGATTACCCATACTGTAACAAAACAAGTAGTATCAACAACTTTTCTATAAGAATTTTCATGTATAGAAGCCATTTGAATATCAGTTAACGGATTAAGAACCCATAAAAGTAAGCAATAGAAAGAAGCAATAAAAGATCCTATCAGAATCAGGTCAAAATTAAATAAGTGTAAATGAACATCTAAATTAAATGCATTAGCGACCCCAAGAAGAAATCCAGGTATTAAAATAACATACCAAAGTCTATAAAATTTTTCTGAAGTTTTATTTTCAGGAAGTTCTGAAAAATTAATAATTTTTGTTTTGGTTGAGTTCAAAAAATTTGATGTGAATGGTTTGGCTATGTATCCTGATATGATGCCAGTAAAAAAAGTTAGCGGTAAAATAATTAAAGCTGCTTGAGGTTTTGTAGCTATTAGTAAAAATGCTGCATCTCCCATTGTACTGATTAATGCTGCTAAAACCGCTCCAAAAGAAACGATATTTTTCGTAAACATACTCATTACCATGATGGCACCACCACAACCTGGAATTACGCCTAGTAGGGAGGCAATAGGTATTTCAAGACGTTTATGCTTAGAAATAATTTTTTGAATATTGAAATTTCTTTTTTCTAAAAAAACAAAAAACCATAAAGTAATGGCAACAAATGAAGATACTGAAATATAAGCACTACTGGCAGAGGAAATAAGTATATCTCTAGAATTAGGATTTATAAGCAATAGCAGCATACATATAAATAGTATAATTTTTGATATCCTAAGATATTGAAGTCTGCGACTTAATTGTAGAACTAGTTCTGTCATTTATTTTTAGCCTAGGCTAAGAATTATAGACACTGCTAAAAATTAGTCAAACACTACTTTACATTCACTTTTTTACTTAATAAGTTGAAAATTATGAAAAACACTAGATCCAGTGCGCCTCATCAATATTCCAATATTAGAGACCAAAATAAAAATGAGATTTTGGAAGATTATGTAGAGGCTATTAA
Source organism: uncultured Alphaproteobacteria bacterium (assembly GCA_964422765.1). Classification (GTDB taxonomy): domain Bacteria; phylum Pseudomonadota; class Alphaproteobacteria; order HIMB59; family HIMB59; genus HIMB59. The sequence continues at coordinate 20,666 of CAYRCI010000008.1, read as the reverse complement.
AGAGATAGCTGAAACCAATGGTGATGTAAAAAATACTGATTTAGCCAAACATTTTGGAGTCTCACAAGCTACGGTTAATAAAAATATTAAGCGACTCATAGGCTTTAAGCTTGTTACTTCTGAGCCATACCGTTCAATATTTTTAACTGAGAAGGGCGAAGAACTTGCAATAAATGCTCAGCAAAAACATGAAATTGTCTATAATTTTTTAATTAAAATTGGCGTATCAAAAAAAACTGCAGAAATTGATAGCGAGGGCATCGAGCATCATGTTAGTGAAGAAACTTTAAAATTAATGAAAAAATTTATAGGTTAGTTTTATTTTAGTCTTTAAACAAAACTTTTTTTTCTAAAATATTTTCAAAAATATAAATTGCAAGGGATAGGAAGACTATAATTGTTAAAGCATGTAGACTTCCATATTCAAACATTTCATTGGAAGAGTATTCATATAAGCTAGTAGCAAGAGTATTAAAGTTGAAAGGCCTTAGAAGGAGAGTAATTGGTAACTCTTTAATGCTATCTACAAAAACTAAAAAAAAGCCAGCTAAAATACTTAACTTAACTTGAGGTAAAATAATTCTAAAATAAGTAGTAGACTGCCTTCTACCAATAAGTCTGGAAGCATCATCAATAGATTTTCCAATTTTATCTAAACCAGACTCTAATGAATTATTTGAAATTGATATAAGTCTAGTAACTAGAGCTATGACCAATCCAACCAGACTGGCAGTAACGGCTAAATTAGAAATTAAATCTAAGTAATAAACTAAAAATAACACTCCAAATGCAATTACTACACCTGGTATCGCATAACCAACATTAATAAATTTTTTATATAAAAATAAAAATTTATTTTTTGAAAATCGACTAAAGTAGTTAATAAAAATTGAAACACTAATGCATACAAAACCTACTAAAGCACCAAGTAGAATAGAATTACTCAATGAAGTAATAAAATTATTAAAATCTATGATATTAAGATTTATTAATACTAGATTAAAAATAAATATCAAAGGAATGATATAGCCAAAAAGAATTGGTACTAAGCTGGTTATAAAAACAACAAAAGATGATTTTAGTGAAAGTTTATATCTTGACCATTTAATATTTTCATAACTTGAGTTATGAAACTTTTTATTTCCACGAAAATAATTCTCTAAGATATATAAACATGCCATTAAAATTATTATAATAAATGACAAAATAAAGGCTGAAGGTAATTCATTAATAATCGATATATAATGAAATACCCCAACTGATAAAGTTTGAAGTCCAAAATAGTCAGCAACTCCAAAATCATTAGTGGTTTCCATTATTGTAAGCGCCAAACCAGCTGCGATACCTGGTATGGCCATTGGAATACATATATACAAAAAACACTCGTATCCATTTTTTCCCATTGTTTTGGCTGCTTCTATGTATCTTGCAGAGAAATTAATAATCGCAATCCTCGTGAGTAGATAGACATAAGGAAAGAGGGAAACGGCAATAATTAATGAGGCAAAAAAATAATTACGTATTGAAAAACCATTAAATGAATTAAATAATAAAGAAAGATAGCCTCCTGGTTCGAGTATTTCTGAATATGTATATGCTGAAATATAGGCGGGAACTGCCAGTGGTAAAACTGAGAGTGTTTGAATTAATTTTCTCCCCGTATAGTCCGTCATTGTATTGACCCAGGCAAGAGGGATACTAATTATCAAAACTAAGCCAGAAACAGCAAGTATTAATATTAAAGTTCCAAAAAAATAACGTGTTAAGTAAATTTCTTTAAAGCTCAGAATTGAAAGCATACCATTAACAATAATTATGCAGATGGGAGCTAGGATTATTAAGCTAATGAGAGAGAAAATTATTAATTTAAAAATGCTAATGTTCATAAAACTATTATAACAATACTAGATAATAGTAAGATTGCCATAATACGATTAAAGTAAATAATTTTTTTGGTATCATTTAGATATTTTCTAAATAAATGCCCTATTGCTGCCCATGCGATAGCGCTAGAGGCAGTGGAAATTATAAAACAGCTAAAAATTAGAATAAATTCTATATAATATGGAAATTCGTTTTGTAAAAAAATAGCAGAGCTTGACATTGCCATGGTCATGCCCTTAGGGTTAATTATTTGAAAAAAGTAAATATCTTTGAAAGTAAATTTTTTAGAATTTTTTGAATTAGAAAAAGTTTTTGAATTAAAAATTTTAAAAGACAAATAAGTTAAAAAACCAACTGCAATTATTTTAATAATCATAGCTACTGTTGGAAATGAATGATAAATTTTTCCTAATCCTAATAAGCTGATTGTCAAAATAGATAAAAATCCAAAAAATACTCCAAGTATAAGGGGTACTGTTTCTTTAAAACCGTAATTAACTGCGTGCGTAGATAATATAATATTATTTGGGCCTGGAGTAATCGCAGCAGTCATAGCAAAGGTAATGATAGGTAGGACAAAATAAATGTATTCCAAAGCAAAGCGATATTAGTCATTAATTTTTATAAATACAGAAATAGTTATAAAATTTGCTTAGTTAATCTTATTAATATATGAAATTATCATTAATTGTGGCGCTGTGGCGGAATGGTAGACGCGCCGGATTCAAAATCCGGTGAGGGCAACTTCGTGAGAGTTCGAGTCTCTCCAGCGCTACCAAAAATGTTATTAAGAGATGAAAAAAGAAACTTTAACTTCAGTATTTGGCTTATTTTCGACAGGCATAACTATTGTTACAAATGGCACTAATCTTTCTAAGTATTTTGGATGTACAATAAACTCATTTACAAGTTTATCATTGAATCCTCCTAAGTTTCTTTTTTGCCTTGGTAATGAAAATTCTGCATTAAAATCTTTTTCAAATCGAAGCCCTTTAAATATTAATATTTTATCTAAAATGCAGCTCAATTTATCCAAAAAATTTTCCGGTCCAATGGAAAATAGATGGAAAAATACTAAGTTTGAATTAGCTAAAAACAAGGTACCATTTTTTTCAAACTCTTTAGGATTAATACAAGCTATTGTTGAAAAAAAGATCTTATCCGGGGATCATACAATTATAATTTGCAGAATTACTGATTACTCTAAATTAAAAAATGCTAAATCTTTAATTTATTATAAGAGTAAATATAATTTTCTTTAAACTGTATGAAATATTTTTACTCAAAGTTAGAGGAAATTAATCTAAAAGAGGATGTTTTTCTTACAATAGGTAGTTTTGATGGACTACATATTGGTCATATTAAAATTATTGATAATTTAATTAAAAATGCAGAGTTATCTAATTGTAAATCTTTAGTTATTTCATTCAATCCTCATCCAAAAATTTTTTTTAATAATTCAAATAATTTTATGATCAATGACATTGATAGTAAGATTAAAATTTTAAGTCATCACAAATTAGACTATTTAATAGATTTGGTTTTTGACGATAGCTTAACCTCACTAAGCTATGGCGAATTCGAAAATAAGTTATTTGATCGCCTCTCAATTAAAAAGTTATATATAGGTAGTGATTTTAGATATGGATCAAATAGAGAGGGAGATATTAAAACTCTTCAAAGTTTTTGTAAGTTAAATCAAATTTTATGTGAAGAAATTGACTTGGTTATGGAAAGCTCAGAGGGTAAAAAAATATCCTCATCTCAAATAAGAAACTATTTACAAACGGGGCAAGTTACACTCGCGAACGAACTTTTAAATAGAGAATTTTCCATAAAGGGCAAAGTAATAAAAGGTGATCAAAGAGGAAGAACTGTCGGAATACCAACAGCAAATATTGAATATCCCAAAGGTTTAATCCAAATACCTTATGGGGTTTATGCTGTAAAAACTAAGGTTAATGAAAAAATGTTGAATGGTATTGTTAATTTTGGCATGAGGCCAACATTTGATAAAAAAATACCTATAGTAGAAGATTTTATCTTTGACTTTAACCAAGATATTTATGGCCAAGAAATTGAAATATATTTTTTTGAAAAAATTAGAAAAGAGCAAAAATTTAATGGTATTGAAGAATTGTTAAATCAAATTAAATCAGATATCACTGTATCAAAGAAAATCTTAAATCATGGAAATTAAAGATACCATATTACTGCCTAAAACTGACTTTTCAATGAAAGCAGATTTGCCAAAAAAAGAACCACAAATTTTAGAAAAGTGGATGAATGAAAAAATATATAAGCAGTTAAGAGAAGACTCTAAATCAAAAGAGAAATTTATACTCCATGATGGCCCCCCTTATGCTAACGGACATTTGCATATGGGCCATGCGTTAAATAAAATTTTAAAAGATATAATTATCAAATATCAGCAATTATTAAATAAAAATTCTATTTATATTCCAGGATGGGATTGCCATGGTTTGCCTATTGAATGGAAGATCGAAGAAGAGTATAGAGCCAAAAAGAAAAATAAAGATGACGTGCCTGTTATTGAATTTAGAAAGCAGTGTCGCGATTTTGCAAATAAATGGATAGACATACAAAAGAATGAATTTCAAAGATTGGGTGTAATAGGTGATTGGGATAATCCTTACACAACTATGCACTATCATTCCGAAGCTCAGATTGTCAGAGAACTTGGAAAATTTTTAGAAAATGGAGGTATTTATAAAGGACATCGCCCTGTACTCTGGTCAGTAGTTGAAAAGACTGCATTAGCAGATGCGGAGGTAGAGTATCATGACCATAAATCAACTACTATTTATGCTGCATTTCCTATCTCCAATACTGATATAGATAAATTAAATAATCATTCAATTGTAATTTGGACAACTACACCTTGGACAATCCCGGGCAATAGGGCGTTAGCTGTAAATGAAAACCTGGAATACGAGTCTTTATCCATAAAAGTTAATGACCATAATAAAAATGTTATTGTTGCAAAAGATCTAAAAGAAAGTTTTTTAAAAGATAATGAAATCAATGATTTTAAGTCTAATTTTACACTAAAGGGCAGCGCTCTATTAAAAACTAAATGCCAACACCCGCTTTATGAGTCGGGTTATAAATTTGAAGTACCTGTTTTACATGGAAATTTTGTAACCACAGAGCAAGGCACAGGCATTGTTCATGTTTGCCCTGTTCATGGCATGGATGACTTTTTGTTGGGCAAAGAACATGGTTTGGAACTACCGATGACAATAGATGAGGGTGGAGTTTACTATGATCATATTCCTGTTTTTGCCGGTAAACATATTTTCAAAGTTGATCAAGATGTCTGTGATGAAATAAGCAAATGTAATAATTTACTCTCTCAGGGAGTTCTATTACATAGCTATCCTCATTCGTGGAGGTCAAAAGCACCATTGGTTTACAAAAATACATCTCAATGGTTTATTTCTATGGAGACAAATGACCTTCGAAAGAAAGCATTAAAGTCAATTGATGAGACAGATTTTTTTCCTAAGCAGGGACAAAATAGATTAAGAAGTATGATTCAAGACAGACCAGACTGGTGTGTTTCACGTCAAAGGGTTTGGGGTGTTCCTTTGCCAATTTTTGTTAATAAGAAAACAGGCGAGCCGCTTAGAGATCAAAAAATTATTGAGAGAATTGCTAATATTTATGAACAAGAAGGAGGAGATGCTTGGTTTAATTCTGAACCATCAAGATTCTTAGCTCCCGAATATAACGCAGATGAATTCGAACAAATAAAAGATGTCGTAGAAGTTTGGTTTGATAGTGGATCAACTCACTCTTATGTATTAGAAGATAGAGAGGAACTACAGTGGCCTGCATCAATGTATTTAGAGGGATCAGATCAACATAGGGGGTGGTTTCATTCTTCTTTGCTAGAGTCATGCGGCACAAGGGGTCGCGCACCTTTCGAAAGTATTTTATCTCATGGTTTTGTTGTAGATGGAAAAGGGAGAAAGATGTCTAAATCCATTGGAAACGTTATCTCACCTGATGAAATTATAAATAAATATGGTGCCGATATATTAAGGATTTGGGTGGTGGCATCCGACTACTCGGAGGATCTTAAAATAGATAACCAAATCATTAATTATCAAATCGACTCTTATAGGAAAATTAGAAATACACTCAGATATTTATTGGGAAATTTAAACAATTTTAACCCTGATAGTATTATAGATCCTAGTGATATGCCAAATTTAGAACAATATATTTTAACTAAAATATCAATATTAAATAGCGAGCTAAAGACTTTAGTTACTAAACACGACTATCATAGCATTTATACTAAAATATTAAATTTTTGTACTTTAGATTTATCAGCATTCTACTTCGATATCAGAAAAGATTCACTTTATTGCGATAATATTCATAGCATTAAAAGGAAATCAGCTTCTTCATGTTTACATTATATTTTTGAATTTTTAATTAAATGGCTAAGTCCAATAATTAGTTTTACTGCCGAAGAAGCTTGGCAAGCAAGACAATATTCAAATACACAGAGTATACTAAGGCAAGTCATCAATGATAAAGATTTTAATTATCAAAATCAAAATATTGAAAAAAACTTTAGCGAACTAAAAAGAGTCAGAAAAACAATTACAGCTGCTTTAGAGATTAAACGAAATGAAAAATTGATTGGCTCTAGTCTTCAAGCATCTGTTAAACTTTTTATTAATAACAGCACTAAAGAAATTCTTAAAGATATTAATTTAGCTGAAATGTGTATCGTAAGTAATGTTGAGATTTATAATATTGAAGAAAAAACTAATAATTGTTTAACATTTGATGATGATGATATATTTGTTGAAATAATAGTCGCACAGGGAGAAAAGTGTCAAAGATGTTGGTCTATTTTACCTGAAGTGAAAAATAATATAAATAATCTATGTCAAAGATGTGATGATGTTTGGAACTCTCTTCAAAACTAATAATAAGATATTTCTTTTTTTATTATTTATTTCTCTTTTATTCGCAGATCAGATCTCAAAATTAATTATCACGAGACTTTTTGATCTTTTTGAATCTATTGAAATAGTTCCTTATTTAAATTTTACTTTTGTAGTAAACTATGGATTTGCATTTGGTTTCTTAAATAGCCCTTCATTGAATCAATTAATTGTCTCTTTTTTTATTGCCTCAATTATAGTCTATTTTTGTTATTTGCTATTTAAGACCCAAGATAAAAGCTTTAGAGTAAATTTAACTCTAATTATCACTGGAGCGATTGGCAATTTTATCGACCGGATATTTAGAGGGTATGTAGTTGATTTTATTGATGTTTATGTGGCCAAATATCATTGGCCAGCATTTAATTTAGCTGATAGTTATATTTCAATTGGTTTTTTTCTATTGATGGTTAACATTTTATTTTTAAATAAAAAAATATGAAATTTTTACTTTATATAATTTTTTTAGTAATGCTTTTGGCTTGTCAAAGAGAAAAAGTGAGTGAGGTAGGAGTTGGTTACAACAAAACGTTAATCATTCCACCTACGAATGATTTACCAATCCCAGGATCATCTGAAAATTCATCTGAAATTAGTAAAAGTAGCAGCCCTCTAGTTCAATCTATATTAGATCAAACAGAAGCCACTAAAGCTGATCCATCTATAATCAAAAAAATTGATGAAGATAGTGGTTACAGCACTGATGAGAGTCTATTTGATAAACTTTTTAAGTCTAAATAGCGATACAGAAAGGTCTAGCAAATATGATTATCAAAAATAACAACAATCAATTTAATGTTAAATCAAATTCAATCCAGTATTCAATTAATGAATTTTTTAACTTAGAAATGTTTAAGCCAATTAATGATAAAAAATATTTTTCCAATTACAATTTTAAAAAATTTATAAATAAATCATATAGGGTTCATGTATTTGGTATGGGTGGATCGTCTTTAAGTTGCAAATTACTTGCACAATTTATTGATCCCAAGTTGTTGAATACAAAAATATTTATCTATGATAATCCCTCACTAACTAAAATTACTCAAAACTTTGAAAATTTAAAAATAGATCAAAACGATAGATTTATATTTATCTCTAAATCTGGTAATACTATTGAAACCAAATACTTTCTTCATCTAATAATTCAATTTTTTAAAAATTTTAAAATTAAAAAATATTTTAAACAATTTATTTTTATTACTGAAAAAAATGAAAGCTATTTATATAAATTTTCAATTCAAAATAAAATTGACCATTTTGAACATGATCCGAATATCGGAGGGCGTTTCAGTGTTTTCTCAATTACGGCCCTATTACCGTTGATCGTAGCCGGCTTATCTCTAAAAAATATTTTATTTAATTTTAATATTGCCAAGAAAAACTTTATTAAAATTCACAGTAAAGTAGCTAAAACAACTCAAACTATTCATCAGATTGAAAAAAAGAAAAACCTCAATTTGGTAGTGGGTTTAACATATCACGATAAATTGTATGCAATTAATGAGTGGTATCGACAGATTTTTGCAGAAAGTCTTGGTAAAAATAAAAAGGCAATAAATTATATCTCTTCATATGGATCAATAGATCAACACAGTCAATTTCAACTTTATATAGACGGGCCAATAGATAAGCATTTTATCTTTTTTAG
>CAYRCI010000008.1:0-12043 GCA_964422765.1 uncultured Alphaproteobacteria bacterium | reverse complement strand
GTCAATTTCAACTTTATATAGACGGGCCAATAGATAAGCATTTTATCTTTTTTAGTATAGAGAATAAACCTGCTAATTTAAAAAGTCCCTCCAGGCTTATTCTAGGTGCTAATTTATTATCTAATTTAGAGCAGGGAGCTATTAAAACATTAAAACAAAGTCACTTTTTGGTAAATCAATTTATTATCAAAGAGAAATTTGAAGATTATATTTGTCTTTGTATAGCTTTAATTTTTGATATTTACCTTCGGGCAAAAATAGAAAAAATAAATTTCCTTGATCAACCTGCAGTTGAAATTCTAAAAAAGAATACAAAAATTTAAATTGATAAATTTTTTGATTACTTTTTTTAAAGCAAGGTCATTTATTCATTTATTAAAAATATTTTTAATTTTTGGTCTTGCTGGTACCGTATCAGTTTTTTTTTCTAGCCCAATTTTAAATTTTATTCATTTAAAGCAGAATATAGATAACAATTTACTTTATATTTTTTTAAGATTACTAATAATTTTCCCCTTATATCAATTTTCATTGTTTATTTTAGCAATATTAATGGGTGAATACCCATATTTTAGTAAGTTTTTTAAAAAATATTTAACTTTTTTTAATAAAAAATAAAGATTTATTCTTATACCTTTTTATTAAAATTATATCTTCACTTTCAAATTTTTTTTCAGACTCAAAAATTATTAATGATTTATTTTTTATTTTATCAAAAATAATTTGATCAATAAATTTGTAGTCATCTTTATAAGGGGGATCAATAAATATAATATTACAGTTTTTAAGAAATGCTATATCACCTTTATAACAATCTACATTCCATAATTCATATTTCAATTCTTCATTATTTTTTAAAAAGTTATCAATGTGATTTAAATTCATTTTATCTAAATCATTAAAGATCACTTTACTGCAACCTCTAGAAAGTGCCTCAAGACCTACAGATCCTGATCCACAAAATAAATCACAAAAAATACTTTGGCTCCAATTGATTTTTAAAATACTGTTATGTGCTAAGATATTGAATAAATCCTCTCTAATTCTTGATAATGTTGGTCTAAAATTAGCTTTATTATATATTGGAATTTTTTTACCTTTTAATTTACCGCTAATAATTTTCATTTATTTCCATCTCTCTATAACTGCCATAAGGGATAGATTTTAAGATGAATTTACCAAAGGATATTCTTTTTAATTTTTCTACTCGTAAATTAAATATTTTACAAATATTTCTAATTTCTCTATTTTTACCCTCTGACATCTCAAAACTTAATACATGATTAGATTTATTGGTATGTACAAGTTTTACTATGGGTTTTTGATATGTAATAGAACCGTAAATCTTATGATTCAATGATTTAATTTTATTTTGATCTACTGCTCCCTGTACATTTACTAAATATTTTCTTGTTATTTTTGATTTTGGAAGTTCCATAAATCTTTTAAAACCAACATTCTCTGTTAATATTAATAAGCCTTCAGAATTAAAATCTAATCTACCAATATAATGAAAATGATGAAACTTTTTAGGAATATAATCAAATATTGTTGGTCTATTAAGTTCATCTTTTTTCGATGTAATACAACCCTTTGGTTTATGAAATATTAATATTTTAAATTTTTTTTGTTTTGGATCAGATAGTTCCACAATATCGTTTTCTTCAATTTTAAGATAAGGTCTATATTCAATATTATTATTTAGTGAAATTTTTTTTCTTTTTATAATATCTTCTGCTTGATTCCGTGAAATATTTAATAACTCGGAAACTTTTTTACTAAGAGTAATTTTTTGCATGTTCAACAAAATCTTTCATTATATTAATATCAAAGTCAGTTATTAAAAATTCTGGGTGCCATTGAACACCTACACAGTAAGGTAATTTTGAATGGTGAAATGCTTCAATAATCCCATCATTAGCATAAGCATCAATAATTAAATTTTCACCAATACTATCAACAGCTTGATGATGTGCACTATTAACAAAGATTGGTTTCTTTGGAGTCAGTTTTTGAAGTAATGAATCATTAGTTAACTTTATTTCATGACTAGTTTCATTCCTGGGGTTTAACTGTTCATGTTGAATTTTGGAATTAATATCCTGTATTAAAGAACCTTTAAAAAATACATTAATTAATTGTGCACCCCCACAAATACCTAATATTGGTTTTTTATTTTTTATAAAATGATCAATAATTTTAAATTCATAAACAGTTCGATTTGCGTTAATTTTTACTCTACTACTAGTTATACTTTGCCCAAAGTATTTGGGGTCTATGTCAAAATCTCCACCAGATATTATTATTGCATCAATGAAGTCAAGATTGGGTTCTATATCTGTAATTGGAAGGATAATAGGTGTGCAACCAAATTGCTCAATAGATTGGACGTAATTCCTTCTTAGTGCAAACCATGGGAATTTTGAATAACAGTGGTCTTTATCTTGATAATCTGTAGTAATACCAATTATAGGCTTTTTATTTAACATGAATAATAATTTAACTAAATTTATTCAAATTGTATTGCAACAGTCTAATAAAGCTATTGAAAAAAATGAAATTCCTATTGGGTGCTTAATATTTGATCCTTCAACCAGTAATATTATTTCTAAAGCTCATAATAAGGAAGTAACTGCTTATGATCCTACTGCACATGCTGAAATAATCTGTATAAGAAATGCTTGTAAGAAATTAAAACAAAAAAGATTAGATAGGTTATGTTTGCTAACTTATTTAGAACCATGTTCGATGTGTAAAGAGGTTATTAAATCTGCGCGTATCTCTAAAGTATATTATTTATTTAAAAATAATAATCCACGAAGGAAAACAATTCATAAAATTAGTTACATAAAAATTACTGGAAATTATGAAAATCTTATAAAAAAATTTTTTATAAGTAAAAGAATTAAAAATTAGAACCAATATCTTTTCTAAAGTATTTAAAATTCCAATCAATTTTTGAAGCCACTTCATAAACTTTGCTTCTACAATCTGCATAAGTATCACCAAGAGAAACTACCGATAAAACCCTTCCTCCGGTTGTAAGAATTTTATCATGATGAATTTTAGTAGCTGCATGAAAAATATAAAAATCATTTTCATTTCTAAAATTATGTAAATTTTTAATTTCAGTTTCCTTAGGGTAGCTATCTGGATACCCTTGGGTTGCTAAAATTAAACAAACTGCTCTTTTATCATCGAAAAATTCTAAGTTCGCATATTTTAAACTTTTTGTTGCAGTTGCATGAACCAATGGTAGGAAGTCGGTTTTAAGTCTCATTGAAATACTTTGTATCTCTGGATCACCAAACCTTGTGTTGTATTCTAATAGAAAGGGGTTATTAAATTCATCGACAATGACTCCAAAAAATATCACGCCTTGAAAGTCAATTTTGTCTTTTTTTAAACCATCAATAGTTTTATCAACTATATTTTTTTGAATTTTTTCCTCTAAATTTTTATCTAACAATAAGGGTGCAGGGCTTAAGGTGCCCATCCCTCCAGTATTGGGGCCTCTATCGTTGTCTCCAATTCTTTTATAGTCCTGGGCAGATCCAAAATTTAAAGCGGTAGTACCGTCTGAAATAGTGAAAAAACTTAGCTCTTTTCCTTTTATAAAATCCTCAATTACAACCTTATTAAAGTCGTTATTAAAAATTTTATCTAAAAATATTTTTTTACAGGCTTCAATAGCATCATTTGTATTTTCGCATACAAAAACACCTTTACCTGCAGCAAGACCATCGTATTTAACAACAATTGATCCATATTTATTTTCTAAATAAGATTTTGCAGACTCGTAAGAGGTAAAGGTTTTTGAGGATGCAGTGGGGATACCATGAGTTGAGCAAAAATTTTTCATAAATTCTTTCGATGACTCTAACTGAGCGCCTACGGAATCTGGACCAAAAACGTTTAAATTTAATTTCCTTAATTTGCCTGCTAAATTTCTGGAAAGATAATCCTCAGGACCAATTATCACCAAATCAGGTTTAATTTTTTTACACTTTTCAATTATTTCTTGATCAGAGCTTAATTCATGACATTCCGCAATTTGACTTATTCCATAGTTGCCTGGAAAGCAATAAAGTTTATCACATAAGGGAGATTTATGTATTAATCGACAAATTGCATGCTCTCGTGCACCTGATCCAATAACTATTACATTCATAATTTTTGATATTTGAGTATATTAATAATGTGAATAATATTCCTGAATATACTGTAACGCAACTTAATCATTCTATAAAAAATTTATTAGAACAAAATTTTGAATATATCAAATTAGTAGGGGAGGCTGGCCCCATTACAATTGCAAATTCTGGCCATGTCTATTTTTCAATAAAAGAAAATGATGAAGTTATTTCTTGCATTTGTTGGAAAGGAAGCTACGAGCGATTAGATATTAAAATAGAAGAAGGTACTGAGTTTGTTTTTTACGGTCGAGTTACATCTTTTTCTAAATTTGGAAGATCCGTATACCAACTTATAGTAGATCAGGTTGAATACAGTGGTGCTGGTTCAATTTTAAAGTTAATTGAAGAGAGAAAAAAAATCCTCACTGAACAGGGATTCTTCGATCTTAAAAATAAACTAAAATTACCAAAATTTCCTCTAAAGATAGGTATACTCACTTCTGCTAGTGGCTCTGTAATTCATGATATTATTCATCGAATTTCGGAAAGATTTCCAATCGCCCACCTGTATCTTTTTCCAATTACTGTTCAGGGAAAAAATACTCATCGAGAAATTATTGAATATTTAGATCTAATTGAAAATAATTCAATAAACAATTTAATTAAGCCGGACTTAATTATTTTTGCAAGAGGCGGGGGGTCTCTAGAAGAATTGATGCCCTTTAATGAACCTGATCTTATTAAAAGAGTTTTTAGTCTTAAAATACCATCTATATCAGCTATAGGTCATGAAACTGATTATACACTCTTAGATTTAGTGTGTGACTTAAGAGCCCCAACGCCTTCTGCAGCAGCAGAACTTTCTGTTCCTGATATGAGCTACCTATTAAAGGATCTTAATGAGAAGAAAACATTATTTGTTAATTTAATAAATAAAAAATTCTCAATCCCGGAAAAAAATTTGCTTAATTTCAAAATATCTATTTCAGCTCATATACAAAAAATAAATATAACAGAAAAATATATAACAACTTTTAATAATAAAGGTTTAAATATTTTATCTCGCCAGATTTATGAAAAATTAAATAAATGTAATAGTTTTTATCTGACAGTTTTAAAATTTAACCCCATATCTAAGATTAATTTAATCCAAGATAAGATTAAATCTAATTTTAATAATAATAAGTTGGTAATTTTGAATAAATTTAAACTTTTAAATAACAACATTAATTTATTAATGCGTATTATCAAAAATTCCTCTTTAGAAAATAATCTTAAAAAAGGATATGCGATTTTAAAATCAAAAGGTTCAATTATTAAAAATATTAAAAAACTTGAGACGCTTCAATTATTTACAGTAGTTCTTAAAGATGGAAGTACTGATATAAAAAAATAATTTATTTTCTCCATCTTTGGTGTACCCATAACCACTGTGTAGGATCTTCGAGTATCCATTTTTTAAAATAACTCTCATGTATTCTTTCGACTATTGTCTTTGACTCTAGTTTTGAGAATTCTTTGTATTCTAAAGGTTTTTCAACTACTATCTCAAACGTATCACTATTTATTCGTTTAGAATATATCGGGCATATTTTCGTTTTATATTTTAATGCCAAATTTGCGTAGCCATCCGTTGCAAAACAATCTTTACCCATAAAATTTATTATAGGCCCACTGCTATCTCTTTGATCTACAAGTAAAGCTAAGTGATGATTGTTTTTAAGTGCCATAATCATATTTTTTGCACTTTCTGAACCTTTCCTATAAAAAAAAGCGTTATCTTGTTTTCTATTATTTTGAATGTACTTATCTATTAGATTATTGTTTGCATGGCGATACACAGAATGTAAAATAAAACCATTCTGTAATAAATAGTTTCTAGTTATTTCCCAATTACCTAAATGTGCTGAGAGAAAGATACAAGATCCATGATGTTTTTTTAGGTCGTCTAAGAAATGTTGATTTATAACTTTTATATTTGTCCAATTGAATTTCTTTAGATTAAAAAATTCAAAAAATACTCTACCCGTTTGATCTAAATTTTTTTTTGCTAATGTTATAATTTTTTCTTCTGGCAATCCTAGGATGCTTAAATTAGATATAATGATTTTAAAGTATTTTGTATATACTCCTACATTTCTAACTATAAAACCACCTAGGTTAGATGTGAATGAAAAACTGAATAATTTTAAAATAAAATTAATTATTAAAAATAATAAAAATTCAGAATAGTTTCTTATGATTTTAAAAATATTTTTCAATTGTATCAGCAATATTTAAGTCATCATTCAAAATAATTTTACCATAAATGATTCCAACTGAGCTTTTAAACTCTCTAGGAATTCTCATATGATCTTTTTCAGTTGTAACCAGATAGGCATCATTTTTATTTGCCTCATCTAAAAGTTGAAAGATATCATCGACTGAGTATTTATGATGATCAGGGAATTCTTTTACAGCTGTTATATTTAGATTTTCTGATTGAAGTTGATCAAAGAACTTTTTATTGAAACCTAAACCCGCAAATGCAAATAATTTTTTTTCTATTAAATCGTTTGAAATCTTAATTTGATATTTTAACTTTATTTGGTTTGGAATGCCTTGTAACTCCTCACAGTGATCCGTATTGATAAGAAAAAAAATTTGAGATTTATTGATTACTTCCTTAATTGTCTCTCTTAAAGGCCCTGAGGGTATCAATAGTTTATTTCCAAATGCTTGAATTGAGTCATATACATACACTGACAAATTTTTATATACGCTGTATGTTTGTAATGCATCATCTAAAACTAAGATATCAGCGCCATCTTTTTTTGCCAAAGGAAAGGCATTAAATTTATTTTTACTTATCCAGGTAGGGTAGTATTTTGACATCATTAGTGCCTCATCTCCGACAAGGTTGTAATCCATTTCCTCTGAAACTTTAATTGTCTCACTAGCCGATCCTCCATAGCCCTTTGATATGATATGAGGGTTGTATCCCATATTTTTTAATTGCTCACACAAAAATAAAACAGATGGAGTTTTCCCCGATCCACCAATCATAGCACTGCCTACTGCCACTACAGGCAAATCAAACTTATTAACTCTAGATAATTTTTTTTTTAAAAATGAACCCAAAAACCAAAGAATAGAGGCAGGTAGAAGCAAAATAGAAAAAGGGCTTATTGATCTTTGATACCAGAATCTCGGTGCCTTTAGCATGATTCTATCTCCTTAATTATATTCATCAATTGTGATTGCTGAGTAATAAAATATTTTTTAATAGTATCTGATAAATGTCTCTCTTGGCATATGAGTCCATTAATTTTATGACCTATATGTGATAAATCATCAACTTTAAAAATTTCACAGAGTTTCATTTCTAATAGATCATCATATATATCTTTAAAATTTTTATTATAGATACCTGTTAGTATAAAACATCCTTTTGATAGTGCCTCTAAAGGATTTTGACCCCCATGCTCTATTAAAGACCCACCCATGAATACTATTTTAGATTTGGAAAATAAGAGTAAATTATCACCAAATTTATTGTGAATGTAAACTTTTGATTTAATTTTTGAATCCAGTTCCTTTTCTAATTTTGGTATATATTGAATATGTCTAGGAATGATAATTATTTCTTCAATCAAATTTAAATCTATCATAGATAAAATTTGATTTATTTTTGCAAATTCGTTTTTGTGTATACTGGCAAAACAAATTATAGGTTTTTTAAAATCTGGAATATCAACTATTTGATCAAATTTAAGATTGCCATAGTAAAGTGATTTTAAATTAAAAATTTTATCAAATTTAACTTGATCTAGAATGCTTTTTGCAAAAACTAAATCATATTTTAGACCAATAAATTTTGAAAAGACTGGAAAGAATTTCCAACGATTATAACTTTTATCAGAAAGCCTAGCATTAACGACAATATTCTTTATGTTACTTGATTTTGATATTGACAACCAGTTTGGCCAAATTTCAGAGTCAACCCAAATAATTTTTTTTAATTTTAAATTGGAAATAAATTTTTCTACATTCCAAAAAAAATCTAATGGTAAAAAAATAATTTTATAATTTGGGTAAGTATTTTTTGCTAGATAATATGAAGAAAGAGTTGTGCATGATAAAAAAAAATTTTCCTCACTAAAGTTTCTAATTAAAAATTTAATTGAATTAAATTCACCTATGCTTGCAAAATGAATCATTATTTCAAATTCGGAAAGCTCAATAAAATTATGTTGATTAAATACTTTTTGTTTAAAAGATAATAAAGTTTCTTTTTTTTTAATTATCCTAAGGATGCCGATCAAAATGATAATGGGGCATAAAAATATTTGAAATATTTTATAACTAAATAAAATCATCAATTATCTTCATATTATTATTTAATTCTGTTAGAACATCTTGATTAAACTTTTTTTCTTCATTGTAGTTAGAGGGATCAATAACTTTTTCTCCCCAATAAAAGATACCTTTGCCAAATGGTAGGGGAATCTTAAGTTTATCCCAGTTATTAAGTTGAAAAAACTTATTAGTTTTGAAAGTTAAAAAAACAACCTTCATTTTGAACTTTGACGCTAATTTAAAAATATTTGTATTAATTTGATATACGGGACCATGAGGGGCATCTGGCGTTATGTAAATACAGTCACCATTTTTTGAAGCTAATAATATATTTTTAATTAGTTTTGTTGGTTTATTTTTATCTCTTAGTAATGGGTCTAGGCCAAATTTTCTTTGAACTAGAATACTTAATTGACCATCTCTATGTGACGTAGCAATAGGTCTTAATTTTGGTTTAAATTTCCAACTAAAGGTAGATCCCATCAATTGGTTATGCCAAATTAAAACAATTACAGAATTATTACTTTTTATTTCTCTTTGAATAATATCCTCGTTTATACTCTTCCAATTACTTGTGATTTTTATTAAATAAAGAGCTGTGTAGACTAAGTTTGCAAATAAATTTAAAAAAAATTTATTTTTTGAGAGATTTTTAAGCATTTTTCTTATTTTGTTTTTGAAAAAGTTTGTAGTACTGACCCTTTCGTGACATCAAAGATTCATGACTTCCTTTTTCTAATATTTCTCCTTTTTCCATGTAGCAAATTTCATCAAAATTTTTAATAGTGCTTAATCGATGGGCAACTACTACTAATGTAATAGGTTTTATTTTATTTAAATTTTTAAAGAGTTGATCTTCTGTTTTCAAATCTAAATTAGATGAGGGTTCATCAAGTAAAATTAAAGATTTTTTCTTTGCTAGTGCTCTTGCAATGGCAATTCTTTGTCTTTGGCCTCCAGATAATTTGATTCCATTTTCTCCAATCCTTGTATTTAATTTATTTGGGAGTTCATTTATGAATTCATTTAAACAAGCTAACTCAGCAAATTTATCAATATCATTTTTAGAGGCATTGGAGTTGTATTGAATATTTTCTAATATGGTACCATCAAACAAAACGGTATCTTGACTAACGTAACTTAAAATATTCCTTAAGCTTTTTAAATTTAATTCTTTAATGTTCGAACCATTAATTGAAATTGTACCTTCATTTACATCAAAAAATCTTAAAATAAGGCTTAGAAGAGTCGATTTACCAGAGCCTGACGGACCAACTATCGCAATTCTTTTATTTTTGAAAATATCTATGGAGGTATTATGAATTGTATCTTTGGTTGAACCTGCATATCTAAATTTAATTTTTTCAATTTTTATATTCTCAAAAGATTTTAAAGATTTTGATCCGTTTTTAATTTCATTTTTTAAATCAATAATTTCAAAAATTCTTGAAGCTGCACCTAACCCACTTTGAAGAGTTACATTTACGTTAATCAAATTTTTTAATGGGGCGTACGCTAACATTAAACTAACAAGAAAACTCATCAATTCCCCTGCACTCATATTTTCACTAATTACAAAAAGACCTCCCCCGAATATAGCTAGACTTGCGGCTAAAGCTCCGAGAGTTTCGGTAAAAGGTCTTGATCTAGCTGTAATTTTTTCTTGCTTAAAATTTAACTCTCTCGCATTCTCAATTTCTTTACTTATTCGATTAATTTCAAAAATTTCCGCATTAAACGATTTAACATTCCTAATGCCTTTAAATACCTCTTCGAGATTTGAAGCTAAATTTCCTATTTGATGTTGTAAATTTTGAGTAACATTTCTTATTTTTCTTCCTAAAACCCGAATTGGTATTAAAGCTAAGGGAAATACAATTATAGTAATTATTGCTAACTTCCAGCTTTGAAAGAACATGTTGCCACAAAGAACAGCTAGAGTTAAAGAGTCTTTAATCAAAGCAGTGTAAGTTGTAGCCATCGCTCCACTCAAATAAAAAGTGTCTGTTGTAATTCGTGTAATTAAAGAACCAGTTTTGGTATTTATAAAAAAACCATAATCTAAATTAATTAAATTTTTGAATACATCATTTCTAAGCTTTTCTATTATTCTTTGGCTCATAAAAGTTAGTGAAACAACTTGTAAATAACTAGCAAAGCCCTTTATTATACCCGTAACAAGAATAGCTAAGGGTATAAAATATAAATAAAAAATATCAGAGTTGACTAGTACCTTATCTAAAGCTGGCTTTACAAGCCACGCGTGAAATCCTGTTGATAAAGCAGCAATTACCATACAAAAAACTGCTAAAAACATCTTAGATTTGTAGTTTAAAAAAAGCTTTAAAATTCTAATAAAATATTTTTTATGCTCAGACATATAATTGATTGCCAATTATTATACTCAATAGTATTAAAAAACCGTAATAGTTATTCCGTTTAAAAAAATCACCAGATTTATCAGAATTATTCGACCATATATAAATTATGTCATATGTATAAATTAGGAAAATTGACGGAACCATTATAAAAAACACAAAATTTAATTTCATTAAAAATCCAAACAAAAACAAAAGTAAAAATTGAACAAAACCTAGCATGGCTAGAATTATTGATCTTTTCGATTTTATAATCAGTGTGCTTGAATAGAGCTCTAAGCGTTGATCATCGCACTCATCTTGAGTCGCATAAATTGTGTCATAAACTATTGTCCATATTACTGTTGCTAAATATAGTATAAGGATTGATTTAAAAGAGTGAATTGATCCAGTAGAGGTCCATGCAATAAAAACACCCCAATTATAAATTAAACCCAATATTAATTGGGGAAAAACAAAAAATCTCTTTGCAAGTGGGTAAAGAAATACTAAGGGTGTAATTAAAATCCCTATTAATATTGATTGTGGATTAAATTGAATCAACAAAGCAAAGCCCATGCTTATTAAAACTAGAAACATGATAGAGGCACTAATAATGGAAATTTTGGAAGATGCTAAAGCTCTATCTTTTGTTCTCTTTACCTGTTTATCAAATTTAATATCAAAAAAGTCATTAACGATACATCCCGCCGACCGCATAATAATTGATCCCATCAAAAATAATAAAAGAAAATGGAGAAAAGTATTAAAAGAAATATTAGTCGCCGCTAAGGCGAAGCCTGTAGGATAAAAAAGTAATAAAAAACCTATGGGTCTGTCTAATCTAATTAAGGATATATGGGGATGCATATATGTTGGCATTAACCTGTAAATTAAATTATTCTTATTGATATCGCTCATGAAAAGAATTTATTGTTCAGCAATTTTAAAAGAAAGTAACACTTATCAGCTAGAAGAAAAGTACTATATCCATTTAATAAGAGTAATGAGGTTAAAGGTTGGAGACCCAATATTACTTTATAATGAAATGTATGGCGAATGGCTCTCGAACATTTCTACTATTAGTCACAAAAAAGTTACTGCTACTGTT
Source organism: uncultured Alphaproteobacteria bacterium (assembly GCA_964422765.1). Classification (GTDB taxonomy): domain Bacteria; phylum Pseudomonadota; class Alphaproteobacteria; order HIMB59; family HIMB59; genus HIMB59. The sequence goes on along the minus strand of CAYRCI010000008.1, from coordinate 101 downwards.
ATCAAACAAATTAAATTACCTTATTCAGATTTACCCATAGACTTATTATTCTCACCTATAAAAAACTTGAATAGTGAATCAATAGTTAGACAAGCAACTGA
>CAYRCI010000007.1:0-45759 GCA_964422765.1 uncultured Alphaproteobacteria bacterium | reverse complement strand
TATAATATATATTATGCAACAATTATGTATTTAAGAACATGAAAGTAAAAATTAAAAAAAATACCCTAACCCAAAAACATTATAATGGTTTAAATTTATAAATATGAAAAAAATAGAGTTCTGGTACTCAATTGGTAGTACATATACTTACTTATCAACGCAAAGATTGGAGCAAGTAGAAGTAAAATACAATGTCCAATTTGAATGGTTTCCTTTCAGTGTTCGTGCCAGAATGATCGAAATGGAAAACGTACCCTTTATGGCAGAAAAAAAACGTCAAAAAATTGATTATATGTGGAGAGACATTCAAAGAAGAGCTCAATTATATGGTTTTAATGCCAAAACACCCGTTCCCTATCCTCTTAAAGAGTTCGATTTAGCAAACAAAATAGCAATTCTTGGTAAAAAAGAAGGTTGGATTAAAGATTATACAAAAATTACCTATAAAAAATGGTTTTTAGAGCATTTAGAGCCAGGTCTGGAACCTAATCTATCTGAAACAATGGCAGAATTAGGATTAAACAAGGATCAAACAATCAATAAGGCAACTAGTGATGAAATTAATAACATATATCTTCAAAATACCGAAATAGCTAAAAATAAGGGTATTTTTGGTAGCCCTACATTTGTTTATGAAAATGAGATTTTTTGGGGGGACGATAGATGTGAGGATGCCATAAAATGGCCTAAATCGAATATCAACTAAGCTTTATTCACTAAAACATTGATAAATATGATTTTTTTACCGATTTTTCTAAATAATCCTTTATTTTTCAATACTTATAAAAAAAAGTATTGAAAAACAATGCTTTTATATATTGCCATCAAAAATACTTTATTTTAAAGGTAGTTTTGTCAATTTATTACCCACTGGATTAGCATCCTAATTTAGGTTTTTTTACGTTTTTAGAGGGTATTTAATTTATGGGAGTATGAATAGAAGCCGAAAAAAGAGATATTCATTGTAGATTTTTAAAAAAAAAAGATTATATTATTTGTCCTCAAAAAATTGATTTTTTCTCAAATATTTGACCTTGTCGCATTTTGCAAGTAATTTTTTTATAATTTTTCCCTATTTTATTGAGCTTTTTGATATTCGAATAAAAAAAATTCATTTTAAAGTATCAAAGGTAGTTTACAAATAAAAATATACCTTAAAATTGACTTAAATTACCCTATTAACTACCGTTTCTTAACTATTTTAGTAGTAAATTTATTAATTAGAAAAAAAATAGCTTCTAGTTTTAACTTCATAAATGAATCTTTTACTAAAGTTATTGATTTTTAAGCATTTATTGGAACTGATTATTTATGTTTAAATTCTTAATTTAAACTATTTTAAATACAATTTAATAGCAGATTATTTACATTAAAAAATAAATTATATTAAAATAATACAGTAAAAACAATAGTTTATTATAAATACTTAATAGTATATATTAATTTATAAATATATTGAAAAAAATCACAAGAAAGATTGAATATTGGGTTAGTAAAAAAGTTAAGAATTATTAAAAATTACTAGCTTTAGCGTATTTTTTTCTCTCGTTTGGATCGAGATATCTCTTTCTCAATCTAAGACTAGAAGGAGTAACTTCCAAAAGTTCATCTGAATTAATGTAAGTCATCATTTCCTCTAAGGACATTATTCTAGGAGTAACCAAAGTAACAGCCTCGTCTGAACCAGAAGCACGAACGTTTGTTAATTGTTTGCCTTTTAATACATTAATCTCAAGGTCGTTATCTCTATTGTGCTCTCCTACCACCATTCCTTGATAAACAGGTGTTTGATGGCCTATAAACATCGCGCCTCTATCTTGCAACTTCCAAATTGCATAAGCAACAGCTTTACCATCGCCTGTAGATATTAAGGCCCCTGCTCTTCTTTCAGTTATTTCACCTTTAAAAGGCTTATATGAATGAAAAACTCTATTTATTACACCAGTTCCCCTAGTGTCTGTTAGAAACTTACTTTGATAACCAATTAATCCTCTTGAAGGAGCAACAAAAACTAATCTTGTTTTACCAGAGCCTGACTCTCTCATATCAAGCATTTCAGATTTTCTTTGGTTCATTCCATCAATAACAACACTTGAATATTCTTCATCAACATCGATTGTTACTTCTTCATATGGCTCAGATTTTACTCCATCAATATCCTGATAAACCACAGTAGGTCTTGAAACAGTTAGTTCAAAGCCTTCCCTTCTCATTGTTTCAATCAAAACACCAAGTTGTAACTCTCCTCTTCCTCCAATTTCAAATGAGTCTTTATTTAAATTTTCACTAAAAGTAATAGCAACGTTAGTTTCTGCTTCTGCCATCAATCTGTTTCTTATAAGTGTAGAGGTAACTTTTTTTCCCTCAGTGCCTGCTAAAGGAGAGTCATTTACCATGATCTTAATTGACATAGTTGGTGGATCAATTGGCGTTGATTCAATTGGGGTTTTTACATCAATAGAACCGATAGTATCTGCAACTGAAGCGGTTGAAAGTCCTGCAATACAAACAATATCTCCAGTATTGACTTCATTCACTGGAATCTTTTTCATTCCTTCAAATTTTAATAATTTCGTTAATCTACCTGTTTCTACTATTTTTTTTGATAGATCAATTGCATGAACGCTATCATTAATTTTTGCCGAACCTTGTTCTACTCTACCAATTAAACATCTTCCTAAATATGGATCGGACTCTAATAAAGTAACAAGCATGGCAAAAGGTTTTGTATCATCGACATCTGGAGAGGGAACATGATCAATGATTTTATTTAAAAGCGGAGTTAAATTTATCTTTTCTTCACTTAAATCGTTTACGCTCCATCCACTTCTACCTGAGGCGTAAAGTACAGGAAAATCTAATTGTTCAGAATTGGCATCAAGAGATACAAATAAATCAAAAACTTCATTTAAAACATCATCGGGCCTTGCATCCGATTTATCAATCTTATTAATAACAACAATCGGTTTTAGGCCTTGTTTAAGGGCTTTACCTAAGACAAATTTGGTTTGTGGCATTGGTCCTTCAGATGAGTCAATTAACAAAATGACCCCATCAACCATAGATAAAACTCTCTCTACCTCGCCGCCAAAATCAGCATGTCCTGGAGTATCGATAATGTTAATTCTTGTATTGTTAAAAATAATCGAGGTAGGCTTTGCTAGAATAGTGATCCCTCTTTCCTTCTCTAAATCGTTAGAGTCCATCATTCTTTCAGATACAGCTTGATTGTCTCTGAATATTCCACATTGCTTTAGTAAATTGTCAATTAAGGTTGTTTTACCATGATCAACGTGGGCGATAATAGCAAGATTCTTGATATCTTTAGTCATTGCGAGGTGTTTATAGATGAAAATATCTAATTTAAAAGCTTATTCTTAGCCTGAGTAATTAAATTTGATAGGTAGTTTGTCCCATCCTTATCAGGGTGAAATTTTTTCATTAAATTGTAATAGGATTTTTTTATATCCTCTTTAGAAGCGCCTTTTTCTAGACCCAATATAGAATATGCCTCCTCTTCCGACATTGAGTTTTGACTACCACCCTTGCCAAATGAGTGAGCTGATTGGTTAATAATTAAATTAAGAAAATTATAACCCCTAGGGTCATTTGCTTTTAATTCATCAAGTAGACTCTTAATTTCATTTTGAGACAGACTAGAAAACAACCTACCTTTAAATTCACCATTAATTATTTCTATATTTACCTGCTTGGATTGCAGTTCAATTTCTATTGATAAATATTTGGTAGTAATTTTTGGTTTGAAACTTTTTCCAAAAGCAGATTTAGATATAAAATTAAAAATACTAAGCAATGATGATATTCTTCTAAAAAATAATAAAGCAGGTGCTAACGCAACAGGTAAAAAATTTAACTTACCTGAAAAAATTAAAAACAGAGCTAAAACTACAATAAAAAAAATTACAAAATATTTCTTAGCTTTATCGGATAATTGCTTACCAAATAAAAAATATACACATATTAAAATAATTATAAAAAATATTACTAATTTAATCATAAAAGATTAATTTTAATTTGTTTAATTCTTTGTTCTCTTCCACAGCTAAATTTATAGTAATTATATCTAATTGGATTTATTATATAATAATCTTGATGATAATCCTCAGCTTCATAAAAATTTTCAAATGGTAATAATAATACCTGTAATTCATCTTTGTGATTATTCTTAATGATGTTTAAATATTGATTACTAATTTTTTCTATTTCTTGACTATTAATAAATATGGCACTTCTGTAAGAATATCCTTTATCACAAAATTGCCCATTAGGATCAAAAGGATCAATATTTAAAAAAAATAGCTTTATTATTTGGTTTAAAGAAATAATTTCATCATCAAAAACTATTTTAACAGTTTCGATATGGCCAGTATTACCTGTGACAACATCCATGTAACTTGGATCAGTTACATGACCACCTGAGAAACCTGATACAACTTCATTTACCCCTTCTAGGTCCTGATAAACCTCTTCCATGCACCAAAAACAACCCCCTGCTAAATAAACATTTTGAATGCCTGCGAAGATATTCAAAGGGAACAAAAAAATTAAAATAATAAAGTATTTATGCATTAAATAGCCTTAATAAATGACTTTCTTAGACTTAAACTAATGCTGCCAGGTTTACCATTACCTATTGTATGTTCATCGATTTTAGTAATTGGCATCACAAAATTAGTTGCACTCGTAATAAACACTTCGTCGGCATTTAAAAGTTCTTTGGTAGAAAAAATTGTCTCTTTAAACTTATATTTATTTTCAATTAATAATGAAATTAACTTAGCTCTAGTACAACCTTTTAAAATTCTATAAGTCAAAGGGTGTGTCTTACAGACATTGTTTTTTATTATCCATACGCTAGAAGAGTTTCCCTCAGTAATATATTTTTTTTCATTATAGAGTATCGCTTCATGCGCTTTTTTATTTTTTGCATGATTGGCTGCAAAAACATTACCTAATAAAGAAATACTTTTTATATCTGAACGTAACCATCTTATATCAGGATAAAGAGTAGCCTTGGCACCTTTGAGTGCCGTTTGATCAAATTTATTTAAATCTTTTTTTATTGAATAAATAATAATATTAGGTTTGATCTGTTTATATTTGTGATCTCTTGGATGTTGATTACCTCTAGTTATTTGAATATAGATAATTCCCATCTTTAAATTATTAATTTTTTGAATTTTTTTGGAAATTCTTTCTAATTGAGATCTGTTTAAATTTATTTTGATATTTATTTTTTTTAATGATTCTAATAATCGATAAAGATGCAAATCTAAATCTACAAATTTTTTATTATAGACTGTAATAACTTCATAAATACCATCAGAGAATTGAAAACCGCGATCAGTAATACTGATCTTTGCTTCTGCAATTGGATAGTATTTTCCATTAATATAACAAGTTGTCATGTAATATTTATTTTGATTATATTAATACAGTGAATCTTAAAAGAAGAGAATTTCTTAAAACATTTTCGTGTGCTTGTTGTTCTCCCCTCCTGTTAACTGCCTGTTCTGATGTGGCAATAACCAACAGAAGGCAACTTTCGATCTATTCAGATGACCAAATTAATAAACAGGCTTTAAAGGCATATGAAACAGTCAAAAAAAAGGAAAAAACAATTCAAAATGGAAAAGATATTACAGCTATAAAAGAAGTTGGGGTTAAAATTACAAACTCAGTTCATGAATATTTCAATAAAATTGGTGAATCGTCTAAATTAGAGGGTTATAGTTGGGAATATATCCTTATAGATGATCCTAAGACCCTAAATGCTTGGTGTATGCCAGGCGGTAAAATAGCCTTTTACTCAGGAATATTGGAAATTACTCAAAATAATGATGGAATTGCTGCAGTAATGGGTCATGAAATAGCCCATGCCGTTGCCAGACATAGTGTTGAGCGAGCAAGTCAAGCACTTGCCATAAATATTGGCACAACAATAATTGATATTGCTTTAGATGGGGCGCTATCAAGTACATCCGCAGATGATTATTTGGTTAATTTAGGGATTTCTCTTCCTTTTAGTAGGCTTCAGGAGTCTGAAGCTGATTATTTAGGATTAGCATTTATGACTATGGCCGGATACAACAATCAAGAAGCAGTTAAAATATGGGAAAGAATGTCAAAAGCCAATGAAGGTAAGTCACCACCTGAGTTTTTATCTACCCACCCTTCTGCAGATAATAGAATTCAAAAAATTCAAAACTGGATACCCGAAATTAACGTTCGCTTCAGCTAAATATTGCAGTTATTTAAAAATTAAATTATGTGATATAAAATCATCATGGCTGTAAAAAAAATAACCAAGAAAATTAAAAATAAAAATAGTTCTGTAAATTATGACAGTAAAATCAATAATTTAGAAAAAAAAATTGATAAACTATATAAAAGATTAGATGGCCATATTAACAAAATTGATGAAGTCTATGCTAGACTAGAATCAAATTTTTCTGGAATAGAAAAATTACTTTCATTCTTTAGATTGAAGAAATAATGATCAATCTTCATTAAAAGCTAAATTAACCTCAGGATTAGAAAAATAGTCAATAAAATCAGTAGTAAACCATTTTGTGATATTTTTTTTGGCAATTATTATTGGATTGCGGTGATGTATGAAATTAGTGATAGGGTTACTTTCCTTAGTCAACAAAGAAAAGGTCAAATCATCACCCTCCTTTTGATATACAGCCCCAAAAAAGGATAGTTCCTCAGAACTATGAAGCTTATATTTAATTTTTTTACCATTTTCTTCCTTTTTCCATTCAAAATAATGGTTAAACGGAACCAAACATCGATTAGAAATAATTAAATCTTTCGAAAATGATTTTTCAAAAATTGTTTCAGTTCTAATATTGAATAATGTTTTTCCTTTTGGAAGCCAATCAAATTCAAAACCCCATTTACTTTTTTGAAAAACATAATTATTTAATTTTTTTATAATAATTGGCGACCAATCTGTAGGTGCGATATTAAAATTAGAAAATAGGAAGATATCCTTATTTGTTTCAATAGTTTCTTTTTTAAAAGAACTTTTAGACGAGGGTAGATCTAACGAAAACCTTCCACACACACTATTAAATTTTTCTATAATTTAGATAATTTGAAATATCAAAGTCTTTATAAGACTCACGCATAACTAAAAATTTAAAATAGCTATCTCTTATTTTGGTTGCTATAGGAGTATCAGCATAGGTATCAATAACTTCATTCACATTTTTTTTTGCTTGAATTACAACATCTTGAGGTAATTTTCTAAACTCTACATTTAACGATTTTAATTTATTAATAGCACCCACTTCTTTAAACATAAAATCGGATAACATTTGTTGATTTTCCGACTGACATGCATATGAAATAATACTTTGATCACTTGTACTTAGAGAATTCCAAACAGAAGCGTTTAAACCTAATGAAATAGAAACTGTAGGTTTTTTAAAGTCTGGGTAATAACAATAATTTGTGACTTTATAAAATCCGAAGGATAAATCCATTACGGGATTTGACCAGTCAGCTGCATCTATTGCACCACTAGCCAGTGATTGTAAAATTTCTCCTCCAGGAATATTTACAGGAGTTGCGCCCATAGTTTTTAAAAGGTCACCGCCCATTCCCGGACTTCTAATCTTAATTTTCGAGACATCTTCAATGGAATTTAGTTCATTTTTAAACCATCCAAATAAAGTTGGGCCGGTATTCCCCACTATAAAATGTTTGATATTAAATTGAGATCCTAGTTCATCCCATAATTTTTGGCCTTCATCTAAATAAATCCATGAGTTTATCTCCTCTGCCGTCATACCAAATGGCACGGCAGCAAAAAATGGATAAGCTTTGCTTACTCCTCCCCAGTAAAAATCAGCTGAGTGATACATATCTGCAGATCCAGCCGAGACTGCATCAAATACACCAAAAGGTGGGACTAATTCTCCAGCGGAATATACATTCACTCTAATTCTACTGTCAGAAATTGCTTCTATTCTTTTTGCTAGTCTATTTGCACCTAATCCTATACCAGGAAAGTTTTTAGGCCATGATGTTACCATATTTAATTCAATTGTATTTTGAGCATTAATATTAAAAGGAGTAAGTGTTGCAGCGCCAATAACTGGGATAGTAGCTTTTTTTATAAAACTTCTTCTGTCTATTTTTTTCTTCATTGGAAAACTTTTCAATATAATATCTCTAACTTATGAAATATGAAGCAAATAATTTTTTAGAAGAATTAAAGAATAATAAGATTGAATTTAAGCTTTTTGAGCATGAGGCATTTTTTACTGTTGAAGAATCGAGTTCTTTAAAAAAAGACTTAAATATGCAAGGAGCGCATACAAAAAATCTATTTTTAAGAGATAAAAAGCGAAATTTTTTTTTGATTTCCTGTCTTGACGATAGAGAAGTAGATTTAAAACAAATTAAAAATACTCTACCCTGTCAGGGAAATCTATCCTTTGGAAGTTCTGAATACCTTTATGAAAAATTAGGAGTTCGACCAGGGTCTGTGAGCCCGTATGCTTTAATTAATAATTTAGATAAAGATGTTAGTTTTTACCTCGATAAAGAAATTACAAAATATGAAATTTGCAATTTTCACCCTTTAGATAATACTAAAACTATACAGGTGAAAATGAATGATTTTTTGATTTATATTAAAACTCTTACAAAAATAACTTTAATCGATTTTGGTGATTTTAGCTTATCTAATCTCTAAAATTTTGAAACTGCAAAGGAATAGTGATATCACTTTGTTTTAAGAGTTCGATTGCAGACTGAAGGTCATCTCTTTTTTTGCCAGTAATTCTTACTTCATCTCCATTAATTGATGCCTGGATTTTCAACTTAGAAGACTTAACCAAATTAGTAACTTTTTTAGCATCATCTTTAGATATGCCATTAAGTATGTCAACGAACTGTCTTATCCTATTGCCCGATGCATTCTCAGTAGATTTAATGTGAATGAACTTAGGGTTTACGTTTCTTCGAACGATATTATTTTTAAGAATATCATTAAATTGTGTTAGTTTAGTATTATCAGTTGTTTCAATTGTTATTGAGTATTCATTTCTCTCAATGGTTGAGTTACTCCCTTTGAAGTCAAAACGATTATCAACTTCTCTTTTTGTATTATTAATGGCATTATCGATTTCTTGCAGATCTGGTTTTGAGACAACATCAAAAGAAGGCATATTTGAATAGTACAGTATTTTTATTTATTGCAACACTTTTTTGTTGGGGCCCTACTTGGTATGTCATCAAATTTCAATTAGGCATAGTAGATCCAATGCTCTCTGTATTTTATCGTTTTTTTTTAGCATCTATTATTATTTTGTTTTTTTGTTATATAAAAAAAATATCTTTAAAATTTAATTTAAGAGAGCATTTTTATATATTTATTTTGGGGGTTCTTTTATTTAATTTAAATTATGTAATTTTTTATTTATCTACACAGTACTTAATAAGTGGTTTTGTTGCCTTATGTTTCTCAGCGATATTATTTATGAATGTTTTAAATAATATTATTTTTCATCAATCAAAACCTAAGCCCCTCACTCTTTTAGGAGGATTGATAGGAACACTCGGTTTAATCAGTATATTTTTTGATGAAATAATACATTTTGAATTATCCAAAGGATCAAGTTATGGAATATTATTGGGTATTATTGCAACTTATTTTGCATCGTTGGGTAACTTAGTTTCAGCTTATACATCAAAACGTAACATGAATGTAATTCCTGTTACTGGATTTGGAATGTTATATGGGTCTCTTAGTTTATTAGTTTTTTTGATATACAAAGGAATAGTTTTTGATTTTGAATTTGCTTTTTCTTACATCTCATCTCTCTTATATCTCTCTATATTTGGAAGCATATTCGGTTTCAGCCTTTATCTAACATTAATTAAAAAAATTGGTGCAAATGATGCTGCTTATGTAGCAATTATTATGCCCTTAATTGCCTTAATAGTTTCAAGTATATTTGAAGGATTAGTATGGAATATCAATTTAGTAATAGGTGCAATATTAATTATTATGGGTAATTTTTTAATTTTAAAAAAAAATTAATTACTTTTTAAACTCTTGCTATAAATTGCAATAAAAGAAGAAAATATAAAAAATAGGAAAATAGGATAATATACATATTCCACACCATAATTATTTGCAATATATCCCATTAAGGAAGGAGCGATCATAAATACGCCATAAACTGCAATCGTGATCACAGTTATTCCTAGAGTAGGATCTAAATCTTTAACTGAAGATGACAAAGTATAACAAATAGGGATAATGGATGAAACACCAAATCCTGCAATAGAAAAACCTATAATAGATAGATTTAAATTATCACTCAGCGCCACCATTAAAGTCCCTAACAGTGAAAGTAGGACAGAAGCTTTAAGAAAATTATAAATACCGTAATAATCTTTTAACCTATCTCCTATGAGCCTTCCTATCACCATAAAGCCATTAAAAAAAATTGCAGCTAAACCAATTTGAAATCCCTCAGCTTGTATATAATCTCTCATGTATAAAGCCCCCCAAGAGTCAGTACCCCCTTCTAAAAAAACAGCTGTAATAGAAAAAAAAACAAAGATAACTATGATTAACGGCCATTTAAAAAAAACTGAATAAGTTTGATTTTCTACTGTTGGAGATTTGATTAAAGTTAAACTACCTAAATAGATTAGTGGAAATAAAATAATAACGAAGGTAATTGCATTTAATATAAAACTTAATTGGTATTCTAAAAATAAACTAGTAAGTATTGACCCGCTCAATAAACCTATGCTCCAGTAAGCATGAAAACTGGACATCATGGTCTTTTTATATTTCTTCTCTAAATTAGAGGCTTGTAAATTAAGTATTACTTCATAAATTCCATAACTAGCGCCAAAAATAAAACTTAGAATAAACATTATCATAAATGATTTATTAAATGGAACTATTAACCATAAAATACTAATGGTGTATCCGGCAATTAATGAAATATATTTTGATGAAAATTTAGTAATTAGTTTTGGTGCAACAATCATTGTTAACACTGAACCTATGGCAAATATAATGAATAAATATCCCATACCATTATAGTCGACACCTATTTGATCCTTAATGTCAGGAATTCTAACTGCCCAAAGACCCACAAAAAAAGAAATACAAAAAAATAATGCCTTACATGCTGTAATTTCGCTCATTCTCATCTGATGAAAAAAGATTAACTACCAGCCGCCGTCGTCAGCGAGAATTTTTTCTTGAAGAGTCTTAGGAGTTTTCCAGTTAACAAGTTTCCAAATACCGCTACCACTTACAATTAACTCATTTTTTACAAGAACTTGGCAACTTACAAAACATAATGTTTTAGTCACTCTTTCAATTTTTGGCTGAGCTATTAAATCATCCCCAGCAGATGCTGAAAAAGTAAAATTAGTCGACATTGATATGGTTACACAAGGTTTATTGCCAAATGCCTTATAAGCTGCGTTACCCATTACATTATCTAAAAAGGACATAAGAAAGCCCCCATGAGCAAATTTACCAGAATTTAAATGAGAGTCAGATACCCTCATTCGGTAAATATCTTCACCGCCCTCCTTCTTCGTTTCTAAATGCCCAAGTAACTTAGAATAAGAGGAATTTGAAATTGACTTCCAACTCATATATGACTTTATAGACCAATCTAATATAAAAATAAATGATTTATGATCTTATCGTCATAGGCGCTGGTTCTGGAGGTGTAAGGGCTGCAAGAATTGCAAGTGTTCACGGTGCTAAAGTTGCCATAGTAGAAAATAATAAATATGGCGGTACCTGCGTGAATGTTGGCTGTGTACCCAAAAAACTTTACTATTACATATCTCAATTTAATAAAGATATCAAAAATTATGAGTCTTATGGATGGAAAATTAAAAACACTTCACTAAATTGGTCTTCATTTGTCAAAAAAAAAGACAAGGAAATAACTCGTCTTAATTCAATTTATGAGAATATTTTATCTAATAATAAAATAAAAATTGTTAACGGCACTGCAAAATTTAAAGATCCAAATACCATTAAAGTTGGAAATAAAATTTACAGATCTAAAAAATTTATAATAGCCACTGGTAGTATTCCAAGAAAAGTTAAAATAATTTCTGGTAACGAATATTTAAATGATAGCGATAAAATATTTGAATTAAAAAAACTGCCCAAAAAAATGATTGTTGAAGGTGGTGGATATATTGCAATTGAATTTGCTAATATTTTTTCAAATTTAGGTGTTCAAGTTGATTTGGTTTATCGCGGAAAAAAAATTTTAAAAAATTTCGATGATGAAATCGTTAATTTCTTAATGGACAAGATCAAAAAACAAAAAATTAGAATTCATTTTGAAAGTAAAATTTTAAGTATTAAGAAAAATAAAAATATTCTAGAGGTCACTTTAAATAATAATAAGAAATTAAATACTAATTATGTCTTATCGGCCCTAGGTAGAGTCCCTAATATTGAAAAACTAGAACTCCATAATACTAATATTCACTTAAATCAAAATGGTTCCATTAAAGTGAACCGTCATTTTCAAACAAATGAAAAAAACATTTATGCAATTGGAGATGTTATTGATTATGTTAATCTAACACCTGTAGCAATTAGACAAGGTCACTTCTTAGCGGATAAATTATTCAATAATAAACAGACAATTGATTATGATTTTGCGAATATACCAACGGCAGTATTCTCATCACCACAAATTGGGACGGTAGGAATGACATTGGAAATGGCTAAAAAAAATAAAATTGACGCCTATGAACTTACAACCAGTTTTAAATCTATGAAAAAAACTTTCTTTAACAAAGAAAAGGATACGTTTTATAAACTTGTTTTAGAAAAAAAGACTAAAAAGATTATTGGCATTCATATAGTTTCTGATGATGCTGCTGAATTAATACAAGTTTTAGCAATAAATGTGGTTGTTGGTAATACACTCGATGATTTTAAAAAGACAGTAGCAGTTCATCCAACTTCATCTGAAGAAATTATAACTATATAAAAAATGATTAATAGCAGATCTTATTCAAAAGATAACTCCTCGAATAGTTTCATTCCTTCTTACCAAGGAATGAACGGTGCTATTGCTACTCACTCCAATCTTTCTGCCACAACTGCATTTTCAATCTTGAATAATGATAAGGGCAATGCTTTTGATGCAGCTGCAGGAGCAATTTTAGTAGAGGCATTGGTTAACCCTCAAATGTTTGGTATGGGAGGTGAAGGAGTTATGATTTTAAAGCCAGCAAATAAAAATCCAATTGTTTTAAATGGTAATACAATATCGCCAAAAAATTTTAATTTTATAAACTTAGTGACAAGAGGTTATTCTGAAATTCCTGAAGAGGGCATTCTGTCTGCAGGTGTACCATCAGTATTTTCTTCAATTTTTAGATTACTTGAGCAATATGGTTCCTTAAATTTTGAAACCATCTCAGCCTATGCAAAATACTATGCTAAAAACGGCTTCCCTCTTCATTCCGGTATTATTAATCAAAATAAATACGGCTTAAAAGCATTAAGAGAAAAGTTTATTACTAAATGGAAAAGCTCAGCAAAATTATACCTTGATTCAAAAAATAATGTTCCTGAAACTGGAAGTATTTTTAAAAATAAACCTTACGCAGATTTATTAGACTATCTATCTAATAGTGAAAAAAAGTTATCAGGTTCCAGAGCTTCTAAATTCAATAAGTTGCATGATATTTTTTACAAAGGTGATATTGCAAATATATTTTTAAATTATTCCAAAAAAAATGATGGTTTTTTTCAAAAATCTGATTTTGATAATTTTAACACTCATTTTGAAAAAACAATTTCAGTAAAGTTCGGAGATTATCAACTCCATAAGACTAATATATGGGGGCAAGGATTAACATCACTTATGCTATTAAAGCTAGCTCAGAAGCAGAAAATAAAATGCCTCGATAATGAAAAATCAATCCATGATTTTACTGAAATATTAAAATTAGTCTTTGCGGACAGAGAAATGTATTTTTCGGGTAAAGAAAATTTAAAGGTTCAGGCTAAACATCTCTTAGACGATCGTTACCTTAATCAAAGATTAAAATTGATTACAAACAAAGCCATAGAACAAATAATCCCAGGTGATCCTCTCAAAAATCGCTCTTCTCTGCCCTTAACGCAGGATGTTAAGCCCTGGGGTGCTGGAACAGTTCATATCAGCATTATCGATAAATATAACAATGTCATTTCCTGTACGCCGAGCGGTGGTTGGATTCGTTCAAATGAAGTTATTAAAGAATTGGGTTTTCCACTGGGTAATCGTTTGATGACTTTCTATCTTTCCAAGCCAGGTCATGTAAATTTTATTCAACCCAATCAACAACCAAGAACTACTCTTAGTCCAACATTAATGATTAATACTAAAGAACAAGAACTTTTTACGTGCGGGACTATGGGCGGTGATGCACAAGACCAATGGCAGTCTCAATTTTTAATGAACTATTTATTTGCAAAAAAACCTATCGATATTTCTTTAAATGAGCCGAGAATATCTTCGGATCATTTTCCTGCTTATTTTCATCCCCATGATCCTAATTATAAGCAACTAATCGTCGAGGAAAGATTTGCTCAGTTTATTAATAAATTAAACAAAAGAGGACATCGTGCTATTTCCTCAACTGACTGGAGTGAAGGGTTTATTCTTTGTGCAAGAAAGAAAAATAAAATATATGATGCATACGCAGATATTCGGAGCTATAAAAGTCAAATATTTCAGGCACAAGCACTAGCATGGTAAAAAAAAATATTAAAAAGAATTTAGAAGATATTATTGATGTCGTTAAACGACTAAGAAATCCTAAAAATGGATGTCCATGGGATATTCAACAAACATCCAAATCCCTATCAAAGTATACACTCGAAGAAGCTTACGAAGTTGTTGAGGCAATAGAGAATAATGATATTAAAGAACTAGAAAATGAACTTGGAGATTTATTATTACAGGTTATTTACCACTCTCAAATCGCATCCGAAAAAAATAAATTTGATATCTATGATGTTATAGAAAAAAGTGTAACTAAAATGAAATTACGACATCCACATATTTTTTTAAGGGACAAGTCGATCCAGTCAGTAGAAGATGTCAATGAATTTTGGGAATATCAAAAAAAAATTGAAAGAAAAAACAAAGGTGCCACCTCAGTTTTAGATGGAATTAGTATTTCACTTCCAGCTGTTACTAGATCTCTAAAACTTCAAAAAAGAGCTGCAAAAGAGGGTTTTGATTGGAATAACGCGAAAGATACGCTTAAAAAAGTTCAAGAAGAAACCAAAGAGCTCTCTGTTGAAATTAATAAAAAAAACAAAAAAAGAATAAGAGAGGAACTAGGTGACTTATTGTTCTCATGCATTAATCTATCTAGAAAATTAGGCATAGATACCGAGACAGTAATTAGAGAGTCAAATCGAAAATTTGAAAAACGTTTCAAAAAGATGGAAAAAAAAATGAATCAACAGAAATTAAAATGGACCCTTTCTAATTTAGAAAAACAATGGAAAAATTCAAAATAATTAAAATTTTAATTGTAGGTCTCTTTTTTTATCATAGCGCACATAGCTATGACATTTCAGAACTTGTAAAAATATTAATTGATAAAAATGAAACAAACTCATCATTTAATTATGATGAATTGATAGATGAATTAACTTACAAGAATGTTGATACACTTTATATTCCCACAATAGACTATTCTTATACTCGCACTAATAGCACATCATCAACCACCAGCACTTCAACAACTGACTCTAATATTAATTCTATAAGTGCTACCGTTAATCTTTATAATGGTGGATTTGGGCAATTAAACTTAATAGCTACAGAGAGTAGAAATCAAGCATTGAATTTCCTTCGTCAATATCAAAAAGAATTATTAATTAAAGAATTAATTCATGGATACAATAATCTTCAATCTTTAGTTGAAAAGAAAAAAAGACAAAATGAAAATATAGTTTTTTATCAAAACAGAGTTCAAGAAGCAGAAATTCTTTTTAATGCAAATAGAATATCAAAAATTGACTTACTTGATTTTCAAAATGAACTAATAAATGCACAAACCCTTTTATTAGATTTTGATCGTCAAATTGATAACTTAATGCTTCAGGTAAATAAATTATTAGATCTTGAGGTCAACGATGAAGATATAAATTTTGATTTGATACTCGACATTAATAATCAATTAATTAAAAAAAAATCATTTAAAGAAATTTTAGATAGCTCTTATGGCCAATATTTAGAATATTTAGAAAAAACCTACCTCCCCGAATTAGAAATGGGCAAGAAAGATCTCAGACCATCAGTTGATTTAACTTATTCCTTAACTGATAACGACCAATTTTCTAATTCCGTTGATCATAGAAGGGCCTCTACCCTCTCCCTCCAAGTTTCAATCCCTTTATATGATGGATTTAAAGATGAAAATGAATTTGATATTAGTAAATATGAGTATCAAAAGAAACTTCTAGACCACAAAGACCTACAAAAAGATCTTCATAACACTTACATAGAGAGTTGGAATAATCACAACTACTACAACCAAAAGATTGAAAATCAAAAAAAGATAATTGAATCCTTAGAATTAAAGCTAAAAGGCAATGAAATTCTCTATAAATCTCAAAAAATAAGTGTTACTGAGTTGATTGAAAGCAAAAATGAATTAAATAATGCTAAAAATGTATTATTAGATTTAGATACACAAAATAAATACTACTTATTAGATATATTAATTTTAAATGCAGATTTTAATAAGCTGATCAATGGATTGGGATAGACTTAAAACTTTTTATCACGTAGCGACGGCGGGGAGTATTTCTAAAGCTATGGGTACAATGAACTTAAGCCAATCTGCTATCACTAGGCAAATACAAAGTTTAGAACATAGTTTAAAAACAAAACTTTTTAAAAGACATACAAAAGGCCTCACTCTTACGGAACAAGGAGCTTATCTTTTTGAAGAGACTGAAAAAATATTTGCTGATTTAAATTCAATAGAGAAAAAAATAGTTGAGTTTAAATCTACACCATCAGGTAACTTATCGATTAATACGACAGTGGGGTTTGGCTCTATGTGGCTAAGTCCAAGAATAAATGAATTCATTCAAGATTTTCCAGAAATAAACTTAAAGCTGAACTATTCTGAAGATGAACAAGATATGTTAAGGCAAGATTATGATATTGGCATATGGATGCGTAGACCCAAACATTTAGATTTAGTTTCCAAACATATTGCAACTATCAAATATCACATATATGGCTCTGCCCAGTATATAAATGAAAAAGGTATGCCTTATAGAAGGTCAGATCTAAATCAACATCGTCTCATCACATATGGAACAGGGAAACCATCACCTTTATCAGACACAAATTGGATTCTGAAAACAGGTATTCAAAAAAATCAAAAGATTAGAAAACCACATATTACAATTAACAACCTTTATGGACTTTTAGTTGCCGTTGAAACAGGTGCTGGCTTAGCTGCTTTACCCGATTATATGGTTCAGCATAAGGCCCATTTAGTCAAAGTACTGCCAGAAATTGAAGGCCCTACTTATGAAGTGCATATGGTTTATCACGAAAACCTTAAAGGAAGCCTTAAGATTATTGCGTTTAGGGATTTCTTAATTAATAAAATTAAACAATGGAGGTTTTAAATGACCTCAACCCACGATTTTATTAAAGACCCAAGAAATAATAATATTAAAATTTATGTAAACGGTGAGTTTTTTACTCGGGATAAAGCCTCAATCTCTGTATTTGACTCAGGATTTCTTCTAGGTGACGGTGTCTGGAGTGGTATTCGTTTTCATAAAAAAAAATTACTTTTTATAAAAGAGCATTTAGACAGATTGTTTATAGATGCAAAACAAATTGGCATGAAAATACACTTTTCTAAAAAAAAAATTCAAACTGAAATTCTTAAAACTTTAAAAATAAATAAGATGAGCACTGATGTACATATCAGACTTGTAATCTCACGGGGAATTAAATCTACACCCTATCAAGATCCAGCATTTACCATTTCAAAACCAACAATAGTAATAATACCTGAATATAAAAAGATCGATGAAAGTATTTATTCAAAAGGTGTTAAGTTAACCACTGTTAATACGATTAGAGGTCCAGAAAATGTCCAAGATCCTAAATTAAATTCATTAAGTAAATTAAATTGTATTTTAGCTTGTATCGAGGCTAAGAAGAAAAACTTTGATGAGGCACTAATGCATGACCCAAATGGAAACATTGCAACCTGCAACTCAACTCATTTCTTTTATGTCAAAAATAATAAAGTTTATACTTCTTCTGGTAAATTTTGCGTAAGAGGAATAACTAGAGGTAATGTTATTAAAATTTGTAAAAAAAATAAAATACCCGTATTTGAGAAAAATTTTAAACTAAAAGATGTTTTAAATGCCGATGAGGCTTTTATCACAGGAACATTTGCAAACGTAATTCCTGTCAATCAAATTAACAATAAAAAATTTGATATTAAAAAAAACAAGATATCCTCACAAATAAGAAGTTCATATTTATCTTTGATAAATCAATGATTATAAACATGTGGTCTGGTCCACGGAATATTAGTACCGCCCTTATGAGGTCTTTTGAAAATAGAAAAGGAACTGAAGTATGGGATGAACCCTTTTATGCATATTATTTAAAACAAACTAATAAAAATCATCCTATGTCTCAAGAGATAATAAATTTTTATAAAACTAACTTGCAGGGACTCATGGAAGAAATTCAGTTAAAAATTAAAGATAATAAAATTTACTATTTAAAACACATGACACATCATTTACTGCATGAAATTCCGCTTGAATGGATTTTAGATTGTAAAAATTGTATTTTATTGAGAAGACCCGATGAAGTAATTAACTCCTACTCTAAAAAAAATGAAATTATCGATATCCAAGATATTGGTTTTAGAGAGCAAATGAAGATTTATAATTATCTAACTGAAAACGCTGTAGAATGTCCAATTATACTTAGTGATGATATTTTAAAAAATCCCGAAAAAACATTAAAAACACTGTGTAAAATTCTCAATATAGACTTCCAATCGTCTATGACTAAATGGCCATCAGGTGAAAGAAATAGTGATGGTATATGGCATGTTCATTGGTATGAAAGTGTAAAGAAAAGTACTTGTTTTAATCCCTATAACTCAAAAAAAGAAATAGAGATACCTGATGCCTACAGAGCAGTCCTAAAAGAAAGCATGGAAATTTATAACGAACTTTATAAATTGAAAATCAATATAGAAATATGAACAAGCTTTTAAAAACTTATAATTTTACAAATTTTCAAATCCATAAAGGCAAAGGTTCATATTTATATTCAAAAAATAATCAAAAGTTTTTAGATTTTTCAGCTGGTGTTGCGGTAAATTCGCTTGGATATGATCACCCTACTATTATCAATGCGCTTAAAGCTCAAATTAAAACAGGGATAACGCATTTAGCAGGATCCCAATTACACGAATTCAAACTCAAGCTCTCAGCGAAACTATCTAAAAATACAAATAACGGTGATGTATTCTTTTCAAACTCTGGTGCAGAAAGCATTGAAGCCGCAATTAAAATTATAAGAAATATTGGGGCTGCTCAAAAAAGAGACGAAATTATAGCAATGAGTTCTTCTTTTCATGGAAGAACTATTGGTGCATTATCATTAGGAAGTAATAAAAAATACAAATCATCTATTGGTCCTGTTCCAGGAAAAGTTAAATTTTGTAAATTTAATGATAGCAAATTACTTAAAAAACTAATTTCTAAAAAAACTATTGCAATAATTTTAGAGGTTACTCAAGGAGATGGTGGTGTAAATGTTTGCACTCAAGAATTTGCAAAATCAATTAAAGAAGTTTGTAAGAAAAATAATATCTATTTAATTGTAGATGAAATTCAAGCCGGTATGGGAAGATCTGGTAAATTATTCGCATACCAACATTATAATTTAAAACCTGATATAATTACAGTTGCCAAAGGACTAGGAGGTGGAATTCCAATTGGGGCAACAATAGTAAATAAAAATTTATCCAACAAAATAGAAGTTGGATTTCACGGATCTACATTTGGCGGAGGAATGTTACAAACAAGAGTTTCGTACGAAGTTTTAAATACAATTAATAAACCTAAATTTTTGCAAAAAGTATTAAAAAAATCACATTTATTAATGAAATTATTAGGAAATATAGAAAAAAAACATTCAAAAACTATCAAGGAAATAAGAGGATTAGGGCTATTAATTGGATTAGAATTTCATAATACCAACATAGCTAAGTTAGTATTCAATCAACTAATGAAAAATAATTTAATAACTACCTTGGTACAAGGAAATACCATTAGAATTAGCCCTCCATTAATAATTTCTGAAAAAGAAATTAGAAATGGAATTAGAATATTAGAAAAAGTTTTAAATAAAATTTAATAATCTAGTGATTTTTTTTGAAATACGGTGCCAATTCCGTCTTCAGTTTCTAATTCATTAATAAGGGCATTTTTTACTTCACCGCTAATGATATGAATTTTTTGAACTCCTTTTTCAAGGGCATATAATGAATTTTCAACTTTAACAACCATTCCGTCAGATATTATTTTTTCATTAAATAATTTTTTGGCAATATCCTCATCTACTGAAGAAATTCTATTACCCATATTATCTTTTATATATGGGACATCAGAAACAAAGATTAATTTACTTGCAGATAAATTAATAGCTAATTCGGTAGCAATCGTATCGGCATTAACATTTAAAACTTCTGATGTGTTTTTATCTAAAACTAAACTGGGCATTATTATCATATCATGTTCTTTAAATAGTTTTTGTATTTCTAAGGCATCTACGGATATGACATCTCCTACTTGACCAAAATCGATACCTTCCACAATAGGTCTTCGCTTAGCAGTGATAAAATCTTTTTTAGAAATAGGAATAGGAAAATTTCTAATGTTAAATTTGGAACTTAAACTAAATATATCAATGAGTATTTGCCCTGATATTTTTTTAGCAGCTTCTATCTCTTGACTTGTTGTAATTCTACGTCCATTAATTTTCTTTGACTCAATTTGATGAATATTTTTCATATAGTTATCTAATTGACGACCAAAACCAAAAACTAAGACAACTTTTAATTTATTAATTGTAGAAAGAAGATTTTTAATGTCATCAATCACATTTTGAATACTCTCTTGATTATCACAAATTTTACCACTTACCTTCACAACAATTGTGGAGTTTTGAAGGATAGACTGATAAAAAGACTGATTTTTCATTATAAGTAGGTAGGAATTAAACTATTCAATCCTAAGGTTTGATCAAAACCATATAGTAAATTCATACATTCGATAGCATTACCTGAAGCGCCTTTTACTAAATTGTCTAGACAGGCTTCTACAATAAAGTGATTTTCATTTTGATAGGAAATTGATAAATCACAATAGTTTGAGCCCACTACATTTGAAAGTTTTATTTGATTTTGAATTCTAATGAATGGCATATCTTTGAACTGATTTTCTAATCTATCTAATAAAATTTGTTCTTTAATTCTTGTATTTGTTGTTATGTGTGCAGTTAAATAAATACCTCTAGAAAAAGATCCCGATAAAGGAACAAAAGATAAGCATTCTTTTAAATTAGGAAATGATTGATAAATTTCTGATAAATGTCTGTGTTTGTTGATGTTATAAGAAAACAAATCTTTCGATCGAATAGAATGATGATTTTTTAATGTTGGAGTCTTGCCTCCCCCACTAGATCCAGTAATAGCTGTAATAGATATTTCTTTAATAAGATCGTTAAAGGGAAGTATAGATAGTTGAGCTGTTAAAGCAAAACAACCAGGGTTAGCTACAAAACTTGATTTTCGCAAAGAGGCAATGTTTTTTTCAATAAAACCATAATCAAATTTCTTTTGAATTTCTGAATTAAAGTTAGTTTTATAATATTTATAATAACTATCTTGATCTGTTATTCTAAAATCAGAACTTAAATCAATAATTTTAACATGTTCCATAAGTACTTTGACATACTCTTCCGCAGTGCCATGAGGAAGTGAGATAAAAACACAATCTAAATTATTAAAATCATTTATGTTATTGGATTGAATTTTTTCTAAACCTAAATTTTTTAAATGTGAAAATTCTTCTTCAATATTTAAATCTCTTTGTAAAATTTTACATAACTCTACCTTTGGATGAGCTTTTAAAATTCTGATCAGCTCTAATCCCAGAAAGCCATTTGCGCCTATAATTCCTATTTTAAGCATCATTAATCTTATTAATTACCTTCGCAAATACGTTGACATGATTAACTGAGTTATAAATATTAAGGAAATCAAGGTTTTTATAAGAAAACTTTTCAATGGATTGATTAAAAGCTGAAACATTATTTGTAACAGGTCCGCTGATAATTAGAAGCTTATCATCAAGATTATTTAATTTTAAATTTTCAATAATATTAATAGCTCCAGAAATATCATAAGCACAAATTATGATGACTTTGATATATTTTGTAATCTCTTTATTTTGTATTATTTCTCTAGTGCCATAATCACCATGGTATCCATCACCTAATTCCATTAATAAAATATCAGCATCTTGACTGATAAAATTGATAACGGATGAAGAGCACTCCTGTATCATGTTTTTATCATTCATACATGTACTTGGAAGACCGAAATCAACAAAATCAGATGTTCTAAAAGCTCCGTTATCCTCATAAGCGTATAAATCTTTTTGAGATGCAGTTCCTGCAAGTTTACAGGCATTAATCTTTTTATAATATTTACTTAAAGTTTTGATGATAAATGAAGTAACTGTTGTTTTTCCAGAGTCTATTCCTGTTCCAATTACAGCTATGGATGAAACAGAGTTTATAGTATTTGAATTAATGACTTTAGAAAAATCTTTTAAATTGAGTTGCTTACCATTGCCGTTAGTAATAGAACCAACTACTTCACATTCTGTAGCCGGGCCTAAAAGGATATTAAAATCTTTACAAATACCAATGACTCCACCTAAGTTTAGAATATGTATCTTATCATGCTTGTTTAATTCAGATGGAACAGTTCCCGTCATTCCAGTAGATGCAATTCTATTACCCAAGGCACCAATAATAATATCCCCCTCGGTCAATTCAGTCATTCTTCCTGATATTAGTTCTAGTTTATTATAATTAGGGTTTACTGATATTACTTTGACAGCAATTAATTGGCCTTGTTGAGAGGTAATTTCATCTTTGATATTCAAATCTTGAATATGGTTGATGTTTTTTAAAACAGATCCAATTTTTCTAGTATTAAGCATTTTAAGGTTAGTTTTTATATAATTATGATAAATATTCGCAATGTTTATTTGTTAAATTACCCTAAATTAATAACTTTTTAATATTTTTAGCAGCTTGGCGTATTCTTTGTTCATTTTCAACTAGTCCAATTCTAACAAATCCCTCTCCGTACTCACCAAAGGCAACACCAGGAGATACAGCCACATTAGCTTTTATCATTAGATCTTTAGCAAACTTTAAAGAACCTTTATTTTTATATTTTTTAGGAATTGGGGCCCATGCAAACATACTTGCCTCTGGCGAGGGTATCTCCCACCCTGCTTTACTCATGCTGTCTACCAATGTATCTCTTCGGTGACGATAAATATTTCTAATTTCATCAACACAATTTTGCGGACCATTCAAAGCTGTAGCAGCAGCGACTTGAACTGGAGTGAAAGCACCATAGTCCAAATATGATTTTATTTTAGTTAAAGCAGCAATTAATTTTGCGTTGCCTACAGCAAAACCTATCCTCCATCCAGCCATTGCGTATGTTTTGGACATAGAAGTAAATTCCACAGCAATACTTTTAGCATTATTTACTTGTAAAATTGAAGGTGGGGGGTTATTTCCAAAGTAAATTTCAGCATACGCTAGATCTGATAATACATAAACATTGTATTTGAGTGCAATTTTAATGATTTCTTTATAAAAATTTAAATCTACAACTTGCGCAGTTGGATTGGAAGGAAACGATACTATCAATGCTACAGGAGCTGGCGTACTTTGACGGATAGATCTATCTAATTTCTCAAGATAAGCATATTGGTCAAAAATCCCATTAATCATTGTTGGCAAATGTCTTAAAGTGGCCCCCGCAATTATAAATCCATAGGGATGAATCGGATAAGATGGATTGGGCGATATGATAATATCACCAGGAGATGCAATCGCTTGAGCTAAATTAGCTAAACCCTCTTTAGATCCAAGGGTAACAATAACCTCTGTATCCTGATTAAGTTTTACGCCAAATCGTCTTTGATAATAAAGGCACTGCGCTTTTCTTAAACCAGGGATGCCCTTGCTCACGGAGTACCTTCCTGTTCCATTTTTATCGACAACTTCTTTAAGTTTTTCACGTATATGGATGGGGGTTGGCATATCAGGATTCCCCATACCAAAATCAATAATATCTTTACCTTCGTGACGAAGTTTTGCTTTTAATTTGTTAATTTCGGCAAATATATAGGGTGGTAATCGATTAATTCTACCAAAATCAGAGGACATAGTTATTTTTAATTTAGTTCAAAAATTTAAATAATAAAGTGTTCAAATAGAGGCTACGTATACTGACCCGCTACATACCCCGAGGACCATGCCCATTGAAAATTATAGCCACCTAAATGCCCAGTTACGTCCACAACCTCACCAATAAAAAACAACCCCTGATGTTTATTAGACATCATGGTTTTAGATGATAGTTCATTGGTATCAACACCACCACATGTGACCTCTGCAGTTTTATAACCCTCAGTGCCGATTGGTTTAAGAGACCAAGAATTTAAAAAATTTCCAAGCTCGTTAATTTTTGAATTTGAAATTTCGATAATCTTTCCTGAAAGTTTTAATAATTCACAAATTTTTATTGCTAATCTTTTTGGAATTGTCTCTGATAAAATATTTTGTATTTCTTGTTGAGAATTAGAAGATTTTTTAGTTAATAAAAAATTAGAATAATTAATATTTGGATTAACATTAACTGATATGTTTTTATTATTTTCCCAATAAGAAGAAATTTGTAATATTGAAGGACCACTTAATCCCCTATGAGTAAATAATAAATCTTCATTAAAAAAAACTTTTCCAAAGGACACTAAAGACTCAATTGAAACACCAGTTAATTCTCTACATAATTTAAGAATTTGATCATTAAAAATTAAAGGAACAAGCGCAGGTCTTGTGGGTATTATTTTTAAATCAAATTGTTTTGCTACTTGATAACCAAAATCAGTTGCACCAATTTTAGGAATTGATAATCCACCTGTAGCAACTACTAAGGAACGTGTTTTAATTTTAGTTTCGTTATTGATGATTAATTCGTAAACATTATTTGTTTTAGTGATATTCGAAGCAGCTGTTTCATTTATAATTTTAACATTATATTTTTGACACTCAGTTAATAACATATCTATTATTTGCTGAGAAGACCCGTCGCAAAATAGCTGACCTAATTTTTTTTCATGAAATTTTATTTTATAGCTATTAACTAATTTAATAAAATCCTCAGGGGTGAATTGATTTAAAGCTGATAAGGCAAATTTGGGATTATTGGATATAAATTTTTTAATGTTTGTATTAATATTGGTAAAATTACATCTTCCACCACCTGAAATTCTTATTTTTTCTCCAATTTTTTTTGATTTTTCTATCAATAAAACAGATTTATTTCGTTTAGCTGACTCAATTGCACATATCAAACCAGCAGCACCAGCACCTAAAATAACTACATCATGTAACATGATTTATTTATAATTCACTCAATTATTCTATTGATAGGATTAATCAATATAAGAACAACAATAATTAGTTATCTGTTTTACTTTAACTTTAAAGGTACTATTAGCAGGAACATCAAAAAAACTATTCTCTTTAAAACATTGCCATTCTGCAGTATTTGGAAGTAAAACAAAAATTTCACCAGATGTTATTTCCATAATTTCTTTTTTAGAAGTATTAAACTCATATTCACCTTCAAGCATAACTCCGAGAGTTTTTAATGAACCATCAGAAAATTTAATATTTCTGCTTGTAACCCTACCCTCAAAATATGTATTAGAATTAATAGCTACAGAAACGTTATGAAATTCCATTTATTATCCAGCTAATAAACATATTAGAAATATTTAAATTATCAAAATGATAATTTTTTAAAAATTTTAAAAAAAAATTCATATTTTATATTTATTACTCCCACTCAATAGTAGATGGTGGCTTAGAAGTGATATCATAAAGAACCTTATTAACACGCGGAACTTGATTAACAATCAAAGTTGCTACTTCTGAAAGGACCTCAATATCAAAATTTGTAACATTAGCTGTCATACCATCAACTGAATTGATGCAACGTAATACACATGTCTCCTCATAAGTTCTTTCATCTCCCATTACTCCTACGGATTTAACGGGAAGTAATACTGCAAATGCCTGCCAGGATAAATGATAGAGATTTTTTTCAATTAAAAAATTTATAAAAATTTCATCAATATCTCTTAGTGTATCTAATCTTTGTCGGTTCACTTTCCCGATACATCGAATACCAAGACCAGGTCCTGGGAAGGGATGTCGATTTATAAACTTTTCATCTAGTTTATAAAAAACACCCAATCTTCTTACTTCATCTTTAAATAACTCTTTAAAAGGTTCGATTACATCGAATTTTAGATCTTTAGGAAGTCCTCCAACATTGTGATGAGATTTAATGGTCACACTTTTACCCCCATGAAACGATCTACTTTCAATTATATCGGTATAAAGTGTTCCTTGGGCAAGATAGAAATCTTGTTTTCCTAATTTCCTAATGTATTTACTAAAAACCTCAATGAATAATGATCCTATTACCTTTCTTTTATGCTCAGGATCAGTGACATTTTTTAATTTTTGAAGGAATAAATGTTCTGCATTTATAATGTTTAATTTTAAATTAAAGGATTTAAATACAGCTTGAATATTTTTCACATCATATTTTCTCAATAGTCCATTATTAACAAAAACAAAATGAACATTTTCTAAATTGATATATTTAGAAATAGCAAAAGCTAAAACGGTAGAGTCTACCCCTCCTGATACAGCGCATATAATGTGTGGTTTTTTTTGCTTAACGTTTATTTTAAAATACCTACCAATTGTTTGATGGAGATCATTGTTTTTCCAATTTTGTTTTAAATTACAGATATCAAATAAATAATTTTTTAAAATCTGTGTGCCAAATTCAGTATGAGTTACTTCACTGTGGAATTGAATTGCATAAATATTATTTTTAAAAATAGCAGCAGGAACTTTATTTTTGGTTTTCGCAATGACTTTAAAACCTTTGGGGATTTTAGATAAACTATCGCCATGAGACATCCACACTTGTTGTTCAAGTGGAGTCTCTTTAAACAACATGGATTGAGAGCACTTTATGACTGTTTTCCCATATTCTCGATGATCCTTTTTAACAATTTCCCCTCCAAATTCTTTAGCGATATATTGAAATCCATAACATATTCCCAGTATCGGTATGGGAATTTGATCTAAAGGAATATCTATGCGAGGAGAATTTTTATTTAAAACAGAGTCAGGACCTCCCGATAAAATCAAGACGGAGTGATTAAGAATATTAGTTACATTATGAAGATATTTAGGAGGATAAATTTCAGCAAAAAATCCTAATTCACGAATTTTTCTACCAATTAAATGAGTATATTGCGATCCAAAATCTATAATTAAAACTGATTTGTTCAATTGGAACGGTAATTAGGAGCTTCTTTGGTAACTTGAACACCGTGGACATGACTTTCAGTTATACCAGAGTTTGTTAAGCGTATAAATTTTGCATTTTTCCTCAATGAGGTTAAATTTTTTGATCCGGTGTATCCCATTCCAGACTTTAATCCCCCAGTAAGTTGGAATAAAACATTTGAAACCTGACCCTTATAAGGAATTCTGCCCTCGATACCTTCAGGAACTAATTTAATCGATTCATTAATTTCATCTTGAAAATAACGATCGGCACTTCCTCTTGCCATTGCTCCGAGTGAGCCCATTCCCCTATAAGACTTATAAGATCTGCCTTGAAATAAAAAAACTTCACCTGGAGACTCATCCGTACCAGCAAAAAGAGAACCTGCCATAATGCAATTAGCACCAGCAGCTAATGCTTTTACAATATCACCTGAATATCGAATTCCGCCATCTGAAATCATCGGTATTTTTGATTTTAGGGTTATTGTTGCTATTTCTTGAATAGCTGTAAATTGAGGTACTCCCACACCTGCAACTATTCTCGTTGTACAAATAGAGCCAGGACCAATACCTACTTTGATTGCATCAGCGCCAAGTTTGATTAAGTCTTTAGCAGCTTCAGGCGTAGCTATATTCCCTACTACAATTGGAGTATGTATTTTTTTTCTAATTTTTTTAAATGAATTAAGAACAGATTCAGAATGTCCATGAGCTGTATCAATAAATATAACATCAACACCAGCATTAGAGATTGCATTTGCTCTGTCTAAATCTTGCTCTTTAGTGCCTATAGCTGCACCAACTAATAACCTTCCATTTTTATCCCTTACTGAAAATGGAAATCTTTCACTTCTTTGAATATCTTTAACAGTAATTAATCCGATGCAATTATTATTTTTATCCACAACAACAAGTTTTTCAATTTTATTTTCTTGTAAAAGTTTTTTAGCTGTATTAGTTGACTCGTTTTTTAGAATAGTGATAACTTTTTTTGTCATTAAATCTTTAACTTTAGTTTTTTCATTAGTAACAAATCTAACATCACGATTTGTAATTATTCCTAGAATTTTATTAGTTGAGTCAACAACTGGAAAACCAGAAATATTTTGCTCTTTCATTATCGTAAATACATCTTTAATTGTATTTTCTGGGCTCATTGTAATGGGGTTATAAACAATACCCGCTTCAAATCTTTTAACTTTAGCAACCTCTGCAGCTTGAGTTTCAATATCGTAATTTTTATGAATTACACCCAACCCACCATTTTGGGCCATGGCAATTGCCATTCGAGACTCTGTTACAGTGTCCATGGCGGCAGATAAAATAGGAATATTTAGTTCGATATCTTTAGTTAAATTAGTTTTAATCTCTACTTGATTAGGCAAAACAGCAGATCGTCGGGGTTGAAGTAAAACATCATCGAAAGTGAGAAAATCTTTAATAGAAGCCATAAAACATACTATTTATTTTATTATTTAGTTCAACAAATAATTATTTGTTGTTGATTATATCAGCTTGAAGTTCAAATGGATCAATATCTTCAATACAGCCAGTGTTCACACCCATTCCATTAGGGTCAGAGGCTCTAATGTGGTGGGTATAAATCCCACAGTTGTTGCAAAAATAATGTACGGCTTTCATAGAGTTAAATTGATATTTATTTAAATTATTTTTTCCTTTTAATAACGTAAATTGATCTTTGGGAATAATAATCATTTTAGCTTGTTTTCTAATACAGATTGAACAATTACATTGTTTTACTATTGATAAATCCGTTTCAACTTCAAACTCCACAGATTTACAATGACAACTACCTAAGTATTTCATTGATTGAATAAAACATTAATTTTAATTGAATTACAACTGATTAACAAAAGATTTAATATGATTATGATTAATTTCACAACATCCGCCAATATAAGTTGCTCCATTTTCAATTGCATTATTACAAAATTCAACAAATCTTTGATTATCTAAATCTGATCGTTTACCTAAATTTAAATTAGGGTTTACTCCAGGCTGAATTGACCAGTCATCCGGAATATCTTCAAAAGCGTTAATTTTATATCCAAAAGCACAATTCAATCGTCTTAATAATGATTGGCTGAGGTCATATATTTCTGGGCTTATACACCCACCTATTACAGCTTTTATATTAAAATGCTCAATCAAAGGTTTTAAATTTAAAATATCATCTCCACTTGGAAGTTTTCCATTTTTTTTTAAATGAATACCGATTACAATATCTTTGTTGAACTTTGATACAGCTTTTAACGCACATTCAATCTCTTTTAAACTGCATAAAACATCTAAATAAAATAAATCTACATATGGATTTAGAATATTTGCACTAATTTCAAATTCATTAATTAATTGTTTATCCGACAAAAAAATATCAGATTTATAAGTCTCTCCCTGCGTCGGCAAAGAACCTGCAATTTTAATATTTTTATTGGATTTAATTACTGCTTTTTTAGCTAAATTACCTGCGATCGTTAAAAACTCTTCAAATCTATTTTCAAGATTGTTTTGAGCAAGTCGTCTTTTTCTAATTGTAAAGTTAGATGTTGTTATAATTTGACTTCCTGCATTAATGAATTCTAAATGCGTATCAACAACATGGTGATGATCCTTTTCGTCTAAATATGCAGAACAACCCCAAAGTGTACCTATTTGGACAATCCCTTTGTTGACTATAGACTGTCCAAAACCACCATCTAAAATTGTAATTTCTTTTTTCATAAAATAAATAGTATTTTCAATATTTTAATTATATTTTTTAAAAAATTTTTTAAGTAAACTGAGTGTTTCACTTGCTGTTTCTAAAATTGACATATGACCTGAGTCTTCAATGATATTTGTTTCTGAATTATTAATTGCTTTTGATAACTCTAAACCAACTTTTTTAGGTGTCATTCTATCGTGCTTGCCAATTATACAAATAGTGGGGGTTTTTATACTTTGTGCTGCTTTAAGGCCGTTTATATATTTATCACAAGCGCCGAAATCATATCCTAAAGTGCCATTATTATTCGATTTAACTAGTTGATTGCCCATTCCTATGTGGTTTAAACCAGGCACTGGATGGCCTCCTATTTGACCTAGTGGGCCATGCACCCAGTCCATCATTAAATCAACTGCTCTTTGATCTTTATTTTGAGCTAAACTTAATAATTCTGGGTTCATTTTCATAGATAAACTTCCATTTATTAGAGCTAAAAGTTGAAGTTTTTCAGGGTATCGATATGCAAACTCTAAACCTATTAAACATCCTTGAGAGTGTCCTACATAAGATGCTTTTTTAACACCTAGAACATTAATTAAGTCAGATACCCAATCAGCCATCTCTTCAATAGTTTCCAAAGGAGGTCCATTGGAGTAACCGTGACCAGGAAGGTCTACTGCAATTGTATTATAACCATGGAAAGCAAAATATCTTGTTTGGAGAACCCAGGTAACATGCGTTAGCCCACTTCCGTGAACAAAGATAATTGTTGGTTGATTTAAATCAATCTCACGTCCACTAGAGGAATAAAAAGTTTTTTTATTATGGACATCTATGTGCATAAAGAATTATTTATTTATTTTTTTTGCTGCCCGAAAACCATTTTCAAAATCATTAATAATATCTTCCATATCTTCTAATCCTACTGAAAATCTAATCATATCCTCTGTAAGACCTGCTAACTCTAATGATTTTTTATCCATTTGAGAGTGTGTTGTTGAAGCGGGGTGAATAACTAAAGATTTTGCATCTCCTACATTTGCTAAATGCGAAGTAAGTTTCATTGAATCAATGAACGCTTGACCGGCTTCCCTACCCCCTTTAACACCAAAGGCAATCATAGAACCTTGTCCATTAGGGAGAAGTTTTTTTGCAAGTTCATGATCAGGATGATTGTGTAAACTGGGATGATTAACCCATGAAACATTTTCATTTTTGGATAAATAATCGACCATAATTTTTGTATTGGAAATATGTTTATCCATACGAAGGGAAAGTGTTTCAATACCCATTAAAATATTAAATGCATTTACAGGGCTCATACATGGACCAAAATCTCTCATTCCTTCAGCTCTCGCTCTCATGGTAAGTGCAGCAGGTCCAAATTCTTCAGCAAAGGATAAACCATGATATCCCGGATAAGGTTCGGTCATGGTTGGAAATTTATTATCTTTTTTCCAATCAAATTGACCTTTTTCCACAATAATACCTCCAATAGAGGTGCCGTGACCTGCCATCCATTTAGTTAATGAGTGGATAATAACATCTGCGCCTAGATCAAATAAATTGCATAAATAAGGGGTGTTAAAAGTACCATCTATAATTAATGGGATATGAGCTTCTTGGGAAATTTTAGATATTTCTGGGAGGTTTAAAATTTCTATTCCAGGATTTCCAATAAGTTCACCAAAAATTAATTTAGTATTAGGTTGAATAGCTTTTTTAAAACCCTCAATATCACGCGGTTTTACAAAAGTTGTTTCGATACCAAAACGAGGTAGAGTTAATCTTAATAAATTAAAACTTCCCCCATATAATTGTGATGAAGCTACTATATGATCTCCTGCGCTACATATAGAGAGTATTGCTAACATCATAGCACTCATTCCAGATGCAGTTGCTAAAGCAGAAGACCCTCCCTCTAGAGCCGCCACTCTTTCTTCCAGTACGGCAATGGTAGGATTTGAAATTCGAGTATAAATATGACCACCCTGTTCTAGGTTAAATAATGCAGCAGCATGGTCTGAGTCTTGAAATAAATAGGATGTTGATTGATATATAGGTACAGCTCTTGAACCAAAATTCTTATCAGGCTGATGACCCGTATGAAGGCTTTTAGTGTTAAATTTATAAGTTTTTGGTTCTGCCATATAATTAAACTACCTTAAATTATATTTAAATCAAAGAATGAAAGAATTAATTTAATAACTTAAATACTAATTAAATAAATTCTTTTTGAGATCACAAATGTGTTCAGGACCTGTACCACAACAACCGCCAATAATACTTAAATTATAATTAATCCATTTTTTACAAAAATTTGTGTAGTCTTGAGGTGAAATAACATCATCAAAAGTCCACTTCATATTGATATCATCACCTGAGTGGGCATAAATACCTACAAATCGGTTCCAATGTTGACCAACTATTTCTAAGCATTGATCAATATAAGCTACATCAGTGTGCATTATACTAAGCAGAGGAACATTAGTATCATTTAAAGCCATTATAGCTTCTTCAAGTGTTTGGCCTATTCTTGAATTAGGTGTGCTATCATAAAGATCTTTTTGCCCCCCAAGTAATCTCATAACTCTTTCCTTATCAGGTTCGCATGACAAACCAACCCAAATTGGAAGGTTAGATGTTTTAGCACCTTCATATACAGCTAACATACGAGGTATATCAATCATCATTTCCAGCATGATTAAATCAGCACCCGCATTTTTCATGATCGAAGCTTGCTCCATAGCTCCCTCTTTTAGTTCATCTAGACTGGGCAATATATTTGTAAACGACCAATGAGAGATCCCTCCTGCAACCAGCGCATTTGGATTTTTAGAATTATTACGAGCTTCAACTGCTAACTCAACACTTCTACAATTTATTTTTTCAAAATCATCTAAGCATTCAGCATCTTTCATTAAATGTTTTGAAGTAGCAAATGTATTAGAAATGACTATTTCAGAACCTTGATTTATAAAATCTTCATGAATTTGTCTCACAATGTCAGGATGTGTTAATGATCCGCCTGCATTCCAAGCATTTTTAGTCTGAGGGACTCCTCGTCTTTCAACTTCTGTGCCCGTACCACCATCGATTAGAATTGTTTCACCTTGTTTAAGACGATTAAAAAAATTTTCATACCGAGACATGTTTTTAAAGTAAATTAAAGGTTTTAAATAATCAAGAGATTGAATGGCGCGCTCTACAGGATTCGAACCTGTGACCCTCTGCTTAGAAGGCAGATGCTCTATCCAGCTGAGCTAAGAGCGCATAAGTTGAATATTTACCATTACATGTTTATATTTTCTACTTTATTATGCACCTATTTTTATGAGTAAAAATTTAGTCACTGTTAAAAATATTATTAAAAGATTTGGTGGTTTAGTTGCATTAAATGACTGTAATCTTGAAATTAAAGAAAAATCAATCACTGGGATTATTGGGCCTAACGGATCCGGAAAAAGCACCCTATTTAATGTTATTACAGGTAATTTAAAGCCTGAAAAGGGTACTGTTATATATAATGATATAGATATAACAGGTTTTGAGTCATATGAACTTTTTCATTTAGGAATACTGAGGACTTTTCAAATTGCACATGAGTTCTCTAATATGACAGTAATTGAAAATTTAATGGTTGTACCCGGAAGTCAAAATGGTGAAAATTTAATATATTCACTAATTAATAGAAAAAAAATTTTAAAAGAAGATGAAATCATCCGAAATAAAGCATTAGAAGTTCTAGAGTTTTTAAAAATTGATCATTTGAAAAATGAATTAGCAGGTAATCTTTCAGGAGGGCAAAAAAAACTCCTTGAATTAGCTAGGACAATGATGGTTGATGCAAAAATTGTTTTTTTAGATGAAGTCGGTGCAGGTGTAAATAAAACATTATTGAATGACATTGCTGATTCAATTTTGCGATTAAATAAAGAAAAAGGATATACGTTTTGTATGATTGAGCATGACTTTAATTTCATCAGCAAACTTTGCGATCCAATAATAGTTTTAGCTGAGGGTTCAGTATTATTTAAAGGAACATCAAATGAAGTGAAAAAAAATGAGCAGGTAATTGAATCTTATCTTGGTAAAGGTGTAAAAAAATAGTGTATTTTTCCGCCAAAAATTTAACTGGAGGGTACGGTGGCATTAACATAATAGAAGATTGCTCGTTTGAAGTGAACCAAGGTGAAATAGTTTCTATTTTAGGTCCTAATGGAGCAGGAAAATCTACTGCAATGAAAGCAATGTTAGGTATTCTCAATCTTAAATGTGGAGAGGTTTTGTTAAATGGAGAAAATATCTCTAATTTTAAAACACAGGAAAGAATTAAATCAGGTATCTCTTTTGTACCACAAACACAAAATATTTTTACAGAATTAACAGTTCAAGAAAATTTAGAAATGGGCGCCTTCTTAATCCAAGAAGGAATTAATGAGAGAATTGAAAAAATGTTTGATTTATTCCCAATAATTAAAGAAAAAAGAAATCAATTTGCCGGCGAATTATCTGGTGGACAAAGACAACAAGTTGCTATTGCTAGAGCATTGATGACAAATCCTAAGGTTTTAATGCTAGATGAACCAACTGCTGGAGTTTCCCCTGTAATTATGGATGAAATTTTTCAACATATATTAAACATAAAAAAACAGAATATTGCAATTTTGATGGTTGAGCAAAACGCCCGACAGGCACTAGAAATATCAGACCGTGGATACATTCTAGTGACAGGAAAAAATGCATACGAGGGTAATGGAGATTATTTACTCAATGACGAAGAGATTAGAAAGTCTTTTTTAGGAGGGTAAATGGATTTTATAAACTCTATTGTATTATTAACTAATTTTATATTTGTTCCTGCCCTCACCTATGGATCTCAATTAGCCTTAGGTGCTATTGGAGTAACATTAATATATGGCGTTTTAAGATTTGCGAATTTTGCCTATGGAGATTTAATGGCATTTTCTACAATGTTAGTGATTTTATTTACATGGTATCTTCAATCAAAAGGAATTTCTTTAGGTATTTTACCTACAGCAATACTCGCAATCCCAATTGGAATTATCGGTACGATATTTATTAATCTTTTTTTTGACAAAACAGTATTTGAATACTACCGAAACAAAAAAAGCTCTCCCGTGACATTCATAGTGGTCAGTTTAGGAATAATGTTTGTTTTAAATGCAATAGTAAGAATAATTATTGGACCTAATGATATTAATTTTATGGATGGTGAAAGATTTATAATTAAAGCCAATGAATTTAAAAAAATCACCGGTTTAGATGAAGGTTTAGCTATTAAATCCACTCAATTCATAACACTAATTATAACAATAATAACATGTTCAGTTTTGTTTTATTTTTTAAACAAAACCAAAACGGGTAAATCCATGAGAGCTTATTCCAATAATGAAGATTTGGCATTACTATCTGGTATAGATCCATCAAAAATAATATTTTTGACATGGGTAATAGTTTCAATATTGGCTACTATTGCCGGTACTTTATATGGATTAGATAAAAGTTTTAAACCATTTACCTATTTTAATAATCTATTACCAATTTTTGCTGCAACCATTGTTGGGGGGATAGGAAACCCTCTGGGTGCATTTTACGGCGGGTTTGTTATTGCTTTTTCAGAGATTGGGTTAACATATGCCTATAAAAAGTTTTTTGTATATATACTTCCCGAATATTTGGAACCTAATTCATTAGTACAATATATTTCAACTGATTATAAATTTGCAATCTCGTTTGCAATACTAGTAGTTGTCTTGCTCTATAGACCGAATGGAATATTTAAAGGCAAAATACTATGAAAAATAATTTTGATGTAAAAATAGCTTTTTCTATAATAGCTATATTATTTATATTTGTCGGAATATTTCAGTCCTGGGGATTTGCTTTATCAATTTTAAATCTATGTTTAATTTCTGCTGTCATGTCAATGGGAGTAAATATTCAATGGGGGTTTTCAGGATTAATTAATTTTGGTGTGATGGGTTTTTTGGCCATCGGAGGATTGGCTACCGTTTTGGTATCTGTGCCACCTGTCTACGAAGCATGGAGCGCAGGGGGTAAAGGAATATTGCTTTCTGCTATTTTTATAATTTTAGTTATTTATTTAATTTTTTTAATAAATAAAAAAATAAAATTTAAATACAAAAACTATCTAATAGTTAGTTTAGTAATTTTATTAATTCCACTCATGAAATTTATTTCAGGACCATCAATTAATGCAATAGAATCCATAGATGCTGCAACTAGTGGTTATCTAGGTGGTCTAGATTTACCAATCGTCTTTTCATGGTTTGTAGGGGCAATCCTGGCTGCATTAGTTGCTTTTGTTATAGGGAAAATTTGTCTTGGATTAAGATCTGACTATCTAGCTATTTCTACTTTACTCATATCAGGAATTATTATTTCTCTGGTTAAACATGAAGAATGGTTATCTCGCGGTGTTAAAAATGTTATTGGCTTAAAACGCCCTGTTCCCTACGAGATTGATCTTCAAAATTCTATTTGGTTTCCAAAATTAATTGAGTTTCTAAATAGTTCGGTTTTATCAAGTATATCAAATTTAGATAAAAGAACAGCTATGCTTACTGATTTAGTAATATCTTCATCAGGTGTTTTTGTTAAGTTATGTTTCTCAATAATATTTGCATTAGTATTAATAGTATTGCTAATTTTTTCAGAAAAAGCACTTAGGTCCCCCTGGGGTAGAATGATGAGGGCAATAAGAGATAATGAAGATGCAGCAAAAGCCATGGGGAAAAATGTTGTTAAAAGACATTTACATATTTTTATGATCGGTTCGGCTATCATTGGCTTTGCTGGAGCAATGCTAGTTACATATGATGGTCTTTTTACTCCATCAAGTTATCAACCTCTAAGATATACTTTTTTAATATGGGTAATGGTTCTGCTTGGGGGTACGGGTAATAATTATGGCGCAATACTTGGAGGGTTTGTAGTTTGGTTTATTTGGATTGAGTCAGCTCCATTTGCATTATTTTTAATAAATATACTTTTAAGCAATGTGGATGATGGAAACTCATTTAAAGTTCATATGGTTGAAAGTATTCCTTATTTTAGATATCTAATGATGGGATTAGGACTTTTATTGGTGATGAGATATAGACCCAAAGGACTTTTGCCTGAGAAAATTATAAGGAGTTAAATCCCTACCCACATTAAGCAGGTAGGGATAAAGTTTTTTATACTATCTTTGAGAAACTGTATTGAAAGCTCCACCTTCAATACCTTTTTCTAAGAAAGCTCCAAATGCTTCACCAACTTCAGTGAAATTAACATCTGTGGCACCGTCGTAGTCAATTGCAAGACCAGCGCTGGCAAGCTCTAATCCTTTTTTTAATTCACCAGCGTAAATTTTTGTTCCAGGGCCATTAGCAACTTTCATGATATTTGCAGCAATAGATGCGCTATCATCTGATTTACCTAGAGCCATAGCTAAAACTATTAAAGCTGCAGCATCATATGACTCACCTACATAAACTGATGGATTTACTCCGTTTGCTTCTGCGTATGCTACAAACTTCTGAGCACCTGCACTTGTAGATCCTGGCATTGAACCAAAAGATCCATTCAATTCTGAACCAAAAGTATCAGTTAATGAGTCACCGATCATACCGTCAGATAAAACAAATGTATCAAAAGCTCCGCTATCTAACGAACCTCGAATAATTTGGTTACCACCTTGATCTAGATAACCAATCACTACTAGTGCATCTCCGCCAGCAGATGAAAGAACACCTACTTCAGCGCTATAATCTGCTTTATCACCCTCATGAGCAGTTTTAGTTGTTACTTCAATACCTCTAGCTTGAGCCGCAGCTTCATAAACATCAGCAAGACCAACTCCATAGTCTGTATTAACATAAGTAATAGCTACACTAGTGATGCCTCTGTCAGCTGTAATATCTGCTAAGACCTCGCCACCTCTTGCATCAGATGGGGCAGTTCTAAAGAATAAGCCATTATCTTCGGCAGTAGTTAAAGCAGGTGATGTAGCTGATGGTGAAATCATTGGCACACCATTAGGCACCGCAACATTAGATAAAATTGCTCCTGTAACACCAGAACAGTCAGCGCCCATAATTGCAGTTGCGCCTTGATTGATTAAAAACTCAGCTGCAGATGTAGCAGCTGCAGAGTCGATACAAGTTGAGTCTGCTCTTAATGTGCTAATTGTTGATCCGTTTAAAAGAGCACCTGAGTCTGAGGCTTCTTTAAAAGCAAGTTCAGCGCCAGATGCCATATCAGGAGTTAGTGATTCAATAGGACCAGTAAAACCTAAAATAATTCCAACTTTTATTTCTTTTGCATTCAAATTAGCAAAAGTGAAAAAAGTTAATAAAGATAAAATGATTTTGATCATTTCCTTCCCCCTTTTTATTTTTATAATGGATGTATATTAGACTTAATTTAAAAAAAATTAAATTATTTAATGAGTCCAAGAGACTTTTCTATTGTTAGAAAAGTTACTGGCATAGCTTTTTGGCTTAATTATTTTTTTAGTTTGATCAGAAATAACATAATCATATGAATTTTTTTTACACCAGGTAATCGCATCCTCTAGAGAGGAAAAATTCATTTTTAATTGTTTTGAGGTATTACTAGAGCTATTCCATCCCATTAAGACATCTTTTTTTAAAGAGATATCAAAATCAAATTCTACAATCCAATTTTTCGTTTTACTTAGACCAGACTGCATATTTGTTTTTGCAGGTTTTTTAATTATAGCTTTTTTCATAATTATTCAAATTTGGTCGGGGAGACAGGATTCGAACCTGCGACTTTCTGCTCCCAAAGCAGACACTCTACCAGTCTGAGCTACTCCCCGAGTAATGAATATATATACTTTTGTCATATAAATAGTCAAACTGAATTATCGATATGCAACAAATTAAACAATTAAAGAAAACCCTTCTATCAAAAAGCTTTTTTAAATTCTGGAAATTTTCATTTTTAGTCAAGAGTAAAAATAAATTTATTAAGCCCTATAAAATTAATCGAGAAATTTTAAATGTAGGGGATGTCGTATTTGCTCTTTGTTATTCCCCTGAAGAAAAAAAATTTTATTTAATTAAACAATTCAGACCTTTTTATTTCATCAGAAAAGAAAAATATCTTTTAGAATTAGTTGGTGGATTAGTTGACAAGGGAGAAAAGATCATAACCGCTTTAAAAAGAGAGATTTTTGAAGAAATAAGAGTAAAAACAAAGAAGTTAAAAAAATTAACTACCTACTGCCCTGTACCAGGGTATTCTGATGAAATAGTCCATTTGTACTATGCGGAAGTTGAAAAGATAAAGTTAAAAACCTTATTTAATAAATTTGAAAATGAAGAAATAAGAATTTATAAACTAAACTTAAAACAGCTAATAAAAATTAATCAAAGTAATAAAGTCCAAAACGTGCTAACAAAGTTAGCCATCTATGAATATTTTAATAAAGTTAAAAAGAATTAACGTTATTAGTAATTATATTATCCTTTAAAAAATCAGCAACTTGGTTTGCTACATCTATGGCCACATTAGATTGTGCTTCTTTTGATGAAGCACCAAGATGTGGAGTTAAAAGTAAATTTTTAGCTCCAAACATGACGTTTTCAGTAGCTGGCTCATTTTCAAATACATCGATTGCTGCTCCAGCAATAATATCATTATTTAAAGCATCTTTTAAATCTAACTCATTAATTAAACCGCCTCGTGCGCAATTAATGATAACCGCTGTTTTTTTCATGGATGAAATTGTATTTTTATTTAGCATATTTTTAGTTTCATCATTTAATTTTGTATGTAATGAAATTACATCGGACTCAGCAATAAGTTGTTCGGTAGATACCTTTGTTGCTTTAACTTTAGCTAAGTCTTGATCAGAGGCAGATTTAGAATTTGTAATAATTTTCATTCCGATTACATGGCAGATTTCAGCAACCCTTTGACCTATGTTGCCAAATCCGACAATACCTAAAGTTTTTCCCTTCAGCTCAGTTCCCATGAATTTTGATTTCTCCCATTTGCCTTGATGTGTGGAGTCGTTAGCAAGATGAATATGGCGTAAAAGCGAAAACATTAAACCTACTGACAACTCAGCTGTTGCCTCTAGGTTGCCAAGAGGAGTATTCATTACTAAAATTTTATTTTTAGTTGCAGTTTCAATATCTACATTGTCAACCCCTACTCCCGCTCGACCAATAACTTTTAGATTTTTACAGTTTTCTAAAATGTTAGAAGTAAGTTTAGTCGCAGACCTAATAAGAATACCATCATAATCATCAATAATTTTTTTTAAATCTTCGGGCGATAAATCTGTTTTAATATCGTAATCAATAGATTTTGATTTCAAGACATCTTCAACTTTACTACTCATCTTATCAGAAATTAATATTTTCATTATTTATACCTTTCTAATGTTTCAAAAAATGACCATTCTATCCAGGGAAGCAATTTCGCAATGTCACTTGACTCCACCGTAGCACCGCCCCAAATTCTAATTCCGGCAGGAGCGTCTTTGTAAGCATTTATATCGTAACCTGCATTTTCTTTTTCAATAACGGCGCAAAGTTCTTTTACTAATTTTTTTTGTGTTTCATCATCTAATTTTACAAAATCTGGATGGGTAAATTTAAAACAAATACTAGTCGATGAATAGGTATTAGGATCCGTCGCAAGAAAACTAACCCATTCCCTTTGATCAATCCAATCTTTAATGATTTTTAAATTCGCTTGAGATCGAGCAATTAACTCTTTCTGTCCTCCAATTTCCTTACACCAATTTAAAGCATCTAGTGCATCTTCAGCAGCAAGAAGTGATGGAGTGTTAATAGTGGCTCCTTCGAATATTCCTTTATCAAGTTTTTTACCCTTGGCTAGCTGAAAAATTTTTGGCATTGGCCATGAGGGTTCATGGGTTTCTAATCGCTCTACAGCTCTTGGGGATAAAGCGATCATTCCGTGGGCAGCCTCTCCTCCTAATACTTTTTGCCAAGACCAAGTAATAACATCAAGTTTTTTAAAGTCTATATCCATAGCAAAAACTGCTGAAGTAGCATCGCAAATTGTTAGGCCTGATCTTTTATCTGGTATCCAATCTGCATTAGGTACGCAAACACCTGAAGTTGTACCATTCCAGGTAAACACAACATCGTTATCAAAATTAACCTTAGTTAAATCTGGAAGTTCACCGTAATTAGAAGTTTGATGAGTAGTCACGTTAGGTAGTTTTAATTGCTTTGTAATATCTTTGACCCAAGTTAATCCAAAAGTTTCCCAACCACAAACATCTACACCTTTAGGGCCTAGCAGGCTCCACATTGCCATTTCTATAGCTCCAGTATCAGAAGCAGGCACTATGCCGACAAGGTAATCATCTGGAAGCTCTAAAATCTCTTTAGATTTAATAATTACTTCATTTAATTTAGATTTGCCATTTTTTGCTCTATGAGACCTTCCAAGAAAAGCATCACTAAGTGAATTCAAATTCCATCCAGGTCTTTTAGAGCATGGGCCTGATGAAAAAAAAGGATGATTTGGTTTTACGTCTGGCTTTAACATTTTTTTTTCTTTCTTTCCTTCGTATTTATATTCAACATATTATTAAAAATCGCTAATCAACTATGTTATAAAAAAATATACCATCAAGAGGCTTTGGTTCAAACCATGTAGCTTTTGGAGGCATAAATTTTTTATTTCTGGCGAAATCCATTACAAGATTCATACTAACCGGTCTCATCAAAGTTGATAAATCCTTTATACCCGTATCTACCTGATTAATCAAATAGTCTGTACCTAATGTGGGTGGGACGAATTCGACCCTATCATCATTAGTCTCATCTTGAATATTTAATATCTCCTTCAGAACAAACTCTCCAAAATCAATACAATCGGCACCAAAAGTTGAAAAGTTATCTTTTAAATCTATTTTTAAATATTTGCCTTGATAGTAAATGGTAAAAAATCTTTTAATATTTTCATGATACTGAAGTTCTTCTACATTAAAAAAATTTTTTAAAAGAGTTAAAAATTTACTTCTATCAAAATTTTCGGGGAATTTAATACTTCTATTATAAGCTAGATTTGAGCATTGAGATTTAGGAAAAATAATAACCATAAATTTAGTATTCTTTTCAATATCTAATTGAGCAAAACCCTCTATCCTATGATGGCCATCAGCAACAAAAAGTTCTTTAAAATTTATCGAAGAAAAGTCAGTAGAGGTTTTATAAATTGAATGAGTGTATTTACCTGATTTAAACTTGATTAAAGGTACTTTGTTGTGATGGAGATCAATATTTAAATTCATATTTTCATCATCATAAAATAAATAAATAGGGCAAATTTGATATTTAACTTTTTGTAATTGTTCAGCTCTCTCTTGTCCTTTTTTTACTAAAATTTTTTCATGAGGTTTAATATTTCTGTTTATATAATCTTGGATATTGAGAAGTGAAATTAAACCTGTTTGAGAATGAGTATCTGAATCAATTCTATAGAGGAAAAAACCATTTTCAGATTTTAGAATCATATTAGTATCAATTAGTTTTTGATAATATTTTTTAGAAATATTGTAAAACTCATCTTCAGATAATTTTTTATCAAAATAAATATCAGGACGTAAAATTTGTAGAAGATTTAACTTATGAAACTGATCTGATGAAAAGTTATAATCAATTAAATCAGTACTAGGTGTTAATATATGTTGGAGATATTTATTGTTTATAATATAAGTATTTGGTATTAATGGTTTCATCTATGAAAAAAAGCAAGGCACCCTACTATATCGCTCTGTTGGTAGCACTTGCTTTCTTTTTCTATGGGATATTTTCAGCTTTTATTCACTAGCTTTCTTTTTTTGTAGACTCAGGTAAATTTTTATCTTCATACCAAATCTGTTTATTGGGTATATTTCCATCCCAAAGATAGTTTTCATAATCAAATTTAGGCATACCCTTATCAGATCTTTCATAGTAAAGTCCAAATTCTCTGCAGTATTCAGATAATTGATCAGCTTCGATTTCTAAAATATTAGATTTTTCCCATTTTTTAGATGATGAGATCCACTTAAACCCTTTAGACTTAAGCCAATCCTTATGGTAGTAAGTTTCTGATCCTGAAATAGAAAAATTTATGTTTTCACTCATTAATAGCCTCTTGTAATAATTTTAAGGGATAGTATTGAAAATAACTTAAATTATCAAAGGGTTTTTTTCCGCTTATAAATTTCTCAAAGTCTTCAAAATTATAAATAATTTTTTCAGATAAATCAGGAAGTGCATCAAAGTTAGAAGAGTGAATGTTTTCAACGTTATTAGAAACTAAAATTACAAAAATTTTTATATTGGGCTCAATTTCAATGATACATCTAAATAAATCGATTGAATTTGTAAGAGTATTTTTTTTTAAATCAATATTGGATATTTTAAATAATCTCTCCTTTTGTGAGTCTAGGTAAAATAATAGATCGGGACATGACTCGAAAAGAATATCCATGGTTGATAAAGAATTATTTTCTTTTAGAGTTAATTTAATATCTTTAAAATAAGTTAAATATTTTTTATTCTTAGCCTTCAATTTAAAATGATTAAAATTATTATCATCGATTAGAAAAAGATTATTGGCAAATTTAGAAGTTTGAATTTCATTCAAATAATCAATTTCATTTAAAGAAGAAACTATTGGATAATTAGAGATAACCTTTAAGCCTTTTTTAATTAAAAGATATGTATATTCAAATTTTATACCAGAAGGTAAAAAATTAATAATATATTCAATATTATTGTCTTCTATTAACTCTTCATAAGAACCAAAATATTTGGCAAAGTTATATTTTTTTGAAAAATTTTCAGCATCTTTAATATTTCTAGATGAGTTTGCATATAAATGAAAATAACGTTCTAAATCATTTTTAATAATAAAATTAATAGATTTAATATCAGAACTTAAAATAGCTAAATTGCTTTTCATTTTTTTTTTATTATAATCCCGTAATGAAACAAGTTTTTTTAAGCTACCATGATATCCATACTGATTGTATAAAATTAGCAAAAATAATTAAAAAAAAATATAAACCTGAAAAACTTATTTTAATTTCTAGAGGTGGACTTATACCTGGTTCTATAATAGCTAATTATTTAGGTATTCAAGATATAGATGTTATCGCACTTAAAACTTACAGCAATAGAAAAAGAGTATCGGAT
Organism: uncultured Alphaproteobacteria bacterium; assembly: GCA_964422765.1. GTDB lineage: Bacteria > Pseudomonadota > Alphaproteobacteria > HIMB59 > HIMB59 > HIMB59. Next base: position 976 of record CAYRCI010000007.1, on the reverse strand, counting down.
ATCAAAATATACAAAAGAATAAAGTCTTTGAAAAAGTTAGTTGTGATTGATGATTTGGTTGATAGTGGTGAAACAGCTAAGATAGTAAAAGAAATGATGCCTAATTCAAAATTTGTAGTTCTATATGCTAAGACATCAGGAAAAAAACAAGCCGACCTTCACCTTTATGATTTCAAAGATAAAGATTGGCTTGTTTTCCCTTGGGAACAAGACTAGCCTAAAATAAAATGTACTAGCGAAGCTCCTGCAATAATTATAATTGCAGAGTTTAAATCACTTAACTTTCCACTTATTATTTTAGCAATAACATACACAATAAAGGCTAGAGCAATGCCATTACTGATTGAATATGTAAGTGGCATAATGAATGCTGCTAAAAGAGCTGGAGCATATTCAGATATGTCGTCCCAGTCTATATTCAATAAGTTTTTACAAAAGTAAGTTGCTATAAAAACTAAAGCAGCCCCAGTGGCATAAGCAGGTATTGTTTTAGCTAAAGGAGATAAAAACAAACAAAGGAGAAAAAATATACCCACAGCCACTGCAACTAGGCCTGTTTTACCACCCTCTTTAATACCCGCTCCTGACTCAATATATGAGGTTGTATTAGAAGTACCAAAAAGAGAACCAACTATTGTTGCAATAGAGTCAGCAAATACTGCTTTTTGAATATTAACAATATTGCCATCTTTATCCATTTTCCCGGATAAATTTGCAACAGAAGTAAGTGTCCCTGCTGTATCAAAAAAGTCCACAAACAAAATGGTAAATACAACAATTAAAAATAAAGAGCTTCCGATTTGACTAAAATCTAGTTGTAAGAAGGTGGGCGACATGGAAGGAATGGAAGATGCAAAACCTTGGAACTCAACTACACCAAAAATTAATCCAAGAATTGTAGTGGCAAGAATACTTAGAACTATTGCACCAGGTACTTTTAATTTGTCTAAAGCTATCATTAATATAAATGTTAATA
>CAYRCI010000006.1:0-46666 GCA_964422765.1 uncultured Alphaproteobacteria bacterium | reverse complement strand
GTATTTTTTTTTTGTTTAAGTAATTCAATTCTTCTTATCCATTTTAAAATAATATTTTTTTGAACCCCTATGTACGATTGTGATCCATAAAACTCATATCTTATTTTTTCTAAAAATATTAATTCATCTTTAATATCGATGTTAAAATTAGTTAATTGATTTAAAGCAGATTCATTGTGGTATTTTTTTTTTAAAGCAAACGAGTCTGAGGCACCTCGCATATCAGTGAAATCAAAAATGTTCGAAATATTTGGCAGATTTAGTGTATCCTCCTTCTCTAAAATAATATTAGAGTTTATGTTTAGTTTGAGGTTTTTATTTTCGGAGATAGTTTTATTAACAGTATTTAACGTACTTGATAACTGTTTAGGGGGAGGGCTATTTTTAATTCCAGGCAATTATAAGTCTATTCCCAAAGCTCTTTGAAAATACTCTTTATAAATGTCAATTTCACTTTCATCGCATTTATTTAAAAAAGTAAAATAAAATGAAATTTTTATATCATTGATTAACTTATAATTTTCAGCCCACATAATGACAGTTCGCGGACTCATTAAAATAGAAATATCTTTTTGTTCAAAGCCTTTTCTAGTTAAATTCGCTAATTGCACCATTGATTTGATGACTTTAATTTCATCCTCATTAGCATTAATTTTACTAGAGATAATTTTTACTTCTTGTTCTTCAGTTAAATAATTTAGCTTAGCTACAATGTTCCATCTATCCATCTGTCCTTGGTTAATTTGATTGGTCCCGTGATAAATACCTGAGGTATCTCCCAAACCAACCGTGTTGGCAGTTGCAAAAATTCTAAAATAAGGATGGGGTGATAAGACTTTACTTTGATCTAATAAAGTTAATTTACCTTCACTTTCTAAAACTCTTTGAATTACAAACATTACATCTGGCCTACCAGCGTCATATTCATCAAATACTAATGCAATATTATTTTGAAATGCCCAAGGCAGAATACCTTCCTGGAATTCAGTTACTTGTTTGTTATCTTTAAGAACAATCGAATCTTTACCTATAAGATCAATTCTTGATACGTGGCTATCTAAATTTACTCTAATGCATGGCCAATTTAAGCGAGCGCAAACTTGTTCAATATGTGATGACTTGCCAGTTCCATGTAAACCTTGTAAAAAAACCCTTTTGTTAAATTTAAGGCCAAGTAAAATAGCAAGAGTTGTATTTTCATCAAAAAGGTAGTTTTTATCTATTGTTGGACAATGCTCTGAATGATTAATAAATTTTGGAATCTTGATATCAGATTTAATATTAAAAGTTTGTTTTGATGAGACTTCTTCTATTGGGTTTTCAGTATCTATTTTGATGGGTTCAATTTTATTCATTATTTGTATCTTTCAAGTAGGTAGTTATAGGCTTCAATAATTTTTCTAAATTTATCAATATTTTTTTTACTATTTCCAGTAATATCTGGATGAAATTTTTTAACTAACTCCTTATATCTCTTTTTTATCAAGTTAATATCGGCATTAATATCTAAATCTAGAACGGATAATGACCCAAAAAGTTTATTTTTTTTATTTAAATCTTGATTGGGGTTCTCAATTGACCCCATCTCTTCACCATTTAAAGTGAAATTGAAGTATTTCATTCCTGAACCAAAAGGTTTGGTAGGCCTTCTCCAAATTGTGTCATATCGAATATCATTTTCAATTTGGTCAGCGTTCATCTTATTATGGTAATTCCAATTTTTATTAAAATCTTTTATATGGTCTAAGCAGAACCATTGATAATTATTCAAATTATCATATCCAATTGGAGCCCTGTAGTCGCCAAACTCTTGACAGTCAGGATGATTACATAAATTTTCTGTATTACTTTTTTTCTTCATATAGTATTTTTTCAAATTAATGAATATTGAAGATATTAAAAAGCATTTATTAACTATTAGTCAATTTGAAATTTCAAATATTATTGATAATAGCTTTAAGCATAAACACCATGCGGGTGTCCTAAATACAGAGAACGAATTAACACATATTGAAATTCATATTATTAATAAAAATGCATTAAAAAAAGTTGATATTCATAGGGTCGTTTATGAAAAATTAGATTTGTTTATTAAACAAGGTCTTCATTCAATAGAAATAAAAATATTAAATTGAGATTTTTACTTTATTTATTTTACTAATAGTTCTAGAAATAATTTGAAGTTTAATATCTTTATAATAAAAAACTTTACCAACTTTTGGAATTTCTTTGGCTAAATCATGTATTAATCCAGACAAAGTAACGTATTGATCGGGTAATTCTAAATTTAAACTTCTATTAATTTCTCTAATACTTGAATTGCCATTAAATAAATAGTTGTTATCATCTATTTTTTCTAAATAGGTTTCATCAGTATCAGTCTCATCAAAAACTTCACCGATGATTTCCTCAATTATGTCCTCTAAGGTAATCAGTCCTTGTATTTCTCCATACTCATCTACAATTAAAGCCATGTGTTCTCTTTGGGTTTTAAAATCAATGAGTTGTTTAATAGCTAGTTTATTTTGAGGGATAAATATTGGCTGAAATGCTTTTTTTTCGATATCGTAATTTAAAGCGTTTTCATCAATTTTATCATCTTTAAGAAAATCCCGAATATCTAAAATACCAATTAAATTATTAAAGTTTTTTTTTATCACAGGAATTCTAGTGTAAGTAGAAGTGTTAATAATTCTTATATTTTTTTTGAACGGTTCATCGAGATCAATTGATAAAATCTCATTTCTATGGGTCATTAATTCATCTACCTTTAGTTTTTTTAACTCTAATAGATTACTCATGTACTCAGCTTCAACTTCGTCTTTTTTAGATAATTGTTTTTGTAATTGAATAGCCCCCTCAAACTCTTCTTCAAGGATCTTATTTTGATCTGTGGTTAAATTAAGACCTATTAGTTTCATAATCTGTGATGAAATTAGATTTATTAGATAAATAACGGGTTTTATAATTTTAGTATAAAAATAAAAAAACTTTGAAACTAAAAGTGCAAAGGACATTGGCTTATTTATTGCAAAAATCTTTGGTGTAACTTCAGAAAATATTACTATCAATAAAGTCATAATAATTGTTGCAATAGTAATTCCATATCCTCCAAAAAGTGAGATAAGTAATTCTGTAAAAAGCGCGGTTGCTAAAATATTAAATAAATTATTTGCTAGTAAAATACCTGTTATAAATTCATCTTTAAGCTCTTTGATTTTTAAAATGTATTTGGCATTTTCAACTCCTTGTTCATTTTGACGATGAGCTCTTAATTTAGAAACGGCTGTTAATGCTGTTTCTGATCCTGATGAAATAGCAGATAAAGTTAATAGAATTACTATTCCAATAATTTTTAATAAAATTATAAACGTCATTAATTAATATTGTTTAAAAGCTTATACAAATTTTGAAAACTAATTTTATTTATAAATCCATGATCTTTTTTAATGCTAATTAAATTAACATAATTATCTGATGCTTTTTTATCTAGCATCATTTTTTTTATTAATATTGTAATAGTTTTTGAATTAATAAATTTTTTAAAATTGGTAGGGAGGTTGTATTTCTTTAATAAAGATATCAATGTATCAATACTCTCATCATTGTGACCTAATAAGTTTGATAATTTGTATTCAATAATCATACCAAGGGCAATCGCCTCACCGTGCTTAATTCTATTGCTATAAGAATTAGAATTTTCTATTGCATGACCCACAGTATGCCCAAAGTTCAAGATTGCTCTTGCATTTTTACCTTCGGACTTTTCCATAAAATCTTTTATAAATTTCAATTTAGTTTCAATTGAAATCTTAATAATATTATTTAGGTCTTTATTCAAATCATTGGATCTAATTAATATTTTTTTTAATTTTTTAGAGTCAATGAATGCATATTTTATTATTTCAGCAAATCCACAACTAACTTCTCTTGAAGGAAGAGTTTTTAAAAAATCCGTGCAAACTATAACTTTTTCTGGCAAGTAAAATGTTCCTATTAAGTTTTTGCCTAATTTACTATTAATTCCAGTTTTCCCTCCAATTGAACTATCTACCATAGCCAATAAAGAAGTGGGTATCATAATATGATCAACCCCCCTTAGGAGTGTTGAAGCAATAAAGCCTGAAAGGTCTCCAATCGTGCCTCCGCCAATGGAAAAAATTTTACTTTTTCTTTGAATTCCTATTTTAATTATTTTTTCAGAAATTTTGGAGTAGTTATCTATACTTTTTATTTTTTCATGACCTTTGATGAATAAACATCGACCCTTAAAATTTTTATAGATATATTTAATTAAATAATTGTTACTTAAATTTTTATCAATAATCGCTATATCCATTTTTGTAAAATTTAATTTTAAGTATGTTTTCAATCGAGTTTTATTTAAAAAGTCAATATCATGATTTTGGTTAGATATCTTTTTAGTAATTTTCATTTGGGATTGCCTTTAAAATTGAATTAATAGAATCTTTAGTAGATATGGAAGCATTTATCTTTAAATCTGCTAAATCATTGTAAATGGATTTTCTTTGATTGAAAAGTTCTTTGATCTTTCTTTTTCTATCTTCCAGTAACAGGGGTCTTGTCTTATTTCGAGAAGTACGTTTTATCAAAGTTTCAATATCACAATCTAAATAAATATTATAGCAATCTTTTAAAATATCTTGATTTTTTAAAATAATACCTCCCCCTGTAGAAATAACAATTTTCTCATATTTTATAAAATCACAAAGTACGTTTCTTTCCTTTTTTCTAAAATAATCTTCACCAAATTTTTCAAATATATCGCTAATTTTCATCGATTGTTTTTTTTCAATTTCTTCATCGAGATCTGCAAAAGAGTATTTTATTCTTTGAGCTAAAAGCCTACCTATTGTTGATTTTCCCGATCCAGGCATGCCTATAATGCATATTTTTGATCTAATTTTATTCATTATTGTTTTATACTGTGATTAGAATATATAATAAAAGACCGCATAAAATATATAATTATGAAAAAAATTCTAGTCTTGGCTATGTTTGTAGTGCTTTTATCGTTTGTTTTTCTATTGATTAACAGTATTAAAATACCATCACCAGCAAGGCTTAATCAACACAATATACCGATAGAAAGATTTATATGAAAATTATTTTATTAATCATATATTTTTTTTTTACTACTTTCAGTAAAGTTCAAAGCAGTGAAGAGGTAGTATTTCAAAAAAGTAAAATATCTAATAATAATATAATCTCTTCCTTATCTAATAAAGATGATTTTACTTACTTAATAGATTCAATTGAAACCAATGATAATTTTTTTTATTCACTTTTCGATTCATTAACTAATCATCAGATATATCCCAAATACTCAAATGAACTAGATTTTTTTTATGAAAAAATAAGTTTTTTTTCAAACCAACCTTACTCATACCAATTAAATTCAAATCTTTTTAATAACGTTTTATTTGAAAGTTTTAATAATCCAGTTTTAAATGAATTTTACACAATATATTTATTTAATTCCAATCAAATTGGCGAGTTATGCAGTTATCAAAATAAATTAAGTTATGAGCAAAAGAGATTCAACACGCAAAATGCATTCAATATTATTTGTTTATTATACAATGATCAAAAATCCCAAATTGAGCTACTACTAGAAATATACAACAAAGAAGAAATTCAAAAGTTAAATACATTTTTTTTAAATGACCATATCCAGGGCAACCAAATTAATTCTGAATTAAGCTACGACGATATTGGATTTATAGATAAGTACATTTTATCCATAAATAGCGATATTAATATTCAAATTAATGAACCGAAGTCACTATTAGATTTAGAAATTTATATGAAAATTAATCAATTTGAGCTTTATCAAATTAATAACTTTTATAAAAATCGATTAATCAACGCTAATCAATATATTTCTCTTTTAAAATCGCTTGATGATCAGCCAAGTGAATTGATGATGTATAATGAAATTTCTAACGAAATTAATTATAATAAAAAACTTCAAATTATTGAAAAATATTTACCTTTACTTCAACTGGATTTCTATGACGTCTCAAGACTACTAAATGATGAATTTACTCAAATGAGAATTACTAATAGCAACTTAAGTTATATGAATGCATTAATGATATTAAGTCTCTATGAAAATTCAAACTTTTTAGAAAATTTAATTCAACTTATCAGTAATAGTCCATTGAACAACATTGAGGACAATCCAATAGCAATTGCCTTGTATAACTATTTAAATAAAGATTTTAATCAAAAAATTTACATTGAAAATATTGACCTTATCAATAATCCATCAATAAGATTCTTTTTTTTAAATAAGAATATAAATTTTGATAAAGAGAGTAATTCAATAAATATTGATTCTAAAAAAATTAAAGTTAATCCCATTCTACTTAGTCATTATGCCGAAAACCTAGATCTCTTAAATAGTTTTATTTATTATGTAAATACTAGTGAAAATTATTTTAATTTAAATGAGTATGATCTTTATTTTATCAATAAATACCTGATCGATGATGAGTTTCTTAAAAATGAAATTTTAAAATTGATATTTAAAGTTTATTTATCAAACACATGAATTTTAAAAAATATTTAGATATTTATAAACAATATTTAATTTCAGAAAGAAACCTCTCACAAAATACCATTAAAAGTTATTTGATTGATTTATCTTATTTTTTTAAATTAGATGATGAAAATCAATTTGATAATATTTCTGATCTAATTCGAACTTACATTTCTTCTTTAAGAAAAGAAACATATACTAACTCTTCTATCAATCGCAAAGTATCCTCACTAAAGAATTTTTTAAAATTTCTTAAGTCAGAAAAAATTATTGAAAATATCAAATTTGATGAATTTATTTCTCTTAAAAATGATAAAAATATTCCTAGAGCTATTGATAAAAATATGGCCAAAGAAATATTCGAAAAACTTAATAATTCAAAATTATCTCATAAAAATATATATATCTTAGCTTTGAAATTGATGTTTCTATCAGGAATGAGAATATCTGAAGTTTTAAATTTAAAATGGTCTGATATTAATGCCATCGATAAGACAGTTTTTGTTTATGGCAAAGGTTCCAAAGAGCGCAAGGCTTATATTACTCAAGAATTCTTGAATGAATTATTGAAGATAAAAACTGATTATCCTTTTATTTTTGTTATTAATAAAAAAATTATCTCGTCCCGCTCAGTTAATAAATTTTTACAAGATAACTATTTGAGTGGTAATATTAGTATGCATATTTCATCACATACGTTTAGACATTCTTTCGCTACTTCAATGCTTGAAAATAATGCTGATATTAGACATATACAAAAGTTATTAGGTCACTCCAGTATTTCAACCACTGAAATCTATACTAAGGTTGCAAAATCTTTAAAAAGATCAGCATTAGACTCTTATCATCCTCTTAAAAATAAACTATAGTCAGTGAATGTTTTTTTTAGATTTTGAAGAAAAATTAGAAAATCTTGATATTGAAAAAAAATCCTTAATTAGAGCCTCACAAGAGAGCGGGATAGATATTAATTCTAAGTTGAAATTAATTGAAGAAAAAGAAACTTTAGAATTAAAAAAAATCTATTCTAAACTATCGCCCTGGCAAATTGTTAAAATTGCAAGACATCCTAACCGGCCTAAGACCCGAGATTATATAAATAATATATTTACTAATTTTACCTCACTTTATGGTGATAGACTATACTCTGAAGACAGCGCCATTGTCTCTGGATTTGCTTTCTTAGATAGTTATCCCGTTCTTGTGCTTGGTACTGAAAAAGGCCATGACATGAATACGAGAATTCAACATAACTTTGGAATGGCAAAGCCAGAGGGTTATCGAAAATCTCAAAGGATAATGAAGTTAGCTTCAAAGCTAAATTTACCATTAATATGTTTCATTGACACGTCTGGCGCCTATCCTGGAAAAGATGCGGAAGAAAGAGGTCAGGCGGAGGCAATTGCCCAGTCAATGAAAGTTGCCTTAAATTGTGAGACTCCGTGCATCTCTATAGTAATAGGCGAGGGAGGCTCCGGGGGTGCGATAGCTCTTGCAACAAGTGATCGGGTATTAATGCTAAGTAATTCTATTTATTCAGTTATTTCACCAGAGGGGTGCTCATCAATTTTATGGAAATCAGCAGAATATGCCGAAACAGCATCGAATTCTCTTAAAATAACCGCAAAAGATTGTTTTAATTTAAAAATTGTAGATGAGGTTATAAGCGAGCCTTTAGGAGGCGCCCATAGGGATCACAGCTATATTTCTAAGAAATTGAAAGACTCTCTAATTAAAAATTTAAAAGAATTAAATCAAATAGAAATAAAAACACTAATTAAAAATCGCAATCAAAGGTATTTAAATTACTTACCTTAATTTAAACCATGGCATTGTTTAAATTTTTTGCCAGAACCGCAAGGACAAGGATCATTTCTTCCTATTTTTTTATTTTCAATTTCATCTAGGGATGAATTTTGATCAGCCTTATCATTATTTCTAACTTGTAGATTATTTAAGACTAATACTAATTGTTTTTGGATTTCATAAATTAAGTTATTAAATGAAGAAAATGAAGCTTTCCTAAATTCATTTACAGGATCTTTGCCACCATATCCACTTAAACTAACTGACATCCTAATGTTGTTTAATTCTTGTAAGTGATTATGCCAATTTTTATCTAATATACTAAGAGCTATTTGCTTTAAAATTAACAAATAAATTTGATTATGCTCCTCCAAATTTTTATTTCTCAAATCGGTAAATTTATCTAAATAGTATTTTTTATCTTTAACTTGGTCTTTTTCACTAAAGCTTATCAAATTTGTAAAATTAATTACTTCCTTTTCCTCTCCATCATATAAATTATTAAAAAATTCTTCTTCAGTGTCTTTAATAAATTGTAATATATCATCTTCAATAATTTCATTTCTTTTTGAGTAAATAATATTTCTTTGCTTATCAATAATATTATCAAATTCTAATAGTTGTTTTCGTATATCAAAATTATGCCCCTCAACTCGTTTTTGAGCCCTTTCGATCGAAGACGTTAACCACTTATGTTCAATCACCTCACCATATTTAAGGCCTAAAGTTGAAAGCATAGATTGAAGTTTTTCTGATCCAAAAATTCTCATTAAATCATCCTCTAGGGAGACAAAAAAAATACTTTCGCCAGGATCGCCTTGTCTTCCTGCCCTGCCTCGTAATTGATTATCAATTCTTCTACTTTCATGGCGTTCTGTTCCGATAATAGATAAACCGCCAACTTCAATTACTTTAGAATAGTCTTCTTGTTTAAAATTTTTATCTAACTCGGGGTTACCTCCTAAGCGAATGTCAGTTCCTCTGCCTGCCATATTTGTTGCAACAGTTATCTGAAAAGGCTTACCAGCCGAAGCAATAATATCAGCCTCATTCTCATGATTTTTAGCATTCAAAACTTTATGAGGTAAATTGTTTTTAGTAAATAGGTTTGAAATAAAATTAGATTTTTCTATAGAGGTAGTACCTACTAACATAGGTTGCCCTAATGTATATTTAGACTTAACTAAATTAACCACAGCTTCATATTTTTCCTCAGCTGTTTTATAAATTTGATCGTTTTTATCATTTCTAATCATCTTTTTATTTGTAGGTATTTCAATGACATTTAATGCATAGATTTCTAAAAACTCTTCAGCCTCAGTAATAGCCGTACCAGTCATTCCTGAAATTTTCTCATATTTTTTAAAATAATTTTGAAAAGTTATACTTGCTAAAGTAATACTTTCGGATTGTATTTTAACATTTTCCTTAGCTTCTAAAGATTGATGTAAGCCTTCTCCAAATCGACGACCCTCGGCAAGACGACCGGAAAATTCATCAATAACAATAATTTGATTATCTTTTACTATGTAGTCTTTGTCTCTTTCGTATAAAAATCTAGCTTTTAATGATTGATTAATAATTTGATAAGCTTCTAAATTCTCACTATCAAATAAACTATTGCCCTTAAGATAATTTATTTTTTTTAAATTAAATTCAATTTTCTTAATACCTGAATCTTTTAATAAGACGTTTTTTCTTTCTTCATTAATTTCTACATCTTCTTTTATTAAATCCTCTGTGATCTCATAGCATAGTTTAAAAAGTTGTATGGGCGTTTTGATCGGTCCAGAAATACCTAATGGGGATCTAGATTCATCAATCAGAACTGAATCTGCTTCGTCAATAATTGCTACATCGTGTTTTGTCTGCATTTTTGGTGTTTGAACAGAACGTAAGTTATCTCTCAGATAGTCAAAACAAAACTCATTATTATTTCCATAAACAACATCAAAAGTATAGGCCTGAACTTTTTCATCAAGTTTTTGATCATTCTGGATATAAGCATGAGTGATATTCAAATAATCATAAACTGGCCCCATCCAATTCGAGTCTCTTTTGGCTAAGTAGTCATTTACAGTTATTAAGTGCACTTTTTTGCCCTGAATTGCATTTAAAATTACTGGTATGGTCGCAACTAATGTTTTGCCTTCACCAGTTTTCATTTCTGCTATGAATCCGTGGTATAGAGCCAACCCTCCAATTATTTGAGAGTCATAGTGGGTTATGCCGATTGAACGTTTTGATGCCTCTCTAACTATAGCACTAACAAGACAGATATTTTCTTCAGATATTTCTGCTTTATGTAATTCAATATCTTTTTTGATTTCATTAATTTTTTTTATCAGTTCATCTCTGCTAAGCACAGAGATCTCATCCTTTAATTGATTAATTTTATTTAAATATTTATTTGAAATTTCATCTATAAGTTTTAAGTTTTTTTTAGATGCAAAATACTTATTAATTTTTTCAAACATTTTTAAACAATTACACTATATTATGATTATTTCCACGCTGTAAATGTAGCAATTTCTAAATCTAATGGAATATATTTATGATTTTCAATAAGTTTATTAAAAACTTTTTGAGCATAAATAAAAAAATCTTTTTTGAATGGTATTTTAAAATCATAAAAATTTGCAATACCAAAAGATTTAAAATCAGATCTCAACTTTGCAAAGGAGTCGTAATTTGCTTCTATTCTATCGATAGTAACAACTATTTCTTTAAATTGATTTTGATTAAGTTCATCAACAATACTAGGGACCTCAACGAAGGGACCAAATCTCTGAAAAGATCCTCCAAAAATTTTTTCATCTATTTCGTAAAATATATTTCTAATAATTGTCATGGAATTATTTGTTAATAAATTTATGCATAAGAAGCTATTTTCATTTAAAATATTATAAATGCTTTTACAGATTTGATTAGGATTATTGATTAAGTCAATTTGGATAGAAAAATTTGAGAAAAGGGCATCATATTTATTGCTAAGTTTATCTAAATTACCGATTGCTGAAATTTCTAATTTATTCACTTTTTTGGAAGAAAAATAAAAGTTTTTATCCAATGAAAGCCCAAGCTTTATGTCATTTAATAATAACTCAATTTTTTCCTCTATAAGTCTCTCCCCATTTTTAAAAATAAAGTTTTCTTCATTAAAATAATGAAATTTTCTGCATTCTTTTAATTTTAAATTTATTTTACCCATAATATGCTAATATATTAGTTATCATGATATCTAGATTTAACTTAGATCAAAAAAGACTTAATTTTTATGAAAATATAGATGGGTTTAACAAAGAGTTTGAAAATACTCATCAATTAGATAATTCTGAAGAACAAACTGTTAACTTTTCCGAACCATCAGTTCTAATAAATAAAGAAAATACTCTTAAAATTTCTTTAATCAAAAATAATAAAGAATTTGACTATTTGCTATTTAGCAATCATAGCATTTCAATTTTACCTGACGAGAAGTTGAAGGTCCATAAGGCTATCAAAGATCCTTCTAAATATGAAATCTTTAAGCTTAAAAGTGAATGAAATTATCACTAGTTCAGTTAACTGTAGGGCCAAATTTAGATTTAAACTTAAAAAAACTACAAGACTTATTAAATGAGTCAATAAAATTTAATCCAGATTTAATTTTATTACCGGAGTGTTGTCTTTTTTTATCTAATAAAAATAAACATTTTTTTTCTATCAATGATAGTTGTATAGCGTATTTCAAAAATTTCGCTAAATTAAATAATGTTTATCTTTTAGTCGGCTCTCTTCCTATTATGGATAATGGTAGACCTTATAATCAATCGCTACTTATAGATAGTCAAGGTACTATAGTCTCAAAATATAATAAAATTCATATGTTTGATGTGATGTTAAAAAATGGAGAAAATTATAGGGAGAGCGAATATTATACATCAGGGAATGATTTAATTATATCTGATATTCAAGGTTTTAAAGTAGGACACACGATATGTTATGATTTAAGATTTCCCAAGCTGTATAGAGCTTTAGCAAAAATGGGTTCCCAAATAATTGTAGTACCTTCCGCTTTTACTCAAACAACTGGTAAGGCCCATTGGCATACTCTAGTTCGGGCAAGAGCAATTGAAAATGGTGTATTTATATTAGCTCCAAATCAGTGGGGAACAAATGAGGAAAATAGGTCTACTTATGGTCATAGTATGGTTGTTAACCCCTGGGGCGACATCATTGCTGAAGCAGGTAACCAAGAAATGGTTCTTAACTGTCAAATAGATTTAAACGAAGTAGAATTGTATCAGCAGTCAATACCTGTTTTGAGTCATGATAGAAATTTTGAATACTGAGATTGAAAATAAAAATTTAGATATTAATTAATTATAATGATTAAATTTGATTTAAAATGTGAAAACGAGCATATTTTTGAGGCTAGTTTTGAGGACTCTAAATCTTTTGAATCTCAGAAAAAGAGAAAACTTATTAATTGTCCTTATTGTAATTCTTTTAAGGTAAGTAAGTCTGTTATGGCACCAAATATCTCAAGTAAATCAAATAGCTCAAAGAAAATAAAAAAAGAACAAGATAAAATTTTTGCTAGTTATAATAAACAGCTAGATAAATTAAAATCTGAAGTTGAGAAAAATTTTACCTATGTAGGTAAAAAATTTCCAGAGGAAGCTCGAAAAATTCATTATGGTGAAAGTGGTGAGAAGCCAATTTACGGCGAGGCAAGTGAAAAAGAGAGCCAAGAACTTATCAAAGAAGGCATACCTCTTGTTAGACTACCATTCGATATAAAGGATAGGAAAAAAAATTAATTTTTTATAGCGCCAATATAATTAACCAAACTTAGTTTACTTATATTGAAAGTTTTAATAACAGGATTATATATCAGTCCTGAAATATCTATAATTTTTAAAGAGTTTTTTACACATAATTTTTGTATTCCATTAGGGGAAATGAACAATTTACTATCATGTGTTTTTTTTGGCAGAATTTTAAATATGTTTTCTGCAATACTAATTGATAAAAACTTAGATATTAAATTATCGTTTAGTGTTGAAAAAAATAAGTATCCATTTTTATTTAAAAATTTTTTAATATTTTTGAATAAGTTTATTTTGGTGTTTAAATCCAAGTGTTCAATTACTTCAAACAAAAAAATGAAATCATATTTTTTTTTATTAGTCTTTAAAAAAGATCCTATGTTGGCTCTGATAAATTTAAGTCTTGGACTTTGTTTTTTTGAAAAAAAATCTAAAGTATCAACACCTGTGCAATTGTTTGCTATTTTTTCATAGTTTGATAGAAACAAGCCAGTTCCACAACCTAAATCTAGTATAGATTTTTCTTTCAAATATTTATTTAAATCTAAATTTTCATTCTTTTTTATTATTTGGGAAATATACTGATGCCTAATTGGCATCATTTGTTCTAAGGGGTCGTAATATTTATAACTATATTCAGTCATCATCTTTACATAATTATACTTATATGTATATTATCGCAACTTATGAAAATTAAGGTTTTAAAATTTGGTGGTACATCTGTTGGCAGTATTGAGGCAATCAAAAGATCAGCTTCAATTATTTCATCATGGTCGAAAAAAAATAAAGTAATTGCAGTTCTTTCAGCCATGTCTGGAGAAACTGACAGGTTAATAAATCTTACAAAGCAATTATCAAAAAACCCTAACCCCTCGGACTATGATAATGCCATATCAACCGGTGAGAACGTATCTTGTGCCTTAATGTCAGTTTATTTAAATGCAATTAAGGTTAAATCAAAATCTCTTCAAAGTTGGCAAATTCCGATCATAACTTCTAATGAACATATGAAGTCGAGAATACTTAAAATTGATAGTGAATACTTAATAAATGGATTAAAGGAATTTGACGTCTTGTTAGTGCCTGGTTTTCAAGGGGTAAATACTAAAAATCAACTTACTACATTAGGTAGAGGTGGTTCTGATACAAGTGCTGTTGCTGTTGCAGCTGCTATTAATGCGGAATGTATTATTTATACAGATGTTGATGGTGTGTATACAACAGACCCCAACTTGGTACCATCTGCAAGAAAAATTGATCAAATCTCTTATGAAGAAATGCTTGAATTAGCTTCCCAAGGCGCTAAAGTTCTTCAAACTCGATCAGTAGAATTAGCAATGAGAAAAAAAACTAAATTAAGCGTAAGGTCTTCAATGGAGCCCAAAAAAACTGGCACTATTGTTACAGAAGAAAATAGCACATTAGAAAATAATACAGTTAGCGGTATTGCCTATTCCAAGGATGAAGCCAAAATTACCCTATCAAGAGTATTAGATAAACCAGGTGTTTCATCAAAAATTTTTGGACCACTTGCTAGAGGAAATATTAATGTTGATATGATACTGCAAAATGTTTCCCAAGATGGAAAATATGCAAACTTATCTTTTACACTTCCCCGTGGGGATCTAGATAAAGCTTTAAAAATTTTAAAAAAAGAAAAAACAACTATTGGGTATAAGAGAATTCAATCATCGAACACTATTTCTAAAGTCTCTGTTGTTGGCGTGGGGATGCGTTCACACGCGGGTGTTGCACAAACACTTTTTGACACTCTTGGAAAAAATAAAATCAATATTCAAGTTATTACTACTTCTGAAATTAAGATAAGTATTCTAATTGATGAGCAGTTTACGGATTTAGCCGTCCAAAAACTGCATGAAGCTTACAAACTTCATAAAAAATAACTATTGAGTGAAATAATTTCTATTAAAGAAGCCAGATTAAAAAAAGGCCTTTCACTTGAAGAGTTAGCTTTTGCGTTAAAGTTAGATAAAGAAATCATCAGACTACTTGAGGAGGATTTACAATTACCTGAGAAGTTTAAGGCTTATAGATCAACTTATAAAAAAACGATCTATCGATATTTAGGTTATAAAATCAATTATGAGACAAAAATAAATCAAATCCCAACTGATTATTCAAAAATATTTATAGTTAATTTTTTGATAATATTGGTGCTTATAATTGTTATTTTCTTTTCATATAATATTTATCAAAGATTCAATCAAATAGAGATCATAAAAATAGTTGAGCCAGATAAAATCCAAAAATCAGTTCATGATATTATTAGTGAGGTAAATTTAGAATTTATATCTAATGAAAATTTTAAAACGTTATTAATTGCTTTTGAGCGAGAGAACTACTCTCAAACATTTGAACTATATCCAAAAAAAGGTAAGTCCCTTTTTTATAAAATTCAAAATTTAGATAAACAAAATATAGAATTTGGAGAGCTAAATGGGACTAAATTTTTATCCCTAAATTTAGATAATAACTATCTATTAGATATATCAGACATAAATAATATTGATAAAATAGTTTATAAAGGTGTAAAATTTAAAATTAAAAACGATGATCAGTTTGCCCTCAAGAATTTCGAAATTTTAGAAATGGAACTTTTACTTTGAAATACTCACATCACATTAAACGAAAAAAAACTAAACAAATAAAAGTTGGGAGTGTAATCATTGGCGGTGATGCTCCTGTTACTGTTCAAACAATGACCAACACTCTTACCTATGATATCGACAAAACTTTAGAACAAATTTATCAGATTGAAAAAGAGGGATGTGACTTAGTTAGAGTTTCTATTCCAGATGAAAAATCCTCAAAAGCTTTAAAAGATATTATCCCCAAAATTAATATCCCCTTAATTGCAGATATTCATTTTCATTATAAAAGAGCTTTAGAAGCAGCAGATAATGGCGCTCATTGTCTTCGTATTAACCCTGGGAATATTGGATCACAGGAAAAGGTTAAAGAGGTAGTAGAAGCTGCAAAACAAAATAATATTCCTATCAGGATAGGGGTAAACGCAGGTAGTTTAGAAAAACAGATATTAGAAAAATATAAAAGTCCAACAGCGGAAGCGCTCTTTGAAAGCGCGAAATATAATATCCAATTATTAGAAGATCTGAATTTTGATAATTTTAAGATAAGCGTTAAGGCATCTAATGTATTTACTGCTGTAGAGTCATATAAAATGTTATCTGATTATTGTAACTATCCCCTACATTTAGGAATTACTGAAGCCGGAAGTTATTTTAGCGGATCTATAAAATCTTCAATTGGTTTAGGTATGCTATTATATCAAGGTATAGGAGATACAATTCGAGTTTCTTTATCAGATCACCCAACTCAAGAAGTTAAGGTAGGTTTTGAGATGCTTAAATCTTTAAATTTAAGAGATTATGGGGTTACAATTATCTCATGCCCTTCTTGTGCTCGACAGCAGTTTGATGTAATTGAAACAGTAAAAAATGTTGAAAAAAAATTAGCTCACATAAAAAAACCAATAACTGTATCCATCATTGGTTGCGTCGTTAATGGACCAGGAGAGGCCACAATGACCAATATAGGAATTACAGGTGGCGGAAACAATACTCATATGATATACGTTGACGGAAATAAAAGTCATCGCATACAAGATAAAGATCTTGTTGAGTATTTAGTGCAAACTATAGAAGAAAAAGTAAATCAAATACATAAATAACTTTATGGATAATAACAAAGTAAATTTAGTCAAGGGCACCCATGATCTTGTAGGTCCTGAAATTCATAAATTTAAATTCATAACTGATTGTTTTTATGAAGTATGTAGTAGGTTTAACTTCCAACCTATTCAAACTCCTATCATAGAACATCAGGATTTATTTGTTAGAGCTGTAGGTGAGCATACAGATATTGTTTCAAAAGAAATGTACGCCTTTACCGATAAAAATGACAAGACAATATGTTTAAGGCCCGAGGCAACCAGTGGAATTGCTAGACATGTAGCAGAAAATTATCAGACAGGATTAGTTAAATTGTGCACTCATGGCCCAATGTTTAGAAGGGAGAGGCCACAAAAAGGGCGTTATCGTCAGTTTCATCAAATAAATATTGAGGCGATTGGTGAAAAACATGCTTATATAGATTTTGAAATAATTTTAGTTGCAAAGTTATTACTTGATTCACTTAGTATAAATACTTCAGATTATAAATTGATTATCAATTCATTAGGTTCAACCGAGGATCAATTAAACTACTCAAAAAAATTAAAGAATTACTTTGAGTCCTATAAATCTCAGTTATCTGAAACCTCATTAGAAAGACTTGAAAAAAACCCACTTAGAATACTTGATAGTAAAAACGAGGAAGACCAAAAAATAATAATTAATGCCCCATTAATGAAGGAAGTATTATCTGAAAAAAGTAAACAATATTTTGAGCAAATTAAAGAACTGTTAAATGAAAATAGCATAGATTTTATTGAAGAAAATAATCTTGTAAGGGGTCTTGATTATTATACCCATACAGCATTTGAGTTTCAGACTACACAGGATAAAAGACAAAATGCAATTTTGGCTGGTGGAAGATATGACAAACTTATCAATATGATTTCTTCAAAAGATATACCTGGAATTGGTTGGGCAGCAGGAGTTGAAAGATTAATGGATCTTGTAACTTTACCGAATGAAACTGAAAAAAGTCAATTAAAAATATTAATAGCTGTTCAAGATGAGTCATATCTTAAAAATAAATTAATTATGAATCAGTTTTATAATTCTTCATATACCCACGAGATAAAAATTAACAATAATATTAAAAAACTTTTTACTTATGCGGATAAGAATAGTTTTAATTATATTGTTTTGATCGGGGAAGAAGAGCAATTAAATCAGAAAATTACTTTTAAAAATCTAATGAACAAAGAGCAAAAATCTATAAATCAATCTGAATTTAATTTAACCAATGAAATTAGATAAACAAATAATAGATTTAAGAGTTAAGTTTAATAGTTTAAATGAAAAATTAATTAATTCTGAAAAATTAGACAATAAGCAAATAATTCAAATTAATAAAGATTTATCCAAACTGGAGCCTATTATTTTCCTTTCTGATGAAATTGATAATATCTCCAAGGAAATCAAAGAATATAAATATATTTTAGAAAATGAAAATGATGAAGATCTTAGAGATTTAGCAAAACAAGAATTACCTCTATTTGAAAAAAATTTAGAATTAAAAAATAAAGAGCTATTAATCGCACTTTTACCTAAAGACGAGGCTGATGAAAAAAATGTTATTTTAGAAATTAGAGCCGGGACAGGGGGTGATGAAGCGGCTTTATTCGCAGGAGACTTATATCGAATGTATGAGAGATATTCTGCCCTAAAAAATTGGAGATTTCAGCCTATGGAAAAAAATGAAACTGGATTGAAGGGCATTAAAGAGGCGATTATTGAAATTAAAGGCGAAGGAGTATTTAAGTATTTAAAAAATGAATCAGGTGTTCATCGTGTACAACGAATCCCTGAAACGGAGTCTGGAGGAAGAATTCATACTTCAGCCGCAACTGTAGCGGTACTTCCTGAGGCTGAAGAGCTAGATGTCGAAATAAAAGATAATGATTTAAGAATAGATGTTTATAGATCTGGTGGTGCTGGTGGCCAATCAGTAAATACTACCGATAGCGCTGTGAGAATTACACATATTCCCACAGGTATTGTAGTAACCCAGCAAGATGAAAGATCTCAGCATAAAAATAAAGCCAAAGCACTTAAAATTCTTAGATCGAGGATTTATGAAGCTGAAAGATTAAAGAGAGAACAAGAATTATCATCTAATAGAAAAAGTCAAGTTGGCTCTGGGGATAGATCTGAAAGAATAAGAACTTATAATTTTCCGCAGGGTAGGGTATCAGATCATCGAATTAATCTAACCCTTTACAAGCTTGATCAATTTTTAACTGGTGAAGCTCTTGAAGAAATGATCTCTGCTTTATCAGCTAGTGAACAAGCTGAGAAGCTTAATCAACTAAATGTTCAATAATAAATTTGAAAATAAAACAGAACTTTTAAACCAAGTATCAAACTTACTTCGAAAAGAATTAATAGATGATCCTATTAGTGAATCACAAATAATTATTGCTTATGCTGCTCAAAAAAACACTTTCAATGAAGTTAATATAAGTAATATTGATCTAGAAACTATTAAAAACATAATTGAAAAACGTTTAAAGGGAAAACCACTTTCTAAAATAATTAACCAAAAAGGGTTTTGGAAAGATATTTTTTATACTAATGAAAATACTTTAGACCCTAGAGCCGATACAGAGTTATTAGTTGAAAATATTTTAATTGATTATTCTAAAAAAAAGCCTTCTAAACTTAAATTTTTAGATCTTTGTTCAGGAACGGGTTGCGTCGGTATCTCTCTTTTAAATGAGTTTCATAATGCTTCATGTGATTTTATTGATATTTCAGAAGAGGCATTACACGTTTGTATGAAAAATATTAATAAATTTGAATTAAATGATAGAGCTAATTGTTATCACTCTGATTTATTTATGAATTATGAAAACTCATGTTTGGAAGAATTAGATTTTATTGTATGTAATCCTCCCTATATACCCTTGAGTGAATATAAAAAACTTAATCCTGAAACACTTTATGATCCAAAGATATCTCTAATAGGGGGTGATAATGGGACTGAATTTTATAAAAAAATTTTAGATCATTTAGCCAGAACACAATTTAGAGGAGACATTTATTTTGAAATTGACCCAATTATCTCAGAAAAATTACTTCAATTTTTATTAGAAAAAGGGATCAAAATAGTCTATAAAAAAGAAGATTATCTTAAATTAGATAGATTATTAAAGATAACACTCTCAAGTTAGTTTTGATGGGCTTTTTACTGATAATCAATTAAGTTTTATGAAAAATTATACTAAAAGAAAACAATTTGGAATTTCACGCAAAATAAATTCTGGCCCACGTAGTGGAGTCGCCGATTCACCTTATTTGCAAACAAATGGCAATAGCAACGGTTTTAAAAGAGGAGGTAAAAACCCTCAATTACAATACAACGATTATCTAAATAAAGCTAAAGATGCTAAGGGGCAAGGAGATGATGTTCTCGAACAATTTTATTTACAGCACGCAGAGCATTACTTCAGGCAGCTAGATTCATTTAACAGAGGTGCTGTATCAAGAAGAATTATCAATAAAGATAGAGACACTGAAGAAGATGGCTTAACGGATGATAATAGTGAAAACGAAAAACAAGTTCCTAGCACTGATTTTGATGATCTTGCTAATCAACTAGCCTAGTTCTTATTAAAGACATATTTCTTACTTAGTTCATCAATTTCTTGGTTCATAACTACAATTAAATTATTGAATTGTTTTAATTCTTGTTCATTCAACTTTCTTCCAGAAGGAAGTTTTAATTTAGCTGGATTCATTTGTTCACCGTTTTGGATAATTTCATAATGAAGGTGAGGCCCTGTAGATCTTCCAGTAGTTCCTACATAACCAATGATATCACCCTGTTTTACACGAACGCCATCATAAATACCCTTTTTTAGTGATTTCATATGAGCATATGCAGTTTTAAATGTACCATCATGGCGTATCCTTACATAGTTTCCATACGCTCCATTTTTTCCTGCAAATTCTACAACTCCATTGCCTGCTGCAAAAATAGGTGTTCCAGAAGGAGCTGCAAAATCGACCCCCTTATGAAGTTTGTTATATCCTAGAATTGGATGTTTCCTATATCCAAACCCAGAACTAAGCCTTGCTCCATTGATAGGCGTTTTCATAAGACTTTTAGTCATACCTTTCCCTTTTTCATCAAAATATTCACTAAAATCGGGTGTAGTGAAAAGATAATATTTTAAAGGTGTTCCTCTAGAAGTAAGAAGTAAGTATTCTGGATCTTCAATTTCTACTGTTTTTCCATCTTCGTTAACTTTTTTTGTAAAATATAATTCAAATGTGTCATTTTCATAAATATCTCTTTGAAAATCCACATCAAAACTATAAATCCTTATTACTTCGGTGATAGCAAGGTCTGATAGACCTGCATCCTTCATGGCTTCATATAAACTAGTTTTTATAGTTCCTTTTACATAAACTTTTTCAGACTCTAATAGAATTTCATTTACTTGGTATTCAAAGTTTTGTTGATCATTTAAGGAGACTATTAGTTCCTCTGTATTTGAAAAACGGTAGATGAGTTTAAACTTATTCAATATATCATCATCATAACGAGAAAAAATTTTAACATTATCGCCTAAATATATTTTGGAAAAGTTATAAGTATCTTTTCCATTTATGATAATTTTATCAATATCACTATTTTTTATACCTGCTTTTTTTAATACTTTAGCAAAGTTATCCCCTTTGCTGACTACAATATCAGTAAAGATTTCATCCTCTAATTCGGTAATCAAGTCTTCTTTAGTTTTGAAAGTTATAGGTAAATCTTTTTTTGTATCAGCGTAAGTAACTGTATTTTCCTCAGCTTGATCTTTTTTAAATATCTCTAAAAGATTTCCAACAGATATATCCTCAAAATATTTTTCTGATTTTTCTGGGTTGAATAAAGGATCTGTTAGTTTTTCAACATCTATAACTTGATAATATTTATCAAATGACTCTTTATCAAAGTAGTTGATGTTTTTTTCACTTAAGACGATAGCATCTTCAAGAGAAACTTTTATAAACTCTAAATAGCTTAAAAAAAAGAAGTAGAAACTTATAAAAATACTAAGTAAATATAGACTAAACTTAATACTAAATATGTTTGTTCTCGTCATTAATTTCTTTATAAAGAGTTAGATAATTTCAAAATATATAATGAAAAAGACTTTACTCAATATAATTAAAGAGACTAGCAATATTTTCTGGGTATTGTTTAAAGTCATCTTTCCAGTTGTTATCATAATAAGGATTTTGGAATTAATAGGCGTTATTCCTATTTTAGCAGAGTTTTTAGAGCCACTTACAGCTTTCGTTGGCATTGATGGCTCTTTGGGATTGGTTTGGATGGCTGCAATTTTAGTGAATATTTATGCTGGGATGGCAGCCTTTGCCAGTCTGCAGGCCATCTTTGATTACTCTGTTGCTGAAACCACAATTTTAGGTTTAATGATACTCATCGCGCATAGCTTACCCATCGAAGTTTTAATTGCAAAAAAATCAAGAGTGTCAGGTATTTTTAATTTATTATTTAGATTTGTTAATGCACTTTTAGCTGGAAAAATACTGAACTATATTTTTCAAAAGTATAATTTATTTTCTTATAAAAACACATCTGTCTTAGAAATCCCAAATCATATAATCTCAAATTTTGAATGGGCCCTGTCTCAATGTAAAAATTTTTTAATTATTTTTTTTATAATTTTTTTAATAATTTCTACCATTAATATTTTAAAAACTGTTGGAATTTGGCAATTGATTATTAGCTTACTAAAAATTCCACTGAGTTATTTAGGTATGTCTGAAAAAGTTGCAAATATTATTTTAATTGGGCTGACATTAGGCATTTCCTTTGGCGGGGGTTTTTTAATCGAAGAGTCCAAAAAAAATGAAATTTCTAAAAAAGATATACTTTTATCCTTATCTTTTTTAAGCTTATGCCATAGCATAATTGAAGATACAATTTTAATACTCCTTTTAGGCAGTCATATAAGTGGCATTCTTTTTTTTAGAATATTCTATACAATTATCATTATTACAATTATGAAAATTATTTTAGAAACTAAATTAGGTGATTATTTTCTTCTAAAATTAACCCATGATTAATTATGTCCAATTCCCAAGATATGCAATTTTCTTAATTCCTGATGAACAATTTAATTCTCAAGTAGAAAGTTTTTATAAAGAATCCAAAGTATCTTTTGAAGATAGTTTAATAAATCTCTACGGAGTACATCTTACTATTAAAGCACCTTTCTATTTATCTCACCTTTACCATGAGGAAGATTTAATAAAGGAGTTTGAAAAATTTAAATCTAAAAATTTATTTGATTTAAGTTTAACTTATAATATTTCTTCTATTTCTGAATTTAGAAATAATTTTATAGCTAAAATAGAGTTTTCAGAAAATTTTATTTTTAATTGCAATGATACAATGAGATTTTTTGATTTGTATAGGAAGACTTTAAACTCAAATGAGGCACAATTAGACCTTAATCGTTTTGGTAATTTAAATGAAAAACAGCTTATTTATTATCAGATTTGGGGTTACCCATACATGTTTGAAGAAGGAAAACCCCATATTTCAATAATTGATAAGAATTCAGGGTTTGAACCCAGTCTTAAAGATTTTAATCAAGTTAAATTTAAAAGTGTCAGCCTAGTGAGGCAAAATAAATATCTGGAAAAATTTGAGGTTTTGATTTAGTCACAGGGCTATTGAGATAGCCCTGTGATATTAAAAGTATTAATTAAAGATAATCGTATCCACCTTTATCCCAGATATACCATACGTATCCAGGTAAAGTTACATCACCTTTATCATCGAAGCTTAGGCTTCCAAGAACAGTATTAAAGCTTCCAGATCCTAATGCATCTAAAACAGCATCAGAGTCATTGCTTCCAGCTGCTGCTGCTGCTTGAGCCCAAGTTTGAATTGCAGCATAGGTATATAATACATATCCCTCTGGAGTAATTCCAGCATCGTTGAACTTTTTGACAAGTCCTGCGTTAGCTGGATCTTTAGCTGGGTCCGGACTGAATGTCATAAGAGTTCCTTGTCCAGCGTCACCAGTAATTGCCCAGTACTCTAAAGTAACTAATGCATCACCTGAGATTAACTGAGTATCCATACCTTGATCTCTCATCTGTCTGACCATTAGGCCAGCTTCAGTATGATATCCACCAACGTAAAGTGCATCAATACCGTTTTGCTTAAGTTTAGATACTAAAGCTGAGTAGTCTTTTTCACCAGCTGTATATGCTTCATATAAAGCAGTTTTTCCACCAAGAGCTTCAAATGCTGCCATTGTTGCATCTGCTAAACCTTTACCGTAAGCGGTTTTATCGTGCACGATTGCAACTTTCTTTCCGCTATAATTATCATAGAGGTATTGACCAGCTACTTCACCTTGTTGATCATCTCTACCACAAACTCTGTGTGTATAAGGACCAGGTCTTTCATCAGTTAAAGCAGGGTTAGTAGAAGCAGGCGAGATTTGAATAATTCCCTCCTCGTTATAAACAGAAGATGCTGGAATCGAAGAACCAGAACAGAAGTGACCAGCCACAAAGCTTACGCCTTGACCAACCAAATCATTTGCTACAGCAACTGCTTGTTTAGGATCACAAGCGTCATCGCCAACCACTAATTCTATCATAGCACCGTTAACACCACCGTTAGCATTAATATCTGCTACTGCCATTTCAGCACCAGCTTTCATTTGTTCACCAAATGAAGCATATTGACCACTCATGGGTCCGACTGTAGCTACTTTTACAGCATGACTGCCCGCGAAAGCAGAGGAAATAGACATCGCTGTAAATGCAACTAGTATAGTTATAAGTTTTTTCATATTTTCCTCCTATATAGGAAGATTTAAGATAAATAATTAACGTGATCTATACAAGCTAATTTGCTTTATTTTTTTTCTGTATAAGAAAAAAGACTGGATTTATTATATTTCCATGGATACTGAGTTACCATGTAGTTAACTCTTGTTATCTTATAGGCAATTATTGCAATTAGACTTAGGGTAGTAAAATCTATTAAAAATTGAATTACAGATAATAATTTTTGCTCAAATAACGCGAATAATAAAAATCTATCAAAACAAGTGAGAAGAAAGACGTAAAAAAGCATCAGAATTAATGATTGCCAAGTTGACGCCATGGCTTTGCCTAGTTGAAAACTACACCACCCAAATAAAAATAAAGTCATTAGAACATACTGAGCAATACTAGATTCCATTACGCACCCTCCAAATATGCTTTTTTAATTTCTGGATTATCAAGTAATTCACTCGATTTACCACTTAATGTAACTTTACCATTTACAAGAACATATCCTCTATTTGACAACCTAAGTGCACCAAATGCGTTTTGCTCCACAAGGAGTATAGTTGTTTTATTTTCTCGGT
Organism: uncultured Alphaproteobacteria bacterium; assembly: GCA_964422765.1. Lineage (GTDB taxonomy): Bacteria > Pseudomonadota > Alphaproteobacteria > HIMB59 > HIMB59 > HIMB59. Next base: position 21,372 of record CAYRCI010000006.1, on the reverse strand, counting down.
TAATTTTTACAATGGTTTCAAAAATTTGCTTAACAATTATGGGCGCTAATCCTAATGAAGGTTCATCTAATAATAAAAGTTTGGGTTTTGAAACAAGTGCTCTTGCAATTGATAACATTTGCTGCTCCCCCCCAGATAAGGTGCCGCCTCTTTGATTAATTCTCTCCTTTAATCTTGGAAAAATATCAAATACAAATTCTAAATCTATTTCTTTTTCTCTTTTAAGAGGATCGCCTATCAAAAGATTTTCATAAACTGTTAGCTTTGGAAAAATTCTTCTTCCCTCAGGTGATTGAGATACCCCCATTCTTATAATTTCATGAGTAGGGAGGCTTGTGATATTTTTATTTTGAAATTCAATTGAACCTTGAGATGCCTTTACAATACCGCAAAGCGTCATAAGTAATGTTGATTTCCCAGCACCATTAGAGCCAATTATAGAGACGATTTCTCCTTCATTTACATTAATTGAAATTCCATCTAAAGCTTGGATATTTCCATAGAAACTACTTATGTTATTTGCAATTAACATTACTCTTCACCTAAATATGCTTTAATTACCTCGGGGTTTGATTTCACTGTATTTGGATCACCCTCTGCAATTTTTTTTCCATAATCTAATACAACAACTTTGTCGGATATACCCATTACAACACTCATATCATGTTCGATTAATAGTATTGAAATTTTATGTTCTTTTTTTATAAATTTAAGAAGTTCATTAAGCTCTAAAGACTCATTTGCATTGAGCCCTGCAGCAGGTTCATCAAGGCAAAGTAACTTTGGTTCAGTGCACATTGAACGACAAATTTCAACTTTTCTTTGCTGGCCATAGGGTAGATTTCCCGCCTCAATGTCCGCTCTATCAATTAAATTTATTTTATCCAACCAATATTTTGCTAATTCTTTGGCTTCGTTTTCAGCGTTAACAAATGATTTTGCATTGACTAACCCCTTAAGTGTGTACATCGATGCATCCATTAATTTATTATGCTGAGCGACAATTAGGTTTTCTAATACTGTCATCTGAGGAAACAATCGAATATTTTGAAAAGTTCTAGCAACTTTTGCTTTTTGAGGGATTGTAAAATCGTTCATTCTTTCTAAATTAAAATTTTTATTAGTTTTAAGTAAAATTTCCCCAACAGTCGGTTTATAAAAACCTGTTATGCAATTAAACACGGTAGTTTTACCAGCGCCGTTAGGACCAATGAGTGAAGTAATTGTATTTTCTTCAACGGAAAAGGATACATCATCAATAGCCAGTAGACCTCCAAAACGCATGGTTAAATGATTAATTTCTAATATGTTATTCATTCTTCTTTGTATGCATTAAAATTGAGGGCTCTCGATTAGACAACAGTCCCCTTGGTTTCATAATCATAATAACAATCATGGCTAATCCAAATGCGAGCATTCTAAATTGCTCTAGTTCTCTAAATAATTCTGTGCTTCCTATAAGGACAATCGATGCAACAACTACCCCAATCTGACTTCCCATACCCCCTAACACTACAATTGCTAAAATTATTGCAGACTCAATAAAAGTAAAACTCTCAGGACTAACAAATCCTTGTCTAGTTGCAAAAAATGATCCAGCAAATCCGCCAAACATAGCGCCAATGGCAAAGGCGGTTAATTTTGTATTTGTCGGATTAATGCCAATAGCCCTGCATGCAGTTTCATCCTCTCTTAATGCTTCCCACGCTCTACCAACAGGCAGGTTTCTAATTTTTATTGTGAAGAAGTTAGTTAAGAGTGCGAGTATTAAAATTAAATAGTATAAAAAAATAATTCTATGCATTGTTGAGTATTCCAGTCCAAAAAGTTCATGGAACGTGGTTACATCACTTTTTCTTTCAAACGGAAAACCAAAGAAACTTGGTCTAGGAATTCGACTGATTCCATCAGGGCCGTTAGTAAACTCATACCAATTTAAAAGAATTAATCGAATTATTTCTCCAAAACCAAGTGTAACGATTGCAAGATAGTCCCCCCGCAGTCTTAAAACTGGAAACCCTAAAAGAATACCTGCAAAAGCTGATAGAATTCCCGCTAAGGGTAAACAAATCCAAAAAGAAAGATCAAAGCTTGTAGATAAAAGGGCATAGGAGTAGGCGCCTACTGCAAAAAAAGCAACATACCCTAAATCAAGTAAGCCTGCTAAACCAACAACAATATTTAGTCCCCAACCCAGCATAACATACGTTAAAACTAATGTCGCAACATCTACAACATACCTATTGGCAAATGGCATAAAAGGTAAAGTGAATGCAACAAAACCTGCGATAATTCCCAAATATAAATTCAATTTTTTTAAAAAAAGTTTCTTATCTTTTTCAGATTTTTCTTTTTGAGTTTTTTTAATTTTAGAAAACCAATAAATATGAAATAAAAACCGAACCCCAATTACAAAAGCAATAACTATAAATGCAATTAAGAAATTATAATCGAAAATTAATCCTGTTGAGTCGGCTGTTGATATTTCAGTTCTAAGTCCAACAATTGGTATCAACAAAATAGTAGCAATTAGTCCAGTAAATAGTAAATCTTTAAGAATTATTGAGATATTTTTTTTATCTTGCATTAAACTTTTTCAACCTCAGGCTTGCCTAATATTCCATAAGGTCTAAAAATTAAAACAATTACCAAAATTCCAAAAACCGCAACATCTTTGTATTCAATAGTAAAATACGCTGACCAAAAAGTTTCAATTAATCCTATTAGTAACCCTCCAATTACCGCGCCTGGAATTGAACCGATACCCCCTAAAACAGCTGCAGTAAACGCCTTAATTCCAGTGAGGAATCCAATAAAAAAATCTATTACGCCATAGTAGAGTACAAACATCATTCCTGCTACTGATGCTAATGCAGCGCCAATTATAAAAGTCGTTGATATTGTTCTATCTACATTAATTCCTAACAGTCTTGCCATAGTTAAGTCTTGTTCACAAGCTCTCTGCGATCTTCCAAGCGGCGTTTTTGAGATTAAATAAGAAAAAATTGATAGAAGAACAATCGTGATGATAATAATAAAAATTTGAAGGTAGCTCAGGCTTACTACTAAGGCGCCGTTCTCAAAGAAAGTAAAACCTCCCTGAATAACTGGTTGGATAGGTTTAATTTTAGCGCCTTGAGAAACTTGAACAAAATTCTGCAGAAATATGGAAGCGCCCAATGCTGTAATTAGGGCTGCCAATCGAAAGGAGCCTCTTAAGGGCCTATAGGCGACCCTTTCTAATGTCCAGCCATATACACTAGTAATAAGAATAGCAGCAATCAAAACTACTAATAAAGCAAACGGGAGAAAAATACCGGTTCCAACACCTAATAAAACCATTGCGATTAAAGAAACAAATGAACCAATCATAAAAACATCACCATGAGCAAAATTGATCATTCCAATGATCCCATAAACCATCGTATATCCAATAGCAATCAGGCCATATATAGAACCTAAAGTGAGTGAATTAATCAGTTGTTGTAAAAAATATTCCATTTAATCAAGTGAAAATATATATCATTTAAACTAAACTATTAAGCTTCTTATAACCATATTTTTCGAACATTTACAGATTGAATAAAGTCAAATAGTATATTTTTCCACAATGGGAATTTATACAAGAAAAAAAAAGAACCCTTTATCTAAAATACTATTAGTAATTTTTTTTATAATCTTTTTTTTTATAGTTGGCTATTACTTCATTTTTTTTAATAATGATGAAAATCAATTACCACTAACTTCTCAAATAAGTACGAATTTAATTACTGAAAATCAAAATAGTCTAATAGGTGCAATTGAAGAAAACAAAGGAATCGCTCAAATTGATACAAGTGAATTCATAAAAAAAAATGAAATTGATCTTAGCCAATTTTTAACAACAGAGGAATTAAATGAAAAATTAGAAGATTTTATTACCTCCAACCCTCAGTTTATCATCGATGTTCTAAGAAATTATCAAATTACACAAAATCAAAAGGAACAAGAAAAAAAAAATACCCAGAGTTTAGAAAAAATAAGTTTATTAAATAGCCAAGAACATTCTTTGACATATGGCAACCTTAGCTCCAAGAGGTCTATCTATCAGTTTATAGATTATAACTGTGGTTATTGTTTAAAATTTCACCAAGAATTAAATAATGTTCTAAATAAAGATAACGACATTAAAGTTATTGTAATTCAAATGCCTATATTAGGGTCACAATCCAGCCAGTTTTCTAAAATGGCTATTGCAGCAAATTTGCAAAATAAGTTTAAAATAGTTCATGATTATTTATATTCCCAACAAAGAAAATCAAATATGGAGGACATTCTTGCAGATTTATTCCTCCTAAAAGTTGACATTATCAAACTTCAAGAAGATACAGCATCTGAGACTGTATTAAATTTATTGAATAAACATGATCAGTTGGTAAAGGATTTCCAATTTACAGGCACTCCAGCAATAATTATAGGCAATACAATCATACCAGGTTTTATAGAAGAGGAAAAAATATTTGAAATTTTAGAAAAAGAGTTTTCCTAATTTATGAAAGTTAATAATTTTTCTAAAATTACAATAAATATTTTTGGATCCAGAATAACTGGATTAATTAGAGATATCCTATTAGCTAATTATCTAGGTGCTAATTTACTTGCGGACGCTTTTTTATTTGCTTTTCGATTACCAAATTTATTTCGAAGGATATTTGCTGAGGGCGCTGTAAACAGCGTCTTTATCCCGCTATTTGTTAAGGAAGAAAAAGAGAATATTGAATTTTCTAATCAATTTTTTTGGTGGATATTTATCATATTTTTTTTGATTACAAGTTTAATCACAATATTTGTTTACTTATTCAGCGATCAAGTAATTAGTCTCTTAGCACCTGGATTTATTGAAAATATAGATCAATTCGTTTTTACAAAAAAAATTTTATCAATAACCTTTCCTTTTTTAATTTTTGTAACTTTGTGCTCAATTTTTAGTTCAGTTTTAAATGCAAAAGGATATTTTTTTTTACCATCTATTTTATCGGTAATTCTTAATTTAAGTATGATTGGGGCATTAGTCTTATATAAATCTAACTCACATATAGCTCTAGCCTGGTCTATGATAATTGCAGGAATAGTCCAATTATTTCTTCTATCAATTAATATAAAAATTATTAAAGGTTTTTCAAAGATTACTATTAATAGTTTTTTTCTTTTAAAAAAAAAGATAGTAACTTTTTTTAAAAGATTTCTTTATTCAATTTTTGGTTCTGGGATCATCCAATTGAATATTTTTATTTCCATGCTTTTTGCATCCTTAGTTGGAGAAGGGGCAATAAGTCAAATATATTATGCGGATAGAATTATAGATTTGCCTTTCGCACTTATTGCAGTTGCAATTTCAATTACGTTACTGCCGTATTTAAGCAGAAACAAAGATGACATTGAAAAAATTTCAGATGCGTTTAATCAAACAATTATTCTTTGTATGATTTTTGCATTTCCAACTAGTGTAGCTCTATTATTAATATCTGAGGATATAATCTCTGTACTTTTTGGAAGGGGTGAATTTAATTTTAATAATATTACTCTTTCTTCTAATATTTTAAAAGTGTATGCATTTTCCTTACCTGGCTACATGATTGCAAGAATATGCAACCAAGTTTTTTATTCTTATGAGAGAGTTGACTTACCTGTTAGAGCCTCAATACCTACTTTTATTTGCAATCTTATATTCTGTTTTATTTTTTATAAAAATTTAGGAGTTATTGGTTTAGCTTTATCGGGTGTTATCAGTGTATGGTTAAATGTAGTAATTCAAATTTTTTATTTAAAAAAATATTTTTGGGATTTGTATCAAAAAATTAAAATTATTAACCTAAGTAAGTTTTTAAAAATATCTCTAGCACTTATACCTCTAATAATAGGAATATATTTTATTGATTATATTTTTGAATTTAATAAGTACTTAAATTTAATTTTGCAAATATTTATATGTGTGACTTTGTATTTTTTATCCTTGAAGCTCTTAAAATTGGATGAATTTCAATTGTTATATAAAAATAGATTTTTTAACTAAATAACTTATTTACTAATTTTAATTTTAAGCTAAGAATATCAATCCCATTCTATGTTAATGGGCGTGTAGCTCAGTTGGTTAGAGTACTTGCTCGACACGCAAGGGGTCACAGGTTCGAATCCTGTCACGCCCACCAATGATTTACTTTTTCATTATTTATTTATATAAATACATGCTTATGAAAAATATTTTTATACTATTCGCAACCCTATTTGTTTTTTTTACACAAAACATATTCGCAGGTAGTTTTTCAATTTTTGGTGGTATTTATGACTATGATGATGATAGTACTACAAACCTTGCGGGTATAAATTTTCACTCCTCTAGTAAAATAGATGTATTCGGTTTTATTGACATTAGTCCTGTAGTAGGTGGTTTTGTTACTGCTAAATCTGCTTCAATGATTTATGGTGGGTTTGATACAAAAATTGGCACTGAAAAAATTTACTTGAATCCATCACTTTCCACTGGTTTTTATAATAACGGAAATGGCAAAAATCTAGGAAATTCCCTGCAGTTTAAATCAGAGGTAAACCTTTTTTATAGTATTAATGAAGGCTCAAGAGTGGGCTTTGGGTCTCATCATATTTCAAATGCTGGCTTAAGCTCTGTTAACCCCGGTGTTAACAATTTTTACTTAATTTTTAATCAAGATTTTTAAATCTAAATTCAATATATAGTAATTGTTTATTGCTTTAAATTTGTTAATTTTAACTTAAATGGCAAAAAACATTATAGCTTATATTTTTTTAACAGCTTTATTGGTAATAATTACTGTAACTAGTTATGACTCGATTATGGTTTATTACAAAGCAAACCCATATATCAACGGAATTATACTTTTAACCCTTCTTATTGGTTTTCTCTTATACTCTTATAAATTATTCTCTTTAAGCTCAGAGTTTAGATTTATGAATTCTGTGGCTTTTGGAAAGCTAAAATTGAATGATAGTTCATTGGAAAGATACGCTATCACAAAAAGTATTGCCAAAAATCTTGGAATTACCTCCACTAGTAAAACAATTAATAAAACACTTGATGAAATATTAGATGAATTAATGTCCGTTGTAGAAAGCGGAAAAGAAATATCAAAATATTTAATCAATTTAGCTGTTTTTCTTGGATTAATTGGTACCTTCTATGGTTTGCTTCTTACAATTGGAAGCGTTTCAAATGTAATAGACGGCCTTTCAATTGAACAGCAGGATTTTGGAGTTTTTTTTAATACTCTTCGAGATGGTCTTAAATCGCCTCTTTCTGGAATGACAATCGCATTTAGTTCTTCCTTATTTGGATTAGTGACCTCATTAATTCTTGGCTTATATGAAATTATTATTAAAGGAGTGAAACAAAATTATTACGAGTTTTGTGAAAATCAAATAAGACTTTACTTTAGATCAGGGAGTAAAGAGGTTGTTAGCAACAGTTCAGATAATTTAAACGATAACAGGGTTATTGAAAAGCTTGATCAGGTTATTACAGAGTTAAAAAGCGTTACGAAAACAATCAAAAACTTAGAAAAATAGTGAGTTACTTTTCTAAATCTCAAAATACAGATGACGGAAGTATAATTTGGCCTGGATTTGTGGATGTTTTGGCATCCACCTTAATGGTTATTATATTTATAGTTTTACTATTTACCGTTTCTCAAGTTTATTTAGGTGATTTAGTTGTTGGCAAAAATGAACAAATTCAAAACTTGGAAAAAACGATTGAAATTCAAGACGACACAATAGTAGAACAGGATATATCCTTAACAGATAAAGAAAAAATATTAATCGAAAAACAAAATTTGATTAGTCAACTAGACTCAGAAATTTTTAATCTTGATGAAGAAATCAAATCTAAACAACAATTGATTTTGAACAAAGATGAACTGTTGTCTTCCCAGGGTCAAATTATAGTAAATCAAGATCAAACCATATTTTCACTTGATGAATTAATTACAGAACAGGCGCTTGATATAGATGAGTTAAATAAAATTATTGCTCAGATTACAGATGAACTCTCCATCTCTCTAGCTCAAAATCAAGAACTTCAATCAGAACTCTTAAATTTAAACGAAGAACAGAAACAGTTAAAAATAAACCTATTTAATTTAGAGGGAGATAATGAAGTCTTAATTGGAAAAATTACTGAATCTCAAAATAAAATTGAAACTCTAATTCAATCTTTAAATAGCTCTGAAAGCCTAAATAGGGCCCTAGAAGAGCGAATTGCCTCTACGAATGAACAAAACGAGGCATTAAAAAATCAAATTAGTAGTTTAGAGGGCGATGCAGATTTAAAGAGCGCAAGTTTAAATGATGCTTTAGTTAAGATTTCGCAACTTTCTGAGAACATCAAAGTTCTCGGTAATGAAATTCAGTTACTAAATAATTTATTAGAGTCTAAAGAAGTTGAAATTGCTAAGAATAAAGTAGAGTTGGGTGAGCTAGGGGACAGATTAAATAGAGTTTTAACTAGTGAAATATACAAATTACAGAAATATAAGTCAGAATTTTTCGGTAAATTAACAGAAATTCTTGGCAATCGATCTGATATACAAATTAAAGGGGATAGATTTATTTTTCAATCAGAAGTTTTGTTTGAATCGGGAAGTTCAGATATCCAACCAGAGGGTAGAGTTGCCTTATCTTTAATTGCAAAAACTATGAGTGACCTAATTATAGAGCTCCCAACAGATCTAAATTGGATACTTCAAGTTGATGGGCATACAGATAAAGTTCCAATTGCAACTTCTAGGTTTCCATCTAACTGGGAACTATCTCACGCTCGGGCATTAGAGGTTGTAAAATTTTTCATTCAGCAAGGTTTACCTGCAAACAAACTATCCGCTAATGGTTACGGTGAATATCAACCTATGAATTTTGGTGATAGCCCAGAAGACTTAAAACAAAATAGAAGAATTGAATTAAAAATTACCCAAAACTAATCGATCCACATTTTTATGATTGTGTCAGGATCTTTTACTAAACCGTTTTTAATGGGATCACCTTTTTTAATTTTATCTACAAATTCCATTCCTTCAATTACCTCTCCCCATGCCGTATATTGACCATCAAGGTGAGGGGCATCATCAAAGCAAATAAAAAACTGACTATCGGCACTATTCGGATCCATCGCTCTAGCCATGCTGAGTGTGCCTCTTTTATGTGGAGTGTCATTAAACTCTGCATTGATATTTTGGCCTGATCCACCAGTACCATTGCCCAGCGGGTCGCCAGTTTGTGCCATAAAACCATCGATCACTCGATGAAATACAATTCCATCATAAAAACCTTGATTAACAAGTTCTTTAATTCTTTTTACATGGTTAGGTGCCTTATCATCGAAGGTCTTGATTTTGACGATACCGTCTTTTAATTCTAAATTAATAATAACATCCTCCTTAGAAAATAAATTAGTGGAAAAAAATAATAAAGTTATTGAAAGTAATATTTTAATTATTTTCATTTTTAAACATTAACACAATTAGCAGTTCCTAAGAAATTAATTATGAGATAATTCTGTCGCTATTGAAATTATTTTATTTTTTAAAGAATTTAACCCATTAGATCTTGAAGGACCAAGATGAGAGGATAGTCCAATTTGATCAAAAAAATCCATTGGATTAGATAAAATTGCAGATGGGGACTCTTCGCTATAAATAAAATAAATCAAATAGAATAAACCCTGAACTATTACTGAATCACTTGCGCCTTTGAGAATAATCAGATTATTTTTAAACTCAGGGACAACCCATAAGTTTGATGTACATCCCTGTATTCTAAATTCCTCAATTTTAAACTTTTCATCTAAATCAGGAACTTTTTTACCTAAATCAATTAAATACTGATATTTATCCTCCCAATTATCAAAATAGGAGAAATCTTCTTTAATTTTGTTGATTTTTTCTTGAATTAACATAAATTCCCACAATATTAAATTAACCAATTAAGTAAAATGAAAATTAAAAGTTCACTTAAAACTGCAAAAACTAGAGATAAAAATAATCAGCTAGTTCGTCGTAAGGGAAGACTCTACATCATAAATAAGTCTAACCCTAGAATGAAAGCTCGCCAGGGCTAAATTATCTAAGATAAATATTTTTCGACTTCTAAGGCAGCCATACAACCCATTCCTGCCGCTGTTATTGCCTGTCTATAAAATTTATCTTTTACATCCCCAGCAGCAAATACACCTTCAATAGAGGTTTGGGTGCTATCAGCTTTTGTTAAAATATAACCATTTTGATCCATCTCTAATTGATCTTTGAAAAGAGAGGTAGCTGGATCATGTCCTATGGCAACAAATACCCCATCAACTAAAATAGTAGAAACTGTATTCGATTTTATATTTTCAATATTAATTGAACTAATATTTTCTTCACCATTAAAACTCTTTACTTCACTATCCCAAACAATTTCTATTTTATCATTTTTAAAAAGGCGATCTTGTAATATTTTTTCAGCTCTTAGTTGGTGTCGTCGATGTATTAATAAAACCTTAGATGCAAATTTTGTTAAGAATAATGATTCTTCAGCAGCACTATTTCCTCCACCGATTACAGCAACAACTTTATTTTTAAAAAAGAAACCATCGCACGTGGCACAAGCAGACAGCCCATGACCTTTAAATTTATTTTCATTTTTTAATCCCAGCCATCTTGCCTGCGCTCCTGTACAGATAATTACTGCTTTGGTTTCAGCAATATCTCCATTATCTAAATAAATTTTTTTTATTTTATTTTTGAGTTCAACTTGAATTACTTGACTATTAATAATCTTAGTTCCAACTGCAATGGATTGTTTTTTCATTTGTTCCATTAACCATGGTCCTTGAATAGGATCTTCATACCCTGGATAATTTTCTACATCAGTTGTAATGGTTAATTGACCACCAGGTTGTAAACCACTAATTAGAGTTGGATTAAGGTTAGCCCTTGCAGCATAAATTGCAGCTGTGTAACCCGCAGGTCCAGATCCGATTATAATAACGTTACTTGTATCAGCCATTAATGGGCCAGCTAGTAGGGAAGGTTACATAATTAATTTGCATACACCTTCTCTCGATTTTGATTTCTTTTTTCTCTAGCCCGTGCCATGTGTTATTACCTGAGGCAAAAAAATATCCCGTATTATGTCTATAGGGTATTGTTTTAACTAATTTCATATTCAGATCATAAAAATCTGTGCCAAGGTTCTCTGATTCATTAAAAGTATTAATAAATAGCATCATGGTCATCAATTTCTCTTTTATATCTAAATGCGGTTTTAACCAAAATCCTTTACGGTCAGCAATATACTCGACTCGTATATAAGAGTTAGTCAAATCTTTTTGAATATAATTCTCTATAGATTGAATAACTTCTTTGTCCCTTAAATCTTGTATTAATTCCATTCCATTAGGGAGTCTCTCATAATTGTCTTTTTCTAAAAAAACTCTTAGTTTTCCATCCAGATCACCACCGCCATTATCAGCTGCACGAGTTCCATCAAAGGCTCTTGGGGCATCAGAAATCTTAACTTCATTTAATTCTTTGATCATGCCATCTGAGAGAGGTTTGTTTAGCTCCCAATGAGGAAAAGGATCTTGATTAGATTTAATATTGTGGAGTATTGATTCTTTAAGATGCATATTTTTGGAACCTTAAATTAGATTTAATCTTATTCAAGATTTTAGTTTTTAATTCATTATTATAGTTATCTAAATTCACTTCAAAAGGAATAAGATTGTCATCAAAAAATCTAATATAATTTCTGCTAATTAAGTTTTGATAAAAAATATTATATCTTTCTGGAGCATGGTGCTCTTCAAATTTATAGACATAGGTACCAATGCCAGAAGAAATAGACTCTGATATCATCGATATCGAGTCCCAAGTTACTATTTGAATTGAACCTGTAGAGAGTAAATCACCATATTTTTTTGGACTAAATAGTTCTTTAAATATAAATAAATTTTTATTTTTAATATCGATAAGTTTATTTATTAATTCAGAAGGTGTTCTTCTTGAAGGAATGACATTTACTTTATAATTTTTGGATAATTTTAAAATATCATCAATAATTTTAAAATGAGTTTCATTATGAAAATTAAAATACTTGTTTTTACCACCTAGGATAAAATTAACAGTATCATTTTTTTTAATATCTTTTTTAAAGTCAATGTTATGTAAAGCAAGCTGAGTAGAAATTGAATTAGGTAAATCAAGTTTATCATGCTCAGGACAAATTATTAAATCAAATTTATTTCTTTGAGACTTTGGATCTTGGATATGAATATTAAAAATTTTTTCTTTGAATTTTTTTTTTAAATAAATAGATGCCTTTACGCTTTTTTTCCCGCAACTTATAATAATCGTATTACTATTGATTTTAATTTCAGATAAGTTTTTATATGCAAAAGGACTTGCGGGTATTAGTTGAATAGGGAATCTTCGAAAGAAAGGTTTAATCTCTAAATCAAAATTTAAATAATCTGTGCCAATAATTTTAGCTAAACCTTCAATTTGACTTCTCATACCCGCAGCACCCTCGCTGATGGTTAATACACTGAAGTTATTCAAAAGATTATTTAAATCTTACTGATTTAATTTCGTAAGAGGTAATACCTTTTGGTGTAGATACCTCAATATAGTCACCTTTTTTTTTACCAATTAATGCTCTAGCAATAGGACTCGTTACTGAGATTTTTTTTAGGTTTATATCTGCCTCGACTTCACCAACAAGTTGATATTTTGACTCTTTGTTATCATCGAGGTTAATAATTGTTACTGTAGCTCCAAATTTAACTATATTCCCTGATAATTTAGAGACGTCTATTATTTCTGCTTGAGCTATCGTGCTTTCTATCTCAGCAACTCTACCCTCAATAAAACTTTGCTTTTCTCTAGCTGCATGATATTCAGCATTCTCAGATAAATCACCGTTGCTTCTAGCATCAGATATCGCTTTTATAATAATTGGACGCTCAACAGTTTTTAAATGTTTAAGTTCGTCTAGGAGCTTTTTTTGCCCCTCTTCAGTCATAGGTATTTTATCCATTTTTTGTTTTAATATTTAATAAGTGGTAAAACTTATTGAATTTTCAATAGCAATTCAAATGAAAATTTTTCAATTGTAAATATGATGATTTTGAATAGCTTTTACAGAAATTTCAGTGTTTTTTAAGGTAAGTATTGAATTACATAATATTTTAGCACTTCTTAAATTGGTGTAATAAGGAACGTTTAGGTCTACAGCTGTTCGCCGAATAGTAAAGCTATCTTTTATAGCCTGTTTATTTTCAGTTGTATTAATTATGATATCTAGCATTCCTTGATTAATTAACTCAACTACATGAGGAGAGCCTTCCGCAACTTTATTTACTAATTTAGATTTCAGCCCTTTTTTTTGAAAAAAATTATATGTACCTCTCGTACTAAAAATATCAAAACCATTTTTAATAAATAATTTAGCTATCTCTGTTGCTTCTTCTTTATCTTCATCTTTTACTGAAATAAAAATATTTTTTAATTGGCTAAGTTTATCTACTCCACGTATTTGACCAGCTCCAATTTGGCTTTTTAAATAAGCCATATCAAAATTTTTGTCTATACCCATAACTTCACCAGTGCTTTTCATTTCAGGGCCAAGAATAACATCAGTATTAGGGAATTTATTAAAAGGAAAGACGGCTTCTTTAATTGCATAATAGGGTAGTTTACTCATATCAAAATTTCTTAAATCTTTTGAAAGCTCTTTGCCGACAATGAGTTCTGCTGCAATCTTGATAAAGGGTATTCCTATCGCTTTAGCTAAAAAGGGAACAGTTCTACTAGCCCTCGGGTTTGCTTCAAGAATATAAATTTCTTCATTTTTAATGGCATATTGAATATTCATTAAACCTACGGTCTCTAGTTCATTAGCTAATTTAATACTAAAAATTTTAATAGAATTAATTAACTCAGCACTCAAGGAAAACGGAGGTATACTGCAAGCACTATCACCAGAATGAATACCTGCCTCCTCGATGTGCTCCATTATTCCAGCAATCATAGTGTTACCTTTAGTATCTCTTAGGACGTCCACATCGACTTCTTTGGCATCTTTTAAAAATTCATCAATAAGAATAATATTATTTTCTAATGCCCAATAATTTTGATCTATATAATTTTGAACATCATCTAAATCATTCATTTTTTCCATCATCCTACCCCCTAAAACATAAGAGGGTCTTAACAAAATTGGAAAATTTAATTTAGATGATTTTTTAATGAGTTCATTAGTTCCAACAGAAATATCACTCTTAGGTTGTTTTAGGCCAACTTTATTAATTAGATGCTGAAATTGTTCTCGATCCTCAGAAATATCTATAGCCTCAAAAGAGGTACCCAGTATTTTATATCCATTTTCTTTGAGTTTATTTGCTATTCTTAGAGGGGTTTGGCCGCCAAATTGTACAACAACGCCTTCAACTGAACCTACTTCATTTTCCTTGTCTATGATATTTTTTACATACTCGAAGTCCAATGGCTCAAAATACAATTTATCAGAGGTGTCATAATCGGTAGATACGGTTTCAGGATTACAGTTAATCATGATTGCCTGATAGCCCATATTTTGAAAGGATTTAACTGCCTGAACACAACAGTAATCAAATTCAATACCTTGACCAATTCGATTAGGGCCAGACCCAAGTATAATAATTTTTTTTCTATTATCAGGCCTAGACTCACAACTAAATTCATTAATTGACTCTGAAAAAGTTGAGTATAAATAGGCCGTAGAGGAGTCAAATTCATTTCCACAAGTATCTACTCTTTTAAAAATTGGTTTTAAATTATTTTTATTTAATAGGTCATAGATATTTTTTACTGGCACTTTTGCTAAACTAGCTATGTGGTGATTTGAGAAACCTAATTTTTTTATATGAACTAAAAATTCTTTATCAATATTTCCTTGAGTTTGGACAATTCTTTTTTCAATGTCGATAATTTCTTCAATTTCTCTTAAAAAGAATAAGTCAATGTGAGTAATAGAGTTAATTTCTTCTAAAGTAAAATTTCTTCTAATTGCCTCTGCAACCATAATCAATCTATCAGGTTTTTGTTTAGACAACTCATCTTTTAAATCCTCATTTTTAAAATTTAATAAACGGTGTGTTATGTCAAAACCATAATTATCAGACTCAATTGAATAAAAGGCTTTTAAGATTGATTCTTTAAAGCTTCTACCTATAGACATAATTTCACCAACTGATTTCATTGCCGTATTAAGCTCATTTGGCGTACCCTGGAATTTTTCAAAATTAAATTTTGGAACTTTAGTAACAATATAGTCAATAACAGGTTCGAAGCTAGCAGGGGTTACTTTGGTTATATCATTTTGAAGTTCATCAAGTGTATATCCTATTGCAAGTAAAGCTGCAATTTTAGCAATCGGAAAACCAGTGGCTTTTGAGGCTAACGCTGATGATCTGCTAACCCTAGGATTCATTTCAATAATCAATACTTTTCCATTTTTAGGATTAACAGCAAATTGGACATTTGATCCGCCAGTTTCAACACCAATTTTTCTTAAAATTGCTATACTTTGATCTCTAAGTACTTGGTATTCTTTATCTGTAAGTGTAAGTGCAGGAGCAATGGTAATACTATCGCCGGTATGCACTCCCATTGGATCTAAATTTTCTATGGAGCAAACAATAATTGAGTTATCAAATTTATCCCTCACAACCTCAAATTCAAATTCTTTCCAACCTATTAAAGATTCCTCAACTAAAGTTTTATTTACTGGGCTTAAATCTATTGCAGTTTGTGTTTTAGATATAAATTCATCTTTGCTATAAACAATACCACCGCCTGTTCCACCTAGTGTATAAAAAGGCCTAATGATTAATGGATAGGAAACTTCATTTGAAAGCTTATTTAAATCAGAATGGTTATCAACAATAATACTAAATGGTGTTTCAAGGCCTATTTCTGTCATAGCTTTTGCAAATAATTCTCTATCCTCGGCAACATCAATCGATTTAGGACTAGCACCTAAAATTTTTATAGGATTATTTTCAAAATAATTTTCTTTGTTAAGTTCTCGAATGATATTTAGAGCAGTTTGACCTCCCATAGTCGGTAAAATTGCATCTGGCTTCTCTATTGCTATTATTTTTTTTACAATGTCTTTATGTATGGGTTCTATGTAAGTTTTATCTGCAAATTCTGGATCGGTCATAATGGTTGCAGGATTTGAATTTATTAAAACTACAGAATATCCCTCTTTTTTCAAAGCCTTACACGCTTGACTGCCTGAATAGTCGAATTCACATGCCTGTCCAATTACAATAGGACCTGATCCTATAACTAATATTTTGGAAATATCTTTTCTAGCGGGCATTTGAGTTGATCATTATTAAAAATTCATCAAAAAGATATCCGCTATCATGTGGGCCTGGGCTTGATTCAGGATGATATTGAACTGAGAATAGAGGTTGATTTTTAGCTCTCATACCATCGACACTTTTATCAAACAAGGAGATATGAGAGATTTCTAATTCGTTTGGAAAGTTTTTATCATCCACTACAAAACCATGATTTTGAGAGGTAATTTCAACTTTATTTGTCTTTAAATTCATTACTGGGTGATTACCTCCTCGATGACCTTTTTCCATTCTTTTTGTAGATGCATTAAAAGCTAAGCTTAAAATTTGATGGCCTAAACAAATCCCAAAAGTAGGGATTTTATTTTTAATAAGTTTATCAAGCTCCAATTTTATATTATTATAAACTTTTAAAGGGTCTCCAGGACCATTGCTTAAAAAAACTCCATCAATTTTATGATACAAAATATCATCAGCTTTAAAATTCATATCAAATTCAATTAGGTCACAGTGCCTATCGATAAAATTATTTTTAATATTATCTTTTGCACCAAAATTTAGAAAAGCAATTTTTAAATTATTTTTTGAATTTGAATAATTTTTTTTAGACAATTCATCAGTGTATTCCTTAATAACATCATTTTCCTCTAATTTAGGAGCATTGCTAATTTGATCCAAAAGCTGATTGATTGAATGTTTATTAAAGTAATCCTCTTTACAAATCATAATATTTTTTGGACCAAATGTTCTTATTATTTTGGTGAGCTCTCTTGTATCTATATCAAAAAATGCGTTTGAATTTTGATCTAGAAGCCACTCAGTAAAGTCTTTTTTCGCTCTCCAATTTGAGGATGTATGAATTATTTCTTTGCAAATTATCCCTGAGGCATGAATTTTCCAAGACTCATAATCTTCATCATTACAACCAACAATCCCAATTAACGGAAAAGTAAATGTGATAAATTGCGATTTATAAGATGGATCGGTTAATATTTCTTGATAACCAGTCATACTGGTATTGAAACAAATCTCTGCAATTTCAAAGGGTTTTTTAGATAGAAACTTTCCTTTAAAAATAAAATCTTTGTTATAAATTAGATAACCATTTTGATAATGATTTTTGAATTTATTATCAAATGAGGTCATATTAAATCATGTGTATTAGTATATTATTGAGAGGGAATTTCAAATGAGTTTGGCAGAAAATCTAGATAAAGACGTTAAAAATGCTTTAAAAGAGGGGGATAAAAAAAAACTCTCTATTTCAAGATATCTCTTTTCGGAATTAAAAAACTTTCTTATTAAAGAGAATCTAGATCGGGATTTAAAAAATATTTCTGATGATAACTTTATCAAGATACTAAAAACTCAAATCAAACAAAAAAAAGAATCACTAGAGTTTGCTATTAAAGCAGAAAATCAAATAAAAATAGAAGAAATTAACTATGACATAGAATATCTAAGTTCATATTTACCAAATATTCTAAATGAAGAGCAAACGGAAGCTGTTATTAATACATTGATAGCTGAAAATAATTTTTCAGCAAATGATTTTGGTAAAATTATGGCTTTAATTAAAACAAATTATTCTAACTCAATAGAAATGAGTCTAGCTTCAAAAATAATTAAAAATTATTTTAAAGAATGACAGATGATAACATTAAAGATGTTATAAATAGAACATCGATAGTTGATATTATTAACTCCACAATACCTTTAAAGAAGAAAGGTAATAATTATTTTGGCTTAAGCCCTTTTAAAAGTGAAAAAACACCCTCTTTTTCTGTAAACGAAGAGAAAAAAATATTTCATTGTTTTAGTACTGGAGAACATGGAAATGTTATTGATTTTTTAATTAAAGTTAAAGGTTACAGTTTTAAAGAGGCTCTCAGCGAGTTGGCTAATAAAGCTGGTATTGAACTGAATTATCAATCATCCAAGGCTAACCAAGTCATATATGAAATCAATGAATATGCTGAAAATTTATTTCATCTTAATTTATTAAGCGAATTAAAACATTTAGATTATTTAAAAAATAACAGAAAATTTAATGACAAAGTAATTGAAGAATTTAAAATTGGTTCATCAGCTAAAGCATATGAAGTAGAAAAAAAACTAGCTCAAAAGTTTGAAATTAAAGATTTAATTGCAGCTGGCATTTTTAAAAATCAAAATAAATCAAACTTATTTTTCAGAAATCGTATAATGGTGCCAATATCAAATTTACAAAATAAGATTTTGGGTTTTGGGGCAAGGGTAATTGATGATTCCTTACCTAAATATATAAATACTCCAGAAACTAAAATATTTAAAAAAAGAAATATTTTATTTAATGAGAGAATTTTAAATAAACATCAAAATAAAACACTAATATTAGTTGAGGGTTATTTCGATGTCATAAAACTTTTTCAAAATAATATTACGAATTGTATTGCGCCTCTAGGTACGGCTATTAATGCAGATAAATTAATTGAAATAAAGAAGAAAGGATTTGATCTTGTAGTATGTTTAGATGGTGATACCGCAGGTAGAAATGCATCATTGCGGTTAATGAATAACCTTCTATCGAAAAATGATTTTGAATTAGGCATTAAGTTTGTTCTTTTACCTAAAAACTATGATCCTGATCAAATGGTACAAGATGGTGGCAAGGAACAATTTTTAAATTTAGTTGATAAACCATTATCAATTGAAAAACTAATTGAAAAATACCTAGAGAAATACTCTTCAAGTGAAGATTTAGATATACAATTTCAAGGAACTAAAATTCTTCAAAATTTTTTATCAAATATTGCTAATGCCGATTTAAAAAAAATATTTAAAAACCATTTTGAAAAAATAAGTAAAAATTCAAAATCTTCGCAGCCTAATTCTTTATCTTCTAATAAAAAAAATTTCAATGCTCAATCTGACTTAAAATCTAAATTTGTAGCAGGGGTTATCCTGTTTTATATTGAAAACCCCAACTCTAGAGACAAGATCTATGATCTTATTACAACCGCAAATATCACTCATTATTATAAGGAAATTAGAGACCTAATTATCAAAAAATCTCATAAATATCTTAATCCTGATGAAATTTATTCAATTCTTGACTCTAAGGGATTGAATTTTACTAAAAATTTACTATTTTCTAATGAGGTTCGAAGACTATGTAGATTTGCTTCTCCTTCATTTAAAGGCGATCCGTATAACGAAATTGAAAAAACAATTAATTTTATTAACACCTAGAAAATAATGCCATCATTAAAAAAAAAATTAGTAAAAAAAAAAGTTGTATCTAAAATACCCAGTGAAAAGATACTTGCTAAAAAAAATTTAAAAAATATTTCAAATTCTGAAAATAAATCAAATAAAGCATCAAATGCTATTGAGCTAATACAAAAAGAAAATGAAGCACAACTAAAAATCCTAGTTACAAAAGAATATGACAAGGAAATAGCTTCAAAAGCTTCAAACTACATAAAGTCATATTCAAAAATTGATGACGCAATTATTGCTATTGATGATTTTTTAAATTACATAGAAAATTTAGACGAAGATTTATTTAAACTATTTAAAGCTTATTCAAGTTCATCTGAAACGGAAGTGTCAATTTCAAACTCAAATGAAGATGTTGAAGAGGAAGAAAAGCCATCCGGTGTTAAAAGCGATGACCCTGTCAGAATGTATTTAAAAGAGATGGGGAATGTAGAGTTGCTTTCTAGAGAGGGTGAAATTGCCATAGCTAAAAGAATTGAATCTGGCCTTGATAAAATGATGAATTCAATTTTGGAATGCCCCGCATCTATTGATATTTTAAAAAAATGGATTAGCGAAGTTAAGAATAATGAAATTAACCTGCGAGAGATTGTAGATTTTGATGAGTATTTCAATGAAGACAACGACCCATATTCTAACTCTACAAAAAGAAAAGAAATTCAAAAAATTATTAACGACAAAAAAAAAGCACTATTAAAAGAAAAACAACAATTAATGAAAGAAAAAGGAATTGATTTTGACAAAGATAAGATGGAGGAGGCTTCAAATGAAGAGGAAATTGAAAATGAAAGCTTTTCAATTTCAGTCATTGAAGAGTACTACAAGCCTGAAATTCTAAAAAAACTTGATAGGGTTTTAGTTTTATCTGAGAATATTACTAAAATTAAAAAAAATAAAAACATTTCCAAAATTAGTGATACCAAATCGCTGAAGGATTTAAAAAAGTATCAAGATGAAATCCTTAACTACTTCAATGAAATTAAAATCAAACCTTATAAATTAGAGGAAATAATTGCTCATTTATATAACATCAATAAGGAAATACAGTCCAAAGAGATTCAAATCCTTACAATTGCATCTCAATCAAAAGTTGCACGAGATGTATTCTTAAAGCACCATTCACTAAAAGACACTTATACTTTATATCAAAAACATATGTCTGCTGCTGATGAAGTGTTCAAAGCTATGTTTCAAAAAAATAGTGAAAAATTAAAAGATATTTATAAAGAAATTCTTAATCTTTCAAAAATAGCAAATCAAAATACAATTGAATTTAAAGAAAAAGTAAAAGAAATCCAATCTGGTCAAAGAACAGCCAACCAAGCAAAAAAAGAAATGATTGAAGCTAACTTAAGATTGGTTATTTCTATTGCCAAAAAATACACTAATAGAGGTTTACAGTTTCTTGATTTAATTCAAGAAGGCAATATTGGTCTAATGAAGGCTGTTGATAAGTTTGAATATAGAAGGGGCTATAAATTTTCAACTTATGCAACTTGGTGGATTAGACAGGCAATTACAAGATCAATTGCGGATCAAGCAAGGACTATTAGAATTCCAGTGCATATGATTGAAACTATCAATAAAATAGTTAGATCGAGTAGGCAATTAATTTTAGAACTCGGAAGAGAGCCAACTCCTGAAGAGTTATCACTCAGATTAAAAATGCCAATTGAAAAAGTTAGAAAGGTTTTAAAAATTGCAAAAGAACCGGTGAG
>CAYRCI010000005.1:0-55125 GCA_964422765.1 uncultured Alphaproteobacteria bacterium | reverse complement strand
AAGGTTTAATTTTATTGATTTGTATATAACTCTGCGATGCTAATGCCAGCATGCTGGCACCATCATTTAAGGAAGAAGCATTACCTGCCGTAACAGTTCCATTTTTTTTAAAAACCGCTTTTAATTGAGAAAGCTTTTCAAGCGTAGTACCTGAGCGTACCTCATCCTTAAAATTATTTTGAATAATTTCTGATTTAAAAAAATTTTTCTTTATAGCCAAATATGCTTTTTGATAAGATTGAATAGCATATTGATCTTGTTGTTCACGAGTTACTTTATATTTACGAGCAACATTTTCTGCGGTGATGCCCATATGCTCTTGAGAAAAGGCATCCGTTAAACCATCATTGACTAAAGTATCGATTAAAACTTCATTGCCTAACTTTACTTCAGCAGTTCTACTTAAATACGCGTGCCTTGCTCGAGACATACTTTCTTGACCGCCAGCAATAATTAAATCGCACTCAGCTGTTGCTATTTTTAATGCGCTATCAATCACAGCACGCATTCCACTACCACAAACTTGATTAACTGTGTAAGCGAATGAGGCTTGAGACATTCCAGAACTTAATGCAACTTGTCTAGCGGTGTTCATTCCTAAGCCGCTAGTCAATACTTGGCCTAGAATTAAACCTTCAATATCATTGATTTGAATTTTTGAATTTCTTTTAATGATTTCAGTAACACAATCTTTGCCTAGATGGATAGCTTCTGTTTTTTTAAACTGCCCTAAATAAGAACCGATTGCAGTTCTTACTCCGTCAATTAAATAAATATCACTCATAACTTAATATTTCTGTACTCCTCTAATGAAGAAGGGTTTGCTAAAGCTCCTAGGTTATCCACTTTAACCTTATTTAAAATCTTTTTGATTACAATTTCTGAATTCTTGCCACTTTTTGTTCGAGGTATATCTTTAATAATTAGTATTTTCCAAGGGACATGCCTTGGACTTAGTGTTGATTTTAAATGCTTTTTGATAATATTTTCAAATTGATCTGGTAGGCTAGCTTTGGGTTTTAATTTTAGAAATAATATAATCTTTTCATCATTATCCATATTATACCCTGCGGCCACACAGTCCTCTATCCATCTAAAATTTTGAAGTGCTCCATAAATTTCACCTGAACCTATTCTAACGCCGCCTGGGTTTAAGGTTGCATCAGATCTACCATATATAACATAACCCCCATTTTTAGTTTTTTTAACATAATCACCATGAGACCAGATATTTTTATACTTATTAAAATAAGCCTCTTTATATTTTTTATTATTTCGATCATTCCAAAAATAAATGGGTTTTGAAGGGAATGGAGTTTTACAAACTAGCTCCCCCGTTTGTCTAGTTGGTTTTCCTTGACTGCTGAATACATCTATATTCATTCCTAGCCCAGGTCCTTGAATCTCTCCGGCATAAACAGGCAGGATAGGGACGCCTAACATAAAACAAGAAACTATATCAGTGCCCCCACTAATAGAATAAATAGGAGCATGTGTATTTAAGTTTTTATTGATAAAAGAAAAGGTTGAGACGCTCAGCGGTGACCCTGTAGACAAAAATGATCTTATTTTATTTAAAATATTTTTTTTATTATTATAAGAATAATGGTTTTGAATTGTTTCATAAATTTTTGCACCAGCACCTAAAATCGTTGCATTTGATTTGATAATTTTGCGTAAAATGGAATTTGGATTAGGGTAAAATGGAGAGCCATCATAAAGAACAATAGATGAACCAATTAGTAAATTAGACACCATCCAATTCCACATCATCCAACCACAAGTGGTCAAAAAAAACATTTTATCATTCGATCTAACATCAGTGTGTAAAGATAATTCTTTTAAATGTTGCAGAATGACACCGCCATGAGAATGTGTGATACATTTTGGAAGCCCCGTAGTTCCACTAGAATAAAGGACATATAGCGGATGATTAAAATCAACAAAAACAGCCTTATTTACGTTTTCATATTTTTTTTGTTTATAAACTTTATCAAGAACAGAATTCTTTTTTGATGATGGGTATGCAGCTTTTAAAATAAGTGGGTTATTTAATTTAGGTAAGATTTTTTTTAATTGGTGAGAATAAGCATATTTTTTTCCATTATAAAAATAATAGTTACCTATAACTAATATCTTTGGTTTTAATTGAGAAAACCTATCTACTATTGCTTGAACACCAAAATCAGGAGAACAAGAAGACCAAACTGCTCCTATTTTCGCTGAAGCTAGGAAACTAATTATAGCATCAGGGCAATTAGGCAGAACTCCTACTATAACATCCCCTTTTTTAATACCCTTGCTAAGAAAATAATTTCCTAGAGCATTTACTCTATAATTGAGCTCCTTGTATGTGATTTTTTCTTCATATTTATTTTCACCAATAAAGTGTAATGCTAAATCATTTGAAAGATTATCAGATATCCTCTGATAATAGTTAGTTTGGCTATTATTAAAAAAAATATTTTTAATAAAACTTGGATTTTTTTTTAAATATAAAAAATTTTTATTTTTTTTTAAAGGTATATAAAAGTAGCTGGCAATTGAGTCCCAAAAACTGGCTGGATTATTGACTGACCATTGCCAGAGAGACTGATAATTTTTAAATTTTTTTTTTAGTTTTTTATTTAAAAAATTTTTATAACTAAAAATATTTGAATTTATAATTTGTTTTTGCGAGGGTTCATAAATTTTAAACATTTTGATTTAAAAGTTCAGATAATTTTTGAGGAATTTTTACTGGCTTGCCATTTGAATTAATACAAACTAACAATATTTCAGAAGTAAAAATTAATTTTTTTTTAATTTCAATATTTTGCTGAAGTCTAAATGAAGCATTTTTAACTTCTAAAATTTTTGTTTTAATGAATAATTCATCTTCTAATCTAGCAGATGACATATATTCACATTCAATTTTTTTTACAACAAAAAGGCTATCTAAATCTGAACTTAATTGATTTAAACTAAAACCGAGATTTTGGATTAAATCAGTTCTCGCTCGTTCTATAAACTTTAAATAATTAGCGTAATAAACAACCCCGCCCGAGTCAGTATCCTCATAGTATACCTTTGCTTTAAATTCGAACATTAAGTGGTAAGACCGATGTATAACAAATATGTAATTGTAATAATTGCAATACCAAAAATTAAATATCTAAATTCGCTCATTTTAACTAATCTAATAATATATTGAAATTGTAGTTAGTATTAAACTTATGATTTATATATATTGTTGGTATTAAAGGTTCCGTGGTGTAACGGATAGCACAAATGACTTCGGATCATTTAGTTAGGGTTCGAATCCTTACGGAACCGCCAGGTTTTATTTTTTAATCCATCTATTTAAATAGATATCTTCTGGCATTTTTCTAAATATGCTATGTAGGATTTTAATAACAAGAAAGGTAATGATGAAGCTCATTAGAGTATCGCTTAAAAAATGATCCCCTTCCATTATTCGTAATAAAGAAACAACAACAATTATTATATATGCAAAAATATTCCACGACGTTTTGTTAAAAATTATTAATAAGGCTAGGGAAAGAGTAAAAAAGGATACATCGCCCGAAACAAAACTACAGTTAGTGTCACAATAATCCACATTTAACCAAGGAATGGAAAAAGGCTGATCTCCTCCAAAAATAATTGTATCATTGGGTCGAGCCCTTCCCCAAAGATTTTTGAAAATTGAATTGACAATTATGCCCGTACCTAAGATCAAACAGGATAAAAAATAAATCCAATCTCTTACACAGATATTTAAAATTTTTTCTTTATAAAAAAAGTGTTTTATGATTGCTGCTAAAGGAATGAAAAATGATAAAAGAGCCATTAGGGGTAATATCATTTTTCTAACGAAATAAACGAACCAAGTTTTTTCAGAGGCAATGAATTGGTCGCTATTACTATAAAATAAGCCGCTAAATGTAATATCTAAATTAGGAAAAATAAAAAATACAATTGAAATTAACAATGTAATTGTAATAAATCGCCAATAAAAATTAAACTTAAGGTAAATCGAAAAAATGTTGAGATAAATTTTTCTAATTAAATTAGAAAATGACATAACTTCTTTATTGGGTTTTATTTGGCCTTCTACTTGAGTGAATAGTTTTTCTCGATCTAAAAATTTTTTTCTTATCAATATTGAAACTAAATAGGCTACAAATGCGCCAGCGATGATATCACTGACAAAATGTGCTGTAATTATTACTCTCGTTAGGGCTATAACTATGGCAAATATAAGCCAAAAGCTCTTTAGTCTTGGGAAAAGTAGCAACATACAAAAAGCAAAAGCAAAAACTGTTGCAGAATGACCAGATGGGAAAGAATGAAGACTAGATTCAAAACTAAAAAATTCTAATGAGGTTTGATTGGAATTAAAAAATAAAACTGGACGGGGCCTTGCTAGAATATGCTTTAAGAATTGTACCAACACCCCACTAATCAAAATGTTCCAAAATAAAAATAAACAGATATCTGATAAAGTTTTTAAAAAGTTATTGTTGGAATTAATAATTTTTAAAATAATCCATGATATTATGATAGGAATAAAATAATAAAATGAGTCTCCAAACTGAGTCAGAGTTGTAAATAAAGATTTGGTTTGATTATTAATTTGATTAAAAAAATTTGCTATTGAATGATCAAAAAAAATAAAAAATAAAATCGAAAGAATAAAATAAAGAGATATTTTTTTTTCTTGGCCAGTTAAAATATTCATATTTTAGATAAATTAATGTTAATAAATTTTCTTGTTTGTATATCTAATGCAGTCTTATTAATACTTTCTTGATTTTCTATTGGCATATTATCTAAAGAATTGAATTTAATCAAAAGCTCACAAGTATAATTATTAGCTAATTTGGTATTATTTATCAAATAATTAGAGATTATATTTGGGTCAATGTTCTCCATAGTCAATTTTGTCGTTTCAAAAGAACAATCAAAATCTTTTTCAATCGAAGATTGAATAACCTCGGCAATAAAATAATTTTTATATTGAAGAAGTATAAAGGAAAAAACCAGCAAGGCGTTGAGGGAAATTGAAAATAATGAAATTTTCAAAATTTCTATGGATGTTTGTTTTTGAAAATAAAAAAAAGGATTGATTAGCCCAATGATTACTAATCCTGCATAAATTATATAGTTGATAACTGGTATTTCTTCTTTGGATTGATAAAGAGTGTTATCTAAAATAATTACTGCAACTGGCAAAATCACAAGTGTAAGAAAAAATACTTTTGTCCACTTTAACTCCACAAACTCTAAAGTGCGAAAAATATAGATAGTGATTATAGAAGATCCAAATATTAAAGGAGACATATCCTTAGAGCTTGAAAACAAATAGATCACTAATGAAGTAATGCCGACTATTAAAAATAGAATTAAGTCTTTGTTCCAATTAACTCTTTTAAAAATATTAAATAATAAAGCGTTAATCAATAAGCCCATTAGTGGCAAAAACAAAAGCAGTATAATAAAAACTTTTTGAATAAAAATTTCAAAATTAAAGTTTATATTCATTATATTTAGCGATTGATTAATTGAATTAATTATTAAAAATATAAAAAATAATAAATATAGAATTGTAAGATTAGATAAAATCTTAATTTTATCTTCTTTGTTTATTTTAAAATTGAAAATTTTAATGCTAGCTAAGATTGTTATAATAATTAAAAAGTAGTAGTTGCCGTTACTAAAAGCCAATACACTAAAAATAATTAAAAAAATAAGATCATTTCTTTTTAAATCATCTAAATATTTAATTTGAAAATAAAACGTGCTTAATGTGAAAAGTCCTGAGACTAAAAAATTTATATCTACAATAAAAGAAAATAAAATTGGCCCCGTAAAAAGAAAGGCAATGATTGGAGCGTGTAAATTAAGATCATAAAATTTTAATTTAATAATTTTAATATTGAGAAAAATTAAAATACAAATAATAAGTAATCCTGTGGCTTTAAAAATTAAAGAAAGATCGATATTTAATAGTTCAGCGAATTCAAAGAAAAACCTGATTAATAAATTATTTAAATAAGATGCAGAAGTCACTTCCATGCCTAAAAAGGGGAATGAAAGATTTGCAATAAAGGCTAAAAGCAGGAATACGATGCCGTAGGTTAGCAAGGGTATTTTTAGCAAGAATCTATAAACCGACATATTTTTTTATTTCTAAATTTAGTACCATATACACCCTTATCATTCTACATCTAGTGGTTTAATCAATTTCCTTGATGAGTTACTAACAGCTAATATATATTACTGTTATTAGAGATTTACTCTCTATTTTACAGCCTTATAGAAGCGGCTTTTTTCTTAGTGGGTCACTTCTTTCTTTATTAAAAGGGTTAGGGCAAATAGTTCTAACCCTTTTTTATTTTCTATATTATGTTTCTTCTTTTATGATTAAATTATTATTTATGGTTATTTTTTTCTTTTTGGGATATTTCCTTGCTGACACTAAAATTATAGAAATTCCCTTTAATAAAATGCCTTATTTAGAAAAATTATACGAGGTGGTTGATGATTAATACAGATAATGTTTTACATGGCTTTACTGATCTTAAAAACATGGATGTGCTGGGACCTATTGTGCTCAATCAAGCAAAAGGAATTTATGTTTATGATCAAAATGGAAAAAAATATTTAGATGCTAACTCTGGATTGTGGAATTCAGTAGTTGGTTTTGACCATCCTCGAATGATAGAAGCAGCAAAAAAACAATATGAAAAATTTTCTGGCTATCATGCTTTCTTTGGTAGAATTTCTGAACCAGCTGTTTTACTTGCTGATAAGTTAATTGAAATTTCTCCTTTTAATAAAGGTAAGGTTTTTTATACAAATTCTGGCTCAGAGGCCAATGATACGACTGTCAAATTACTTTGGTTTATCAATAGAAGAAATGGCAATCCACAAAAAAGAAAAATTATAACAAGATACAATTCCTATCACGGCGTCACTGCCGTGTCCGCATCTATGACAGGCAAACCTTATAATGAGGAGTTTGGATTACCCTTAGAAGGGTTTGTTCGATCCGCTTGCCCCCATTATTGGAAATACGGAGAAGAAAATGAAAGCGAAGAGTCTTTCACAAAAAGAATGGGGAGGGACTTAGAAGACCTTATTCAAAAAGAAGGGCCCAATACTATTGCAGGTTTTTTTGCTGAACCTGTAATGGGAGCAGGGGGAGTTATCCCTCCGTCAAAAGGGTATTTTCAAATTATTCAGCCAATTCTGAAAAAATATGGCATCCCCTTTATTGCGGATGAGGTGATCTGTGGCTTTGGAAGAACTGGGAATATGTGGGGTAGTGAAACATATAATATTCACCCCGATATTATTATTGCCTCTAAATGTATTACTTCAGGGTTTTTTCCTTTAGGGGCTGTAATTCTTGGAGAGAAAATAACTAATGATTTAATGGATGCTTCTTACAAAGCTGAAGAATTTTATCATGGTTTTACTGCTGGTGGTCACCCTGTAGGTTGTGCTCTTGCGTTGGAAGCAATTGATATAATTCAAAAAGAAAAAATGATTGAAAATGTCCGCTCTTTAGAAAAATCATTTATGGGCGGATTAAAAAAATTTGAAGAATTAGAATTCATTGGTGAAGCGAGAGGAATTGGCTTAATGGGGGCTTTAGAAATGGTTAAAGATAAAAAATCCAAGGCATCATTTGATGGATCAATTTCAATTGGCGAAAGAGTGGCCAATCAATGTATAGAAAATGGTTTGATTTGCAGACCACTGGGTCCTTCAATTGTTCTGTGCCCACCTTTTATTACTTCAGACGATGAAATGGATATTATTTTTGATACTTTAGAGAAGACTTTAAAAAAAGTATTTTCAGAAGTTAAGGCTTTAATATAACCGATCCGACTGTTTTTCTATTTTCAATATCTAAATGTGCTTGAGCAACATTTTCTAAGGAATACTCTTGTGTTTGGTCTAATAAGATTTTTTTATTTGCGATTAAATTAAATAATTCGCTACTTGCTTTTTCTAACCAATCTCGATTAGCATAAAAATGAAATAGAGTTGGTCTAGTTAAATAAAATGAACCAAATGCCAAATCAGTCATTTTTAAATCTGAATAGGCGCCAGAGGACTGTCCAAAGCTTACAACCGTTCCGTGTTTTTTTAATGATTTAAATGAGTCGTACATAGTATCTTTACCAACGCTATCATAAACAACATCCACTCCTAGGTTATTTGTGATTGAAAGTATTTCTTCTAAAAAATTTTTCTCTGAGTAATTAATAACTTCACTATAGCCGTATTGTTTAGCTAAATTACATTTATTCTCTGATCCCGCAGTGCCAATTGCTCTAGCCCCTATTTCTTTTATCCACTGGCCTGCAATTAACCCTACGCCTCCTGCGGCTGCATGAAATAATACAATGTGCGAAGAACTAAGTTTAAAACTGTTGTTGAGAAGATATCTTACCGTAAGTCCTTTTAGCATAGAAGACGATGCCTGTTCAAAGGTGACGGTATCAGGAATTTTAACAATTAAATTTGCATCAATAATTCTATGGGTAGAGTAGGCATTATTTGCCTGCGCATAAGCAACACGATCGCCTATACTAAAATTTTTAACATCTGAGCCAATTTGTTCTATAGTGCCCGATGCCTCAGAGCCTAGTACAAGATTATTGTCTTTTGGCCAAGGATAAAGACCTTTTCTAAAATAAATATCAATAAAGTTTACACCTATGCTGTGGTGTTTAATCAGTACTTCATTAGGCTTTAAAGATTCTAACGATAATTCAATTTTTTGTAAAACTGAGGTGTCACCAGGCTTAGTTGCAACTATTGAAAACATAAAACAGTTATAGCATTTTTTTAATAAAAAAAAATTGATGATATAGCTTGAATTTTTTTTAATCATTCCCAATTTATTTTATTGAGAGCTGCCTTAAAGGAGCTTTCTAGAATTAACGCAGGTTTTAAAACTGCAAATTAAATTAACGCTTAAAGGAGGTTAATTATGACTACATTTGACTTATCTCCACTATGGAGAACAACCGTTGGATTTGATGAATTTGGCGGACTCTTTGATACTGTTTTTTCTAATAACTCAAAAAACATATCTTACCCCCCTTATAACATTGTAAAACAAGATAAAAATATTTATCAAATCACTATTGCAATAGCCGGTTTTGATCAAGAGCACGTTCACATTTCTCAAGAAGGAAATTTACTAACCGTAAAAGGAGAAATGGGCTCAGACAAAGATGACTCTAAAGTAGAATTTCTTTATCGAGGCATTGCTAATAGAAATTTTGAAAAAAAATTTGAATTAGCTGATACTGTTAAAGTGGTTAAAGCTGATTTAAAAAATGGCTTATTATGTATAGATCTTGAAAGAGAAATCCCAGAGCATCAAAAGCCAAGAAAAATTGAGATTAATTCAAATTCTAAGCTTTTATCTGCTTAGGACATTTAAAAGGGGGTTGCCTATATAAGGCAACCCTAAAAAATTATAGTTGAGAAGCTACAAACTCCCAATTAACTAAATTATCTAAAAATGCTTTTAAATAATCTGGGCGTTTATTTCTATAGTCTATATAATAAGAATGCTCCCAGACATCACAACCTAAGATTGGCTTCATTCCATCTACTAAAGGGTTGGAGGCGTTTGCAGATTTAGTTACTACTAATTTACCATTATTTACTGCAAGCCAAGCCCATCCAGATCCAAATTGTGTAGTTCCAGCTTGAATAAAGGCTTCTTTAAATTTATCAACACTTCCAAAGTCTTCATTTAATTTTTTTTCTAATTCTGAAGGAATAGCGCCTCCTCCATTAGGCTTCATACACTGCCAAAAAAGAATATGGTTCCAATGTTGACCAGCATTATTAAAAATACCAGCCATTGAAGTTTCTTTGGCTGACTTCACAACAATTTCTTCTAGTGAGGAATTTTGTAAGTCAGTATCTTTAATTAGGTTATTTAAATTAGTAACATAAGTTTGATGATGCTTGCCGTGATGAAAATCTAATGTCTCAGCAGACATATAAGGAGCAAGAGCATCGTTTGCATAGGGCAAACTAGGTAATTCAAAAGACATATTAATTTTCCTTTTTATTTAAATTTTCAATGCATAATTACTATATTATTGTCATCATAAAGACAACCATTTGAGAAAATGAACAAAAAAATTATTAGTATTCAATCAACAGTTCTAAACAATCTCGTCGGGAACCAAGCAGCCAGATATATATTGATGCCCAGGAAATATGAATTTTATGAAATACCCACCATCATTCTGACCTCACATAAAGCCATAAAAAATTCCCTAAATATACCAATGAGTAAATTAAATCCATGGATCATATTTAAAAATCTAAAAAATATTTATAACCTATCTAAGAATGATTTAACCATAGTAGGTTACCTACCTGATAAGAAAAGCACATATTCGATTGATAAAATTTTAAAAATTCAAAAAAATATACTTCTTGATCCTGTCATGGGAGATGTAGGCATAGGACTATATGTGCCTTCTGACGTTGCAGATTATTTTAAGAAAATTGCCTCACAAGCAAAATATTTATCAGCAAATTTTTTTGAGTGGTCGTATTTAAACAATCAAGATTATAAAAATTATCAAATATTAGAGGTTTTTTCAGACATTCAGTCCTTTTCAAAAAAAAATAAAAGTATTTTACTGATCAGAAGTGTTCCTTTTAAAAAAAAATTAATGAATATTATTTGTAGTCCAAGCAAAATATATTTTATTGAAACACCCAATCTTAATTTTTCACAACGAGTTCACGGCGCAGGGGATTTAACAACAGCGCTGTTTGCAGATCAAATTTCAAAAAACTATTCGGAAAAGAAGATATTAGAAAATGTTACTAACGATATTTATAGGATACTTCATAGTAAAAAAATGAATGATAAAAAAGTATTTAGATTTAAGGCTAGGAACTTAAATAGTCTTTAATGAGTATTTCTGCGATTTGTACTGTATTTAAAGCGGCACCTTTTCTTAGGTTGTCAGATACGCACCAAAAATTTAATCCATTTTGAATAGTATTATCTCTTCGAATACGACTAACATATACAGGATCTAATCCCGCACATTCAACTGGTGTGACATACCCTTCGTCTGCGCGATAATCAATCATTTTCAGACCAGGTGCTGTTTTAAAAATTTCCCTAACTTGATCTTCTGTATAAGAATTTTCGAACTCTATATTAACAGCCATTGAATGTGAGACAAAAACAGGAACTCTCACGCAAGTGGCAGTTAATTCTATATTGGGATCTAAAATCTTTTTTGTTTCATGGAACATCTTCCACTCTTCTTTAGTCTGGCCATCGTCCATAAAAATATCAATATGTGGAATCACATTAAATGCGATTTGTTTAGTAAACCTCTCTTTGACAATAGCTTCATTGGCATAAATAGATTTGGTTTGATTAAATAATTCATCAGCCGCTTCTTTGCCAGCACCCGAAACTGATTGATAAGTAGATACAACAATTCTTTTAACCTTAAATTGGTCGTGCAGGGGTTTAACGGCAACTAATAATCCCATCGTTGAGCAATTGGGATTAGCAATAATATTTTTAGTTCTAAAATTTTTCAGCGCTTCGGGGTTTACTTCAGCGACGACAAGGGGCACCTCTGGATCAGTTCTAAAGTGGGAAGTGTTATCAATAACAATGCAGCCTTGCTTAGCGGCCTTAGGGGCATATTCACTGGAAACTTTAGCGCCAGGTGAAAAAATAGCGATATCCGTTCCAGAAAAATCATACTCCGATAAATCTCCTACAACGATTGATTTGTTTTCCCCATAGTCAATGGTCGATCCCTTAGATTTAGGAGAGGCAAGCGCAACCAGCTCAGAAAATTGAACTTCTCTTTCATCAAGAATATCTAAAACTTCTCTACCCACGTTCCCTGTGGCACCAACAACTGCAATTTTAGGTTTTTTTAAAGATGCCAATTTAAATTCTCTCTATAATTAAGTCGCCCATCTTAGAGCAAGAGACAAGGGTTTGACTGTCTTCTGTATAAATATCTCCAGTCCTAAAGCCCTCTGAGAGTACAGCTTGGACGGAGTCTTCCACTTTTTGAGATAGCTCCGGTTTATTTAAATTATATTTTAACATCATTGATAAACTTAGGATTGTTGCAATAGGATTTGCTTTATCTTGGCCTGCGATATCCGGTGCACTGCCATGAACGGGCTCAAACAGACCGTGTCTTTTTCCCTTTATCTCTGCGCCCAGTGATGCGGAAGGAAGCATACCTAATGATCCTGTTAGCATAGCCGCACAGTCGCTTAATAAGTCTCCAAATAAATTATCTGTCACAATGACATCGAATTGTTTGGGGTTGCGAACTAGTTGCATGGCACAGTTATCAGCAAGCATATTTTCTAACTGAACATCCGTAAAATCCTTATGAGTTTCTTTAACGACACTTCTCCATAAAACACCTGTTTCCATTACATTTGCTTTTTCAACTGAAGTAACTTTATTATTTCTTTTTCTGGCTAAATCAAATGCCACTCGAGCAATACGATCAATTTCGTAGTCATAATACACTTGTGTATCAACTGCTTTTTTACCATTTGCAGTATCTTCAATGCCTCGAGGTTGACCAAAATAAACACCCCCTGTTAATTCTCTAACAATGACGATATCTAAATTGTTAACTATTTCTTTTTTTAAAGTTGAAGCTGAGACAAGTGCTTCAAAAACAAGTGCTGGCCTTAAGTTTGCAAATAATTCTAATTCTTTTCTCAAGCCTAATAAGCCTGCTTCCGGTCTTTTAGAACGCTCCACATCATCCCATTTTGATCCACCTACTGCTCCGAGTAAAATAGCGTCAGATTGTTTTGCTTTTTCTAAAACAGCTGCTGTTAAAGGTTCTCCATTAACATCATAAGAAGCGCCACCCACTAAATCTTTTTCAAACTCTGCATCTAAACCAAAGTCTTGGTTTAGTTTTTCAATAACCCGAATAGCTTGGTCTGCAACTTCTACACCAATTCCATCTCCCGGTAATACTAAAATTTTTGAACTCATTAATAACTCCTATAAATCTTGGAATAGCCAAGGTTTTTTATTTTTTTGATCTTGTTCATAGGCCGCAATATCACTTTGATAACCAAGAGTAATACCTATATCGTCAAGTCCTTGGAGCAGACGTTCTTTGCGGTCATTTTCTATGTCAAAGTTAATAAATAAATCACCCACTTGAATTGATTGATTTGGTAAATCAATCATGAATTCTTTTTTATCTCCTGCTAATTGCATAAGTTGGTCAAGCTGCTCTGGAGTAACCACAATTGGTAAAATGCCGTTTTGAAAACAGTTATTATAGAAAATATCAGCGAAACTTGTTGAAATAACACATCTAATTCCAAAATCTTTTAACGACCAGGGAGCATGCTCTCTACTAGACCCACATCCAAAATTATCACCAGCTACTAAGATTTTTGATTGATCATAAGGTTTTGTATTTAAAACAAAATCTTGAATAAGTTTTCCCTCATTATCGTAACGCATTTCATAAAAAAGGCTCACGCCCAAACCTGTTCTCTTGATAGTTTTAAGAAATTGTTTTGGAATGATCATATCCGTATCGATATTAACGATCGGGAGAGGAGCGGCGATGCCTTGCAATGTAGTAAATTTATCCATCTTAAGTAAAATCTCTTATATCCGCGATGTTGCCTTTGATTGCAGAAGCGGCTGCTAGTTCAGGGCTCATTAAATGAGTTCTTCCTCCTCTGCCTTGTCTTCCTTCAAAATTCCTATTAGAAGTAGAAGCACAGCGCTCACCAGGTTTTAATTGATCAGGGTTCATTCCTAAACACATTGAGCAGCCAGCATCTCGCCATTCAAATCCTGCATCCATTAAAATTTTATCTAACCCTTCTTCTTCAGCTTGTTTTTTAACAAGACCTGAACCAGGAACAATCATAGCCTGAATATGAGAAGCGATTTTTTTATCTTTAACAATTGTGGCAACTTTTCTTAAATCTTCAATTCGACCATTAGTGCAGGAGCCAATAAATATTTTATCTAACTTAATATCTGTAATTTTGGTACCAGATTTTAATCCCATATATTCTAAAGATCGCTCAATACTTTTCTTTTTATTTTCTGATTTGGCGCTATCTGGATTAGGGACTACGCCTTTAACAGAAACAACATCTTCCGGGCTAGTGCCCCAAGTAACCATTGGATCAATCTCATTACTATTAATTACAATCTCATGATCATAATTGGCGTTTGCGTCAGATGGTAGTGAAGACCAATATTCTATAGCTTGATCCCACTGAGAGTCCTTTGGGGCAAAAGGTCTGCCTTTAATATAATTAAAAGTTGTTTGATCAGGGGATATTAACCCGGCACGTGCACCTGCTTCGATACTCATATTGCAAATAGTCATTCGCCCTTCCATAGAAAGACCTTTTATAGATGAACCCGCATATTCAATGACATGGCCAGTTCCGCCAGCTGTTCCAATCAGTCCTATTATATAAAGGATTAAATCCTTGGAATTTACTCCAAAGGGTAAATCGCCATTAACAGAAATTCTCATATTTTTTGCAGGTTTTTGAACAATCGTCTGTGTCGCTAAAACATGCTCTACTTCACTAGTGCCAATTCCAAATGCTAAAGCGCCAAATGCACCATGTGTGGATGTATGGCTATCTCCACAAACAATGGTCATCCCTGGCTGAGTAATGCCTTGCTCTGGGCCTATGATATGAACGATGCCCTGTCTTTGGTCCATCAAATCAAAATAGGGAATGCCGTGTTCTTTAGTATTTTGAGCTAATGTATCGACTTGAATTTTACTTTGAGGGTCTTCAATATTTTGTCTATTAATGGTTGGTACATTATGATCAGCAACCGCCACAGTTGCTTGTGGGCGGCGAACAGATCGATTGGTTATTTTTAAACCTTCAAACGCTTGAGGACTAGTTACCTCATGTACTAAATGACGATCAATATATAAAAGGCTTGTCCCGTCTTCTCTTTGTCTAACTAGATGTTCCGTCCAAATTTTATCGAAAAGAGTTTTAGGACCTGTGGTATTCAACGGTTTAAAAAGTATTAGCTCTTATTTTCTGGTTCCACAGCTTTTTCTTCAACTGGAGCATCTGGTGCTTCAGTCGACTTTTCAGCTGTTTCAGCTGGCGCTAGCTCAACAGGAGCTTCTGCCTGAGCTACTTCTTCTGCTACAGGTACTTCTTCTTTGATAGTTGAAACATATTGCTCATCATCATAAGAGCGACCGTCTGTTCTTTCTGAAATTCTTGCTTTCTTACCAGATAAATTTCTTAAATAATAAAGTTTTGCTCTTCTTACATCGCCAACTTTAATTCTTTCAATTGAGTCAATAATATTGCTATAAAGAGGGAAAACTCTCTCCACTCCTTCACCGCTAGAAACTTTTCTAACTGTAAAAGATGAATTAAGACCGTTATTTTTCTTTCCGATGCAAACTCCTTGAAAGGCCTGTACACGCTCTTTATTTCCTTCTTTAATTTTAACGTTCACTTTCACAGTATCGCCCGGAGCAAAGTCTGTTACTTTCGAATTTTTTAAAATCTGTTGGATTTGTGATTGTTCGTAATTTTTTATAATTTCATTCATTGTATACTCCATCCCTTAATTGCTATGGGTGGTTTAGAGCGACACATTCTACTCATTTTTGTTTTTTTTTAAATAGTTTTTCCATAAATCAGGCCTATTTTTTTCAGTATTTTTCAGTGCGTTTTGTCTCTTCCAATTCTCTATTTCAGCATGGTTTCCATTCAACAGAGCTGGAGGAGCTTCAATATCCATATTATTAGGGGCCGACCAAGGGTTGGGTCGTGTGAATTGGTCGTATTCTAACAGATTATCTGAAAATGACTCGCGAGAATGAGTTTCCTCGTTGCCTAAAACGCCAGGGTGCAAACGCATTTGTGCTTCAATGTATAATAAAGTTGCAATCTCTCCCCCGTTTAAAATCACATCACTAACAGATATTTCCTCAAAACCGTAGTAGTCAATTACTCTTTGATCAATGCCTTCATAACGACCATTTAAAATTAAAAAGTCTTTATCTAATCTGTGATTTTTTAAATATTCTTGAGTTAATTTCTTACCCTTGGCAGAAAAACAAATTTTAACAAAACTTTCTAGTTGATCCTTAGAAAAATTTTCTTCAATTGCTTTGGAAATTATATCCGGTCTTAAAACCATACCCGCCCCCCCACCAAAAGGTTTGTCATCAACAGAGTTAGCGGATAAATGGCTATAATTTCTAATATTGATTACCGACAAATTAAATAAATTTTTCTCTTTTGCTTTACCCATAAGACCACATTCTAAAGAACCAGGAAATATTTCAGGAAATAAAGTTAAAATATAAAAATTAATCATTAACTTTTAAGATAAATTTTTTTTTCTTTAATATTGACTGAAGGAAAATTTTCTTTCGTAAAACGAAAAAATTCATTTTTTTGACTTTTAATAAAATGAATTTCTAATAAATCGCCCGCACCAAAATTTACCACGGAAGAAACTTTGCCTACAATCTCTTCAGTTGAGTTGAGTACATCTAAGCCCTCTAATTCATGAAAATAAAATTCATTTTCTTGGGTTGGCTCTAGTTTGTTCCTTTCTAGATAAACTTTTTGGTTAACAAACTTTTCAATTGCGTTTCGATCTATAAAATTATTTAAGGTTACCAAAGGACTTTTTTTATCAAACGAAACTAACTTAATAGTAATTAGCTCCTTATTTTCTAAAAAGAATTCTTTAAATTTATTAATATCTCGATCATCATTCAGAAAGCTATGAAAACGAAGCAGGCCCTTAGTTCCCTTGGGCCTGCCTAACTTACCAACTTGAATAAATTGTGAAGGAGATATGCTCAAAGAAGGTTACTCCTTTGGATCCTCAGCAGTTTCAGCTGCTTCAGGCTGAGTCTCTGCAGCTGGTTCAGCAGCAGCTGTGGCCTCTTCAGTTGAAGCTTCAGTTTCAGCAGGCTGCTCTTGTGGAGCCTCTTCTGCTGGAGCTGCTTTAGCTGCCTCTGCAGCCGCTTTAGCTTCTTCTGCTGCCTTTATCGCCGCTTCTTCTTTTGTTTTAATTCTTTCTTGTGCTTTTGCTTTTGGTAAATGTTTTTTTGTCTTTTCTGTAACCTTAGGGGCTTCCATTATTCCAAGATCTGCTAAAATTCTTTGAACTCGATCTGTTGGCTGCGCACCTACCTTTAACCAATGCTCTGCTCTTTCTTTGCTAATCACTACTCTATCTTTGTGATCTTTAGGAACCATTGGATTAAAGTTTCCAATTTTTTCGATAAAATTACCGTCTCTCGGTGCTCTTTCATCTGCGATTACAATACGATAAAAGGGTCTTTTTTTTGTACCCCCTCTTGCTAGTCTTATTTTTGTTGCCATGATTTCTCCTTTCTTGATTTATTCAATCGTTGGCATTTGGCTTCCGCCAAATAAATTTTTTAATTTATTAGCGAAACCCGGTTTTTGAGCTTGTTTCATTATTTTTTTTGTTTGCTCAAATTGTTTTAGAAGTCTATTGACTTCATGTACCTGTCTTCCTGATCCAGCGGCTACTCTTCTTTTACGAGATGCCTTCATTAAATCAGGGTCAGCTCTTTCTTGTTTAGTCATTGATCTAATGATAGCAATTTGATGATCAATAATTTTTTCATCCAAATCACTATTCTCTAGCATATTTTTAATTTTCCCTACTCCAGGCATATAGGACATTAGCCCCGACATTCCTCCCATTTTTTTCATTTGTAAAAACTGTTTCATTAAATCGTTTAAATTAAATCTGCCACTGGTCAATTGAGTTTGAAGAGTCTCTAGTTCTTTTTCGTTAAAATCTTTTTGTGCTTTTTCAACTAGAGATACAACATCTCCCATACCCAAAATTCTTGAGGCAATTCGATCTGGATGAAAAACTTCAAAATTATCAATGTTTTCGCCTGATCCAAAAAAACGGATTGGTAGGCCCGTTTGGTATTTTGCTGATAGTGCTACACCTCCTCTTGGGTCAGCATCAAGACGCGTCAGAATAAAACCGGAAAGTGGCGCGGTCTGGTGGAATGCTTCTACTACTGACAATGCCTGTTGCCCCATCATTGAGTCTAAGACTAATAAGTTTTCCTGGGGGCTAGCTAGTTGATTAATTAATTTTAATTCTGTTAATAGTTCTTCATCAGTACTCGTTCTACCTGATGTATCAATAATTAATACATCAGCTAATTGTTTTTGACTTTGCGTTACAGCAATTTGAACTGTTTGAGCTACATCATTTTGGATCGGTTCGATAAAATGAATATTGTGATTAGTGGCCAAAATTCTTAATTGATCAATTGCGGCTGGTCTTCTAAAATCCGTAGAGACAATTGAGATACTCTTACCTAATTGATTTTGACAAAAATAAGCAAGCTTTGCTACAGAGGTGGTTTTACCTGCCCCTTGTAAGCCACACATCATAAAAATAGATGGTTTATTTTTGAAATTAAGACCAGTACTATGGCTGCCTAATATTTGGATAATTTCATCACTGACAATTTTAACTATTTGCTGACCCGGTTGTACATTTTCGATTATCTTTTGGCCAACAGCTTTTTCTTTAATGTTATTGATTAAATCTTTAGAAACTTTTAGCGAAACATCAGCTTCTAAAAGTGCAACTCTGACATCCCTCAATGTAGCGTCTAAATCTTTTTCAGTAATCGCTCCTTTATTAGAAAGGCCTTGAAATATTCCTGAAATTTTATTTGTTATATTTTCTAGCATTTAAAAAATAAAAAAAATCGGCGAATGAAACTCATCGGCCGACTAAATTTTTCTTTATTAACGAGGGATTTTATATCACTATAGCCGCTCAATGGAAATACCTTTTGTGAAAGCTCATGGGGCAGGCAATGATTTTGTTATTATTGACAAAAGTGTTGATTTTATTAGTAAATCTAAAAAAATAATTAAATTTATTTGCGACCGACATTTTGGTATAGGGTGTGATCAACTCATCTTATTAAAGAAAGTTCGCGGGTTGCATCAAATTCAATTTTATAATTCAGATGGCTCCTTAGGTAAAAACTGCGGGAATGGCTTGAGGTGTGCTTATAAATATTTAACAGAAGTTAAAAAAATAAAAAATGTCATTTTGCAATCATATAAATTTAAGCACTTTGGAAAAAAAATAAAAAACGACTATATGATTAATGTCGGCACAGTAAGCTTAGACTGGGAAAATATTCCTTTAGCCAAAAAAATAGATACACAAAACATAAAGTTTAAAGATATTAAAATTCCTGGCCTAATTAAAATCATGTCTGCAAACATTGGTAATCCGCACTGTATTATTCTTGTCAAAAATTTAAAAGCAATTCAATTAGATTTATTAGGACCTCTATTAGTTAGTCACAAATTTTTTCCTGAACAAGCTAATATAACCTTTGCTGAAAAAATAAATTCTAAAAAAATTAAAGTATTATTTTGGGAGCGTGGAGGGGGTCACACACTTGCATGCGGTTCAGGAACCTGCTCTACAGCTTTTGTTTTATATTTTAATAAGTTTGTTGAGTCCAAAATTACTATCGAAACAGAAAAATCTAAGTTACAAACTCAAATCCAAGATAACATGGTTTATCTTCAAGGGCCTGCCGAAATAGTTTATCAATCTCATATAAAAATATAATGGCTACAGTTATAAATTTTGGATGTCGTTTAAATAATGTCGAAGGAAAAAAAATTGAAGAGTATTTAATTCACGATGACTCAAAAATTATTATTAACTCATGCGCTGTAACGAATGAAACAGAAAGACAAGTCAAACAAACAATTCGAAAATTACACAAGCAACATCCAGAAAAAGAAATTATCGTAACGGGTTGTGCAGTACAAATCTCACCCGATGTATATGCTTCATTAAATGAAGTGAATGGTGTTGTTGATAACATAAACAAATTAAAACCTGAAACGTGGGTCCCTAGCTCAAATAGCATTGATTTTGAAACAAATATCTTTGATAAGCCAATGGATTTAAGACCTGTGCTCCAACAAGATAGTTTAAAGGTTCGAGAAAGCCTAGTAATCCAGCAAGGATGCAATCACCGTTGTACTTTTTGTATTATCCCTTTTGGAAGGGGCAATAATCGAAGCTTTGAACCATCTAGTTTAATCAATGAAGTTAAAAGAATGATCGATCATGGAGTAAAGGAAATTGTATTAACCGGAGTAGATATATCAGACTATGGTTCAGACTTTCAAAACCATTATTGCATGAGTAGTTTAATTCAAGATTTACTAGCTCAAACATCAATTCCAAGAATTAGATTATCATCTATAGACTGTGTAGAAATTGACGAACATTTTGATGAAGTGTTTCAAGATCCACGCGTCATGCCTCATCTCCATCTAAGTATTCAATCAGGTGATGATATGATTTTAAAAAGAATGAAACGCCGCCATAATTCTAATGATATTTATAAATTTATAGATCACTGTCGCTCGATTAGACCTGAAGTAACTTTTGGCGCAGATATTATTGCAGGATT
Source organism: uncultured Alphaproteobacteria bacterium (assembly GCA_964422765.1). Lineage (GTDB taxonomy): Bacteria > Pseudomonadota > Alphaproteobacteria > HIMB59 > HIMB59 > HIMB59. The sequence continues at coordinate 34,558 of CAYRCI010000005.1, read as the reverse complement.
CCCGACAGAAACAGATGTCATGTTTAATAATACTTTTAATCTATTAACTAATAATCTTATTTCTCATTTACATGTATTTCCTTTTTCGCCTAAAAAAGACACACCTGCGTCTAGAATGCCCCAAGTCAATAAATCTATTATTAAAACTAGATCCAAAAAACTCCGTGAGTTAGGAGAGGTACTTCTAAAGAAAGCTATTTCTAATTTAAAATCACCCAGAAAGATTCTAATAGAACAGCTGCACAATGGTTTTGTTATGGGATATGATCAAAATTATATTAAAAAACAAATTCCTATGATCGGCATGCCCATTGGCGAGATAATAACCGCCTAATGTTTTTTCTAAAAAAAATTTTTCAAAAAAAATTAAATATTAATGAAGTTGAAGATATATTATTTGAAAATGGAGTAGAGCCAAAATTTGCAGATATTATTATCTCTCAAATCAAAGAACACAATTCTAAAGAAGAAGATTTAAAAAAAATCATCAAAAACGAATTGTTAAATCAATTTAAAGATAAAAATTTTGGTAACTTCCGACCCACACCAAGAAGTCTGTATATGATTGCTGGCAACAACGGATCTGGTAAAACTACCTTTATTGGTAAATTTATTCACTATTTTCAACAAAAAAACCTCCAACCTGCCATTATTGCGGCAGATACATTTCGTGCTGCAGCAATGGAGCAATTAGAACATTTTGCGAATAAATTCAATGTGCCTATATTTAAGGGCAATGACAAAGAAGACCCCTCGGCTGTTGTTTTTAAAGGCATTGAAGAATTCAAAAATAAAGAAGTACTAATTATAGACACCTCAGGTAGGCAACATAATAATAAAAATTTAATGGGCGAATTGCAAAAAATTATGAATATAATTCAAAAAAAATCAGATTTGTTTTCATCTGTTACTAATTTTTTAACAATTGATGCAAATACAGGATTAGCCTCCACACATATTATCGAGGGCTTTAAAAACTATATTCCCTTAAATGGAATTGTACTTAATAAAGTAGACTCCAATGCAAAATACGGGGCCCTATTATCAATCTTACAAAATTTTGATATTCCTATAGTCTTTGAAGGTTACGGAGAGGATATGAATCAATTAAGAGAGTTTCAATTTGAAGATTATTTGGATAGACTCATTTAAGTCATGAAACAACTCTTTGAATTCCTACCGCTGATCGTTTTTTTTGCAGTATATTATAAATCAGATAAAGATCTCTATCTTAGTATTGCAGCAGTAATTGTGGCAACAATTATTTCCTTAATTGCCTTGTACATTAAAGAACGAAAAGTTTCAACTATGATGCTGGTGAGTACAATTATTTTAATAATTTTTGGTGGTTTAAGTTTATTTTTGAAAAATGAAATGTTTTTTAAAATGAAGCCAACCATCATCAATGCCTTATTTGCAGTAATTTTAATTGGTAGTTCTTTAATCAAAAAACCTGTCTTGAAATATCTTTTAAATTCTTCTATGCAACTCTCAGAACAAGGTTGGTCCTTAATGAATAAAATGTGGGCTACTTTTTTTATTTTTTTGGCAATTTTAAATGAAATAGTTTGGAGAACTCAATCTACTGATACATGGGTTAACTTTAAAGTATTTGGCATTATGGGAATTACGATTGTTTTCACAATCTTACAAATCCCCTTATTAAAAAAACACTTTATTAATTTGAAGTAAGAGCAAGAACACCTGGTAGTTCTTTATTTTCTAATGCTTCCAGAAAGGCACCGCCGGCTGTAGAAACAAAATGATAGTTTTCAAATTTCTCACCAGAAATATTGATCGCTAAAAGAGTATCGCCCCCGCCTACAACCACTTCCGACTTACAGTTTGCAAGATGATGGGCTAGTCTTGTAGAACCTTTGGCAAATCGCGGATCTTCAATCATTCCCATTGGGCCATTCCACAAGACAATTTCACTAGAATCAATTAAATGGGATAGTAATTCATTAGAAGAGTCAGCTAAATCTAATATTTTAAAATCCCCTTTGTTGGTTTTAGCAAGTGAGTCAACATCAATGATGGTTTCATCATCTAAACAAACATCTATTGGCAAATGTATTTGACAATTATTTTTTTTTGCAGAGTCGTATATATCTTTGATCATTAATTCTGAACCTTCTTCTATCAAAGAGGCGCCCACTTCAATTAAATTATATTTAAGAAAATTATTGGCCATTGCCCCCCCAATAAATATGGCGACACAAGATTGTGTTAATGAGAGCAAAGTATTAATTTTAGTTGAAACTTTAGAGCCGCCTATAATTGCTAACTTTTTCTTGGAGGAGTTTTTAATGTCATTGATAGCAATAATTTCTCTTTCAAAATTTATTCCTGGAGTAGAAAGTAAATTTTTAGCCATTTGGGATACAGAGGCATGATTTCTGTGAGAAGCTGAAAACGCTTCATTCACGTACAGATCTAAATGATTGGTAATAAGTTGGCTGAAGGATAAATCGTTTTTCTTTTCACCTTCAAAAAATCTAATGTTATCTAAAAGAATAAATCGTTCATTTGTTTCATCAAATGTTTTTAAACCATTTTTTAGAAATTCTTCATAGCTAAGTAGCTGAAGTGGTATTTCTAATATATCTGAGAATTGCTTAATCAAATTATTAAATGAAAACTTTTCCTCATAAGTGTCCTTGGGCCTGCCAAAATGAGATAAAATTAAAATTTTAGCATTTTGTGTTTTTAAAAAATTTAAAGTTTCTTTAGCCCTTAATAATCGGGTGTTATCGGTGATATGAAAATGTTCATCGATAGGAACATTGAAGTCTACTCGTACTCCAACTTGCTTAATTTGTTCAAAATTTATGTTTTTTAGTGATTTCATTGTGGACATTTCTAATGATTTTATAGTAGATTGCCACTACTATATGTAGTATAAGATTGGTTATAAGGAGAACTATATAGAGTAGGTTAATAATTATGTCTTGGAACAATCAAAAAATTGAAGATCTTAAAAAACTATGGAATGAGGGCGTAGCTACAAGCCGTATTGGTGAACAGCTAGGATTTACAAAAAATGCAGTTATTGGGAAAGCTTTTCGTTTAGGCCTCGAGCGTCGACAAAATTCAAGAAAAAAAACCATTCATAGTCAACACTTATCCTCTGCCACTCTCTATAGAGAGACCAATGTACAACCTAGTTCAATTATAGCTCCTAAAAGAGAGACGGTTAAAAGAAGAGAGAAGTTTAACTTCAAAAAAAGCATTGTAGGGACTGGTAGTTTTAGATCATGTCAGTGGCCTATTGGTGATCCTTTAGAAGAGGGTTTTCATTATTGTGAAGGTCAAAATATTCCAACAAAACCTTATTGCATTGAACACTATAAAAAGGCTTACAATGTAGACGAGAAGTATCTCGATAGACTTTTAGACTTTTTACACGAAAAAAATTAATCTTTTGGCGCGCTTGGCAGGATTTGAACCTGCGACCCCCAGATTAGGAATCTGGTGCTCTATCCTACTGAGCTACAAGCGCATTAGAGAGTAACCAATAAATATCTACTTCATTTTCTATTACCTATATTTTTAGCATCATTATATAAAAGAATTAATGAAAAAAGATGCAAATGATTATTTATTTAATGAGGCAGTTAAATATTTAGGAAAGTACCCGGCTACTCGAAAAAAAATCAAAGAACATCTTCAAAAAAAAATTAAAGATAAAAAAACTTATACCCGAGCCGTTTTTACTGAAGGTGCTAATAAAGAAGAAATAATTGATAAAATTATTGAAAGGTTAGATGGGCTCAGAATTATTAACGAAGAACACTTTATTGAAAGTATATTTCACTATTATCAGCGATCCTTATTTTCTATTCGCAAAATAAAAAATAAATTATTTCAAAAGGGTTTTGATCAAAAAGTTGTCGATGAATTTATTGATCAAAAGTTTGTTGAAAATCCTGAATTAGAAATTGAAATTCTGAAACAATATATTGTTAAAAAAAAATTAACCAACTTAGAAGAGTCTGATCTTAAAAAAAAACTCTATCAACAGAGCTTTAGTGAAAATTCAATATTTAGGGTGATAAAAGATTAAGCTACTTTGAGGTAGGTGCTTCGATAGTCTTCGATGCTTCGTCCGCATTTACTGGGGTAGATGTTTCAGCTACTTCTTCTTTTTTAACCTTCTTTACTAAGATTTGTTTACCTCGATACATACCAGTACTTAAATCGATATGGTGCGGTCTTCTTAATTCACCTGACTTTTTATCTTCTGCAAATGATTGTGTTCCCGCTCTATGATGAGAGCGTCTCATGTTCCTTTTAGAAGGAGAGGTTTTCCTTTTTGGTACTGCCATAATGAAGCGATAACATAATAAAAATTTGTATAAATTACAATAATAATGTATAAATCTGCCCACAATGTCAGAAGAAAGATTAGATTTAGGTCATAAAAGAACCTGTCCTTTTTGTAGTGTTAAATATTATGATTTTTATCAAGATCAACTTGAGTGCCCTGAATGTGGTAAAACCATTGAAGCGGTTAACATTCCAAAGCCAAAACGAGGCCGTAAAGCTGGCGTCGCTGTTGCTTCTGCTCCTAAAACAGTCACTGAAAATGATGATTTAAAAGATCTAATTGACGAAACTGATGATAGCAGCTTACCTGAGGATGAAGAAGATAATCTAGATGAAGATATCTCTATCGATATCCCCACTGATAAATCAAACGACTTATAAAACTTTCTTATCTTTTATTTAAGATTTCAAGGATTTTAGCAGACGCCTCTTCAAACTTTAAATCGGAAGAAATCGCAAATTCTCTTGTATATCGCTCAAAGGCAACTTGAAACATTTGTCTTTCACTATAGGACTGTTCAGTTTGATCATCTTTTCTAAATAAGTCACGAACAACCTCCGATAATAATTTAATATCTCCGGAATTTATTTTTTGATCATATTCTTGTGCTCTTCGACTCCACATTGCCTTTTTAAGTTTCGGCTTCTGTTTTAAGATAGCTAAAGTTCTTGTAATCGCCGGCTTAGATGTAATATTTCTAAGACCAATAAGTTTGGCTTTTGCAAAAGGAACACGAATAGTTAACTTATCTTGAAAAAATTGAATAACATAAAGCTGCTCTTCCACTAAATCGTATTGAAATTTTTCAACTGTTAATATGCGTCCTACGCCGTGAGTCGGGTACACGATATTTTCGCCACTTTTAAACTCTTGCGGAGCGACAATCTTTTTAATCTTAGGTGCTTTAGGTATAACTATTTTTTTTGCAATTTTTTTTACTACTTTTTTAACAGTTTTTTTGACAACTTTCTTAACTGTTTTTTTGATAGCAACTTTTTTTTTAACAACTGATTTCTTTGTGGCTTTGACCTTAACAACTTTTCTAGAAGAATTTTTTACTGTTTTTTTGACAGATTTTTTTTTCACTGGCATTATTCTGCTCCTTTTTCGCTAAAATATTTTTCAAATTTATTTTCAACACCTTCCCACTCTTTAGCATCAACTGGGGAATCTTTTTTAGTTTTAATATTCGGCCATAACTGAGAATACTTTTCGTTCACTTCTAGCCATTTATTTTCTTGATCAACGCTATCCGGTATGATTGCTTCAATGGGGCACTCAGGCTCACAAACACCACAATCTATACACTCTTCTGGATTGATCACCAGCATATTTTCGCCCTCATAAAAACAGTCGACAGGGCATACTTCTACGCAATCCATATACTTACATTTAATACATTTATCATTAACCAAATAAGTCATAGGGAGTTTTTTACTCTATTTCTTATTAATATAAAATCTTTATCTTCCAGACCTAAGAGCGAGGATATGGTTCTTACAGTTGACGTCTCTAACAAATCCTCTTTGCCGTCTACCATCAATACTTGCCAACAAATCAAAATAACATCCATTCGTTGTTGGTAGCTTAAGGTCTGTTTTAACCGAAATGCAAATTGAGAAAGATCTGTGTTAAAATGTTCCTTTTGCGCAAGTTCCTCTAAATATTTCTGATTGTTTTCTTGAGGGAGGTTAAAATAAAAATATATAAGATTGGAGGCTAGCTCTATCTCTTCTTTTGTTATTTCATGATCTGCAATAATAATTTCGTATACTAAATTATATAAATCTAATTCAAATGAATTTTCCAAATCAGAAGATGTCTCTTCTGAAAAAGATTTAAAAAATCTATTTAACATTTTTTAATTGATCAAAAGGATTATTAAATAATTGTCTTGGTTTTGACTTAGGTGGTTTTTTAGTGTTATTGCTTATTTTCTTAGTTGGTTTTTTCTTTTCTATTAGCTTTAAATTTAGCTTTTTAGAGACAACTAAATCATTTTCACCTAATTCTTGTATTTGTAGCGATCGGTTTTTTAATATTTCTATTAGTTTTTCTTTTTTGATGCCTAATAAATTTGATAAGTCCATGGGTAAAGAAAAAGGACCTCTATTCTCTCTTTTAAAGAGTTGTTTTTCGAATTCATTATAAATATCTAGCCTAATAAGGAGTGCGTTTTCAACCTTAAAGCCTAAAAAAGAAGCCAGCGCAGGGTTAATGTCTGAATTAATTAGTAATGTAGCATTCCCATCTTTAGGCACGTATGAATCGATAGAATAGTTTTCATTATTAAAAATATTCCAAAGATAAAATTTTAATTTCATAAATTCTGGTCTGATTATTTCACTATTGAAGATTATATTTTTACCCAGCCTAAAATTAAGAGCATGTATAGATTTTCTCACATCCTCATTAATAAGCTTAAACTCATCTAGGATATTTGATTGATAGAAGCCATAGTTATTTTCAATAATTTTAAAAACAAAACTTCTTTCTTCGGCTGTATTATTAATTTTCTCTAAAGCTCCCGATAAGGCAATTTTTTGAATATAAGACTCCTCAAACCAATTTTGTAATTTTTTAGTTATTAAATTTTGTTGATCGGCAGTTAACAAGGACTCATCATGAATTACTTCTATTTTAGGGCGAAGCATATCAGTATCCTTTTTAAATACTCCAACATCAGCATCCCCCCATTGAATATAAAGATTTTGAAATTTTTTGTTGTCGTCAAATTTAGGTGAGAGTTTTAAGCTTTCGTTAGGTGCAGCTAAAAGGTTTTCTAAATTTAAAGGCATATGGGAAGAAATCTGATCTCTGATTATTTTTTGATAGTTAGAAGATAAAATATCTTCAAATTTTTTATCAAAGTAAATTTTAAAACCTTTTAATTCTCCTATAATTTCTTCTTTTATCATAACATACCTGTTATTGTTTAAAGAAATATTTTTTTCGCTGATATGAAGGTTTTGTATCATTTCACTTTTGCTTTTATCAACAAATTTTTGCATTAAACTTTGATGAATTTCCTCTGAGAGTTTATTTTCAATATCTTGAACTTTTGCAACCCATGATATCTCATTCATCCACTGTTTTTGATTGGTAATATACAACCAAGTCCTGGTTTCATTAAGGTTATAGACTAAATCATCAATACTTCCGGAGTAATCCTCCAATTTTGAGATATTTTTTTCTAAAAAACTATTACCTAATTTCCAGTTATTAAGTACTAGTTCGCGGTAAACATCTGTTAACAGCAAAATATGTTTTTGATCTGAAATATTTTGGTAGTCAGGTATTCTACACACATCCCATAACTGCTTTAAAGATAAAGGCTTATCAAAATCAAACTTGGATTTATTTTCATTTAGAAAGCTCATTAAAAATTTTTGATCCGCCGCATCTTTTTTTAAAATAAGATATGGATTGTCCGATGTTTGTCTTAGTGACCGGATCAAGTCATACGGAGATTTAAAAGACAATAAATGGTTTCGCCAAAAAATTTTTTTAATGGGCTCAAACCTATTCGCTTGAATATTTTCAATCACCTCCATGTTCAAAAATTTCGCTCCTAAAGTTGAACCAAAATACCCTGTTTTAGTATATCGGCCAGCCCTGCCTGCTATTTGAGCAATTTCCATATCTGTTAAAGGGCGTAAATATTTACCATCAAATTTTTCTAACCCTGAAAAATAAACCTGATTAATATCTAAATTTAAACCCATTCCAATTGCATCGGTTGCAACGATATAATCGACCTCTCCATCCTCGTATAACTTTACTTGAGCATTTCTTGTTTTAGGGCTTAAGGCCCCTGCCACCAATGCAACCCCTCCCTTTAAACTTCTAATTTGTTCAGCAATTTCATATAGCCCTATTAAATTAAATGCGATAATTGCGGAGCGCGGTTTAATGTTATGAATTTTTTTATGTCCAATAAAATTTAATTGTGAAAAGCGATTTTTAAATTTGATCTCGGCTTCAGGAATTAAACTTTTAACGATATTCTCAATTGTTAAGGATCCCAAAAAAATTGTTTTGTGTTCTCCTCTTGCATAAAGTAATCGTTGAGTAAAAATATGTCCCCGTTCATAATCGGCGGCTAGTTGAATTTCATCTACGCAAACAAAATCAAATAAATCTTCCGGCATAGATTCGACTGTACAAAAAAAATATTTTGCGTCTGATGGAATTATTTTTTCTTCACCCGTGATAAGTGCGATTTGATTAACTGGATATAATTTACATGCCTTATCATAATTTTCTCTCGCTAAAAGTCTTAAAGGGAAACCAAAAACGCCATTTTTAAAGGAAAACATCTGTTCAAATGCATTAAAAGTTTTTCCAGTATTAGTTGGTCCAAGAATGACTTCGATCTGTTTCATAGTTTGAAAAATGTTATCACAAATAAAATGTTGACTTAATTAAATACTTTTTTAATCTTTTTTTAAGTAAATGAATATTTTTAAATATTCGTTTTATGCTTACTAGTAAGTATAAAAAATAAGGAGGCTATAATGGCTGTAAAGAAAAAAAAGGCTGCAAAGAAAGCAGCTCCTAAGAAAAAAGCTGCTAAGAGAAAAGCAGCTCCTAAGAAAAAAGCGGCACCAAAGAAAAAAGCTGCTAAGAAAAAAACCACTAAGAGAAAAGCTGCTAAGAAAAAAGCTGCTCCAAAAAAAGCAGCAAAGAAAGCAGCTCCTAAGAAAAAAGCTGCTAAGAGAAAAGCTGCTAAGAAAAAAGCTGCTCCAAAAAAAGCAGCAAAGAAAGCAGCTCCTAAGAAAAAAGCTGCTAAAAAAAAGAAGTAGTATTCTCAGTTTTAAATATTTAAAACTTCAAAAGCGGGTTATACTGACCCGCTTTTTTTATGATCGAAGTTCAAAATCTATCTTTTGCTAGGGGCAATCATTTAATTTTAAAAAATGTCAACCTCCAGGTTCGTGCTGGAGAGGTGATGATTTTAAGAGGCCCCAATGGGCATGGCAAAACAACCTTATTATCTAATATTACTAAAATGATTGAGCCGCTGGAAGGTGCAATATTTTATCAAGGCGAAGAGGTAGATGACTACATTGCTTCTAAAACATTTTTATTTATCGGAGAAAATAGTTTTGCATTCGATCAGCTAACACTAGATCAAAATATTGATTACTGGCTTGCCATTCATAATGTTAAATTTTCAAAATCTATTCGAGAACAAAGTATTCAATTTTTATTTCAAGGAGTGAATCTTAAAAAGAAATATTATCAGTTATCCTTTGGTCAAAAGAAGAAATTACAACTCTTATTGTTAATGTTAGTTAACAAACCTGTTTGGATTTTAGATGACCCATTTAATGGGCTAGATGTTGATTCTATTAATAAAATAACAACTTTGATTATTAAAAAAAAACAAAATAACGGTATTGTGATCATTGCAACTCATCAAAATCCCTCCATTCAAGAATTAAAATTTTATGAAATGTAATGATAAATAATTTTTTTAAACTTATTAAAAATGAATTTCATTTAATGATTAAGGGAAGTGTTTTTAGTTTTATACTATTTTGTCTTTTGGTGATTTCATCCACAATTTTTGCACTTGCTCTTAGACATGTTTCCTTTGAAATTGAAATTCCAATGTCATTTCTTTGGATAATGATGTTCTTTATATCTCTGATTAAAGTTGAGAAAGTCTATCAATCTGAATTTTCAGAGTCAAAATTACAGCAGTATATGCTCTCGCCTTTTTCTTTGGAAGTAGTCATCTTTATTAAAAATATATTTATTTATTTAAATTTAATTATTTTATTCATCATTTTTTCTCCTTTTCTATTAATCATTCTTAACATTGAACTTAGCTACTTTATCCCGATAAATTTATTACTTTCTTTATCCCTTCTTAGTATTGTATTTATTTCTTCCATTACTTCCTCTTTAACTATTTCTAAAAACAATAGACTATCAATAACGAGCGTATTAACTCTTCCTCTTTTTATCCCTATTTTGATCTTTTCTATGGCTTTAACAGATGTTATCGAATTTAGTGGAAATAAAATGTATCTTTTTTTTGTAGCTTATTTTTTATTGAATTTAGCTTTTTCTCCTTTATTAACTAGTTTTGCTTTAAAAAAATTATCAATTTAATGTTTGCAATTACGCCTAATATTTTCTCTAAATTTTTAAATTCTCTGAATACTTTTTTTATTATTCTTACAGTCATATTATTTGCCATTGCAGGAGTATTAATTGTTTTATTAGAAAATGATTACTACCAGGGCATATCTTTTAAAATTATGTTTATTCACGTCCCTGCTGCTTGGCTTTCTTTGATGTTATTTTTTTCAATAGGAGTTAGTAGTATTATTGGATTAGTTTTTAAATCGCCCACTTCTTTCACAATTGCAAGAGCAATCTCTCCTATTGGGTTGTTGATGAGCATTATAGTGCTTGTAACAGGGTCTATTTGGGGAAATTTAACCTGGGGGACTTATTGGGTATGGGATGCTCGTCTTACTTCAATGCTTATTTTAGCTTTTATATATTTTGGGCATCTTTTATTACTTTTTTCATTTGAACATTTTCAAAAAGCTGATTTTGCTGCTTCAATTCTTGCAGTTATAGGATTGGTGAACCTACCTATAGTTAAATTTTCTGTAGATTGGTGGACTACTTTGCACCAAGGAAGTAGTGTATTTAAGATTGGCGGGCCAAGTTTGACCACGGACTACCTAATCACCTTGTTTATAAGTTTTGCGGCTGTCCTATCTTTGACCATTTACTGGTTTTCAAATATTTTTTTTATTATTATCGAAAATAGGAAGATTGAAAGATCAAAACTATTCAATGACTAGTTTGCAATTTGTATTAATTTGTTATGGGATTTTTGCAGCTATTTGTGCTGTGACAACGATTATAATTATGCATTTGAAAAAAAAAGTTTTTAATAAAAATAGTGCAAATTATAAAACTCAACAGACAGATTAAAAAACGTTTTTTTTTTCTAACACTCATTTTTACTTGTTTTGTATTTGCCATCCTGCTTATTAGCTATTCTTTAAAGGATCAAATTGCTTATTTTGTAACGCCCACTGACTTACTGACTTCAAAAAATTTAAACGATAAGTATCTTCGAGTAGGAGGTTTTGTAAAAAAAGGATCTTTAGAATTTAATAATTCTGTTTGGAGTTTTGAGGTTGTTGATCAAAATCAAAACTCGATATTAGTGGAATTTGATAAAACTCTTCCCAATTTAGTGGAGGAAGATAAAGGAATTATTGTGGAAGGAAAAATGATTAATAATATTTTTAATGCAGAAATTGTATTAGCAAAGCATGATGAAAACTATATGCCTCAAAGCGCAATTGATAAATTAAAAAAAGATGGGCTGTGGAGAGGTAAATAATTGATCAACTCTCTTGGTAATCTTTTTTTGTATCTACCTATCCTATTTACATTTTTTTTTTATCTTCGTAGTTCTAAGCTAAACGAAAGTCAGACTATTTTAGCGGCCAGAGTTATTTATATTTGTAGTTTGATACCTTTTTTATTGCTTCTAATAGCTTTTGCTACTTCAAACTTTCAAACATTAAATGTTCTTCAAAACTCTTATATTAATGACCCCTTTATATTTAAAGTTACATCAGCTTGGGGCAGTCATGAAGGTTCGATTTTATTATGGGTATTTTTAATCAATCTTTATGGATTAACTTTTTCATTTTTTCATAAAAAAAACTTGTTGAATAAACAATTAATTTTTATTTCGCAGATTTTTATTATTTATATTTTAATAAGCTCTAATCCCTTTATAGAGGTAAATATGGATGGCAATACAGAGGGTCTTGGCTTAAATCCTATTTTACAAAATTTACTTTTTGTTATACATCCCCCAATCTTATTTTTAGGATATTTGGGTCTAATCATACCATTTGTGATTTCATCATTCATTTTAACTACAAAACAACATGACGAACCTTTATTTCAGCAAATGCTAATTTGGTCAAAAATATCATGGTTTTTCTTGACGGTGGGTATCGTTTTAGGTTCTTATTGGGCCTATTCGGAACTTGGATGGGGAGGGTGGTGGTTCTGGGACCCCGTTGAAAATGTCTCCTTAATACCTTGGTTATTAAATACAGCTTTGGTTCATTCTCTGCAAGTTTCGATAAAAAATAATCAATTAAAATTATGGAGTTTAAATTTAGCACTCTATGGTTTTATAGCTGCTGTCTTTGGTACATTTTTAGTCAGGTCCAATTTAATTGTATCGGTTCACAGTTTTGCAACTGATCCCTTACGAGGACTATTTTTGATTATTATTATTGGTTATCTTTTAATAACCACTATTCGAATGAATCTAAAAAGCATATCTTTATTTAATAAAGATACATTTCAATTTATAAGTAAAGAAAGTTTTTTGTTAATCAATAATATTTTTTTTATTTGTGCAGCCTTAACTGTATTTATAGGTACTGTATATCCTTTATTTAGTGAAATGATATTTCAAACAGCCGTATCTGTTGGCGCTCCCTATTATAATTTTACATTTAATATTTTATTAGCGCCAATAATTATCTTAATGGCTTTTGCCCCACAAATTAAATGGCACAATCATCATTCACAAAATCAGATTAAACTTTTAATTATTTTCTTAACAGGTTTTGTTGCTTCATTAATTAGTTATTTTATTTTTTATAATCTTTTTTTCTCCATAAGTGTCTTTATTACCGCTCCCTTATTTATACAAAGTGTAGTTGTATTATTTGCTAAATTTAAAAAGGATTTCAGATTTTATGCTCAATGGCTGGCCCATCTCAGCATTGGTATTTTTATAATTGCAGCTGTTAGTACAGAGCAATTCGATACAGAAGAAAACCTTTTGTTTAAAAAAGATAATAACAATGAACTGCCGTTAAATAGCGGTGGGTATGCGTATATAGAAAATATTCAAAATATTGAAAAACTTAACCATGTTCAAATATTACTAGATATGAAAATTGTGGAAGAAAATAAGACATATTCCCTAAGTCCTTCCAAGAATATTTATCAACCATCTGGTCAAATTACGAATGAAGTGAGTGTCGTGAATAACTTTTTTAGTCAATATTATGCAACAATTTCACAGATTGAGTCCGACCTTGTATCCATAAATTTAGTCTATAAACCTTTCATAAATCTTTTATGGATGAGTGCATTAATGCTTATTTTAGGAATATTTGGATCTATTATCAGAAAAATATGAAAAAAACTATACTGGTTCCTCTCTTAGGATTTGTAATTTTAGTTATTTGTATCTTTTACTATTTGAATCCACCCACTGAAAAAAAAAGCTACCAAAAAAAAATAGCTGATGAGATATTTAATACGCAAACTTTTTTTAAAACTAAAACAATTGATAAAAAGGAATTAGGCGAATTTTATATAGTTAATTTTTTTGCATCTTGGTGTAAGCCCTGTTTAGCAGAACACCCTTTATTGATGGCTATGAAAGACCAAGGAATTAAAATTATAGGGATAAATTTTAGAGACGACGAAGAAAATTTTTTATCATGGATCACTGAAAATGGGAACCCCTTTGAATATGTAATTCGAGATGATGGGACGATAGCTTATAAAATGGGTTTAATTGGCGTACCTGAAACATATTTTATTTCAAATGATGAAATTATAAACAAAATACAAGGTCCGTTATTTTATGAAGATGTTGAAAAGTATTTATAAAAAAATTTTTATAATTATATCTTTACTGTTTATTTCCTCTGCGCTAGCTGAAAATTCTGAGCTTACGGATTTTTATAAAAGCATTCGCTGTTTAGTGTGTGATGGCCAAAATATATTGGAGTCGGATACAGAATTTTCTGTGAATTTAAAAGAACAAATTAAAAAAAAATTTGATAATGGTTTATCACTTCAAGAAATTAATAATGAATTAATATCAATTTATGGTGAGGAAATTTCATTCAAGCCCTCTGATAGCCATTTTTTATTATGGGCATCGCCTTTCCTTTTACTTTTGCTTTTATTTTTTTTAATACGAAAAAAATATTTTTAATTATCTGATCAAATTAAGTTTGATACTTAATTTACTTCGAATATTCGAAGGTAAGTGTCTGTTCAGTCTTTTATTTATCAACCCAAAACATAAAATTACAATAAGCGTTAATAAAATGAAGAAAAAACCTACAATAGGATAAGAGACAAATGGGTTAAATGTTTTTTCAGCAAAATAGCTTGCATAGTAAATCGCATCGCCTTTTTGCTGCCAGGCGGGGAACCCAGTAAAAAAAACAAGTGTTGTAGCATGAAACATAAAAATAGCTTCGTTCGTGTATGATGGCCACGCTAATCGCAACATAGTTGGCCATATAATTCTTCTAAATTTCTTGAGGCCAGTAAAACCAAAAGCATCAGCAGATTCAATATCTTGGCTAGGAACTGCTCTTAAAGCGCCATAAAAAATTTCACCTGCATAAGCAGATGTATTTAAAAATAGCACAACTAATGCCCCTAACCAGGCTTTGGTAAGCCATCGTGTTTCCACAGTAATCGCAATAAACCCTAGATCAATATCTATTCCTAATTTTGGGAGCAGTATAAATAAATCATAAGCAAAGAAAAATTGGATAAACAAAGGAGAGCCCCTGAATATAAAAATAAAACCTCGCGACGGGGCCGATAAAAACCAATATTTAGAATTTTTACCTAAAGCTAAGGAGGTGGCGAAGAAAAATCCGAATAATAACGCAAGTACTCCAAAATAAATATTCCAAATCATCCCCGATCCAATTAAAACAAATTGCTCACAAATGGTGATATCTGTTTTAGGTAAAAGCCTTTCTCCAAAACCAATTGATCTTAATCCATAGTCTGAAAGGGTTTGTAAGCAAGACATTTTAAAGAGCCTTTCCAGCCATAGTTGCCTGCCCGTGCGATAATCGATTAGTTATTCTATCTAAAACTGACTGTGATACATAGGTTAGGGACAAATAAAAAATCATTAACACGCCAAAATACCATGCTCGCCAATCTGGATGAGGATAGTCAAAAACCCCCGTTTTAATTCCCCCCAATTCTTTTGCCCAATATACGATATCTTCAATACCTAAAAGAAATAAAAGGGGTGTTGCTTTAATTAAAATCATCCATAAATTTGATAGTCCTGGTAGTGCATAAATCCACATTTGAGGAATTAAAATTCTTATAAAAATTTGATGTCGTGAAAAACCAAAGGCCTCGCCTGTATCTAACTGATCTTTTGGCACTGCTGCCATTGCTCCTGAAATAACATTTCCTGCAAACGCTCCAAAAACAAACCCAAACGCTAATAAAGCGAGTGAAAAACTATAAAGGTCATGCACCCACTCACTGGATGAACTTAAAGGAAGTTTAGCTGCTGTGCATACTACAAAATCGTTGCCCTGTCGTACGGCCTCTGTTACTTCTGGGCAAAGAATTTTATGTCGTAAATATTCAAAAGCTTGATCAAGTGCAATGGGGATGAATAGAAAAAAAACAATATCCGGAACACCTCTAATTAAAGCTAGGTAACCTTTACCTATCAACCTAAAAATCAAATTTGATGATCTTGATGCGATGGCTCCAAGAAAGCCAAATAGCATTGCTATAGGAGCGGCTAATGAAATTAGCAATAACACAATTAAAAAAGACCCGTAGAAGGCCATATGTTTGGAGGTAGTTACATAGCAAGCAAGCCATATGAACCCCTCAAGGGATTTAGGATCAGCGCAAGCATCAAACATTCATTACCTTTTCCTTAGTTTTTTTTTGTGGGGTAAAGTCTGACAGCATATCATGTCTTTTACCACTAATGATTTCTTCTAAGCCCAATTTAGATGCCAAAGGAGCATTGGTTATACCTGAATGCATAACGGCTAAATAAATTCCTTTGATTTCTTGTTGCAAATGATTTTTAAGTCGACCAATTTTGGGCCTTCCATCAATAGGCAAAGGTCGCTCCCCTAAAGTATAGTGGTCTAATTTCACATTCCCATTATAATTAAGCATCGATGTCATGTCTCGAACTAGTTTTTCAGCAACGATTTGAACATTGTTTTCATTAATATCATCATCGTCAAACTTTCCTCCAATTATCAAACGACCCTCATCATCTTGGCGAACATGAAAATCCAATCCTGTAACTGGGAATTGTAATATGGAGGGTAAGGGATTTGTATAAGCTAAAAGACCAAAACTAGATTTCATCTCAAAATCCACTCCTATGGTTGAGAGTAATTTAGGAGACCCTAGGCCTGCAGCAATAATTACCTCATCCGCATCAATTATACCCGTAAGTAATTTTACTCCAACTCTTTGATGATTATCATAAATAATTTCTGATACATCTTCCTTAATTACCTCACACCCACTCGCTTTAATAATTTCTGTTGATGCCTTTATGCCCTCAATAGCTAAATCATTTTTTCCGAACCCTGCTCTTGTTGGTAGTATTTTAAAAGCGGATAATATTTTTTTGATTTCTAAACCATTTTTCAATTCAACAGCGTGTCCCCAATTCTTATGTTGATCAATTGTTTTGGCAATTTCAGTTTCCTCTTGGTCCCAAAAAAAAGCACCCATAGAAGTAGGGGATACGTTATTTATATTTTTTATAAATTCAGGCCAATATTGCAAACTCGCTAACCTAAATGCTGCATAAGATTTATCATTAGAAGCGTATCCATTAACCCACCCCCAAGAATTACTTGTTGCTAGAGATTTTTCACCTGATAAAGCATTTGCAACTATAGTAATTTTCTTAATACCCTGAAGACGAGCATGATAGGCAAAACAAGCCCCCACTATGCCACTGCCAATTATTAGAATTTTTTCTAACAAACTACGACCTAATGTTTAGGGACTAAATTCCCAGAAAAGAAAGATTGTATAACAAAAAAAGATATGAAGACGGGTTAACCGTCTTCATATTAAAAATATTTAAATGTAATTAATAAGTTTGAGCGTCTTTGCCAAACCATTTTCTGATCAGCGCGTTCAAAGTACCATCTTCCTTCATTGAAGTGATTGCTTTGTCCATAGTCGCTCTTAAGTCACCGTCAGACTCTCTGATGCCCATACCGACACCACCACCGATAGGTACTTCATCAACAGCGGCAAACTTTCCGTTTGACTCTGCAATAATTGGTAAAAGATAATCACCATCTGCTAAAACAGCATCTGCTTCACCGTTTTGAACAGCAGAAATTGTTTCTTCCGCAGTCGCAAACTCTACTAAAGTTGCTCCACTCTCAGCGACATGTCCTGCTTGAATAGTTGAGGCTTGTGCTGCGATTACACCGCCATTTATATCAACATCTGATCCACTTAAAGCCATATAGACTGATGGAGAGGGTGGATAATAATCTTGAGTAAAATCGATAACCTCGTCACGCTCATCTGTGATCGACATACCTGCAATGATAGTGTCGTAGTTACCTGATACTAGATTAGGAATAATGGAGTCCCAATCATTAACAACCCATACACAGTCCAAATTTGCACGTGCACATAATTGATCGCCTACATCGCGCTCAAATCCATCGACTTCCCCACTATCATTAATGAAATTATAAGGAGGGTAAGCGCCCTCAGTGCCCATTCTGATAGTTTTAGACCAAGCAGAACCTAACATAAAGCTAGCTGCTAATGCCAATAGTATTATTTTCTTCATACTTTTCTCCTTTAATGAGTCTTTTTGTTTCCTCTATAAAATTAAATAATTAATGAGTAAAAATATAAACTAAATTAAGTCAAATAGACAAACTTTTTATATTAATCGTTTATGAGGAATAAAATAAATCAGCGTTGATAATGCTGCCATTTTGAATATCAATATTAGTGTATCTGATATTTCCTTTAATTCTAGCAGTAGACTTTATATATACATCTTTGGCTTGAATGTCGCCATCCACTTCCCCTTCAATGGTCACTGTATCTCCCGTGACAGTTCCTTTAACATAAGAAGATGGTTTTAAATTAACTGTTGTTGCTTTTATAGTACCAGTAATACTTCCTGAAAAATCAATATAGTCCTTTGCCTCAATCGATCCGTGAATCTTTATATCTTTTGCTAAAGTTGACTGATTAACCCGGTCTTTTTCCACATTAAAAAAATATGTAGTGTTTTCTTCAGTTTTTTTTTCGTTGGATCCAAATATTGACATTACTCACTTACCTGTTCTGCTTCGCTATTAATTTCTGTTTGTTCAGGTGCGTAGGAATGTACGCTCCCTCGATGACGTAATGTGCCTTGTATTTTTGCACCATAACTAACTTGCAAAGAGGCATACTCAATATTACCCTTAATTGTTGCTGACTGATTCACTGTTAAAAAGTTTTCTGAACTAATATTGCCCTCGACGTAACCAGAAATGGTAATCTCTTTACCAGACATATCGCCATTAAAATTTCCATTACCTTCAATGTTAACAGAGGATGATTTTAAAGTACCACTCAGGGTACCAGCAATATCTGCGTGCTCCGCTCCATCAATTCTTCCCTCAAGTCTCACGCCCGCTCCAACCAAAATTGTTTTTGCGTCGTTATCTTGTGCAGTAGAATCTTCTACCTGATCATTCATAATTTACACTAACACAAAGTATTTTTTCACAAAATAAATTTTATGAGTTTAAAGATTAAAATAGACAGACTGTTTGATAATTTTAAGTAATTTCAATAAATTTAGTTAAGATTTTGCAATATCAATAATTTAAAAAAAATGAAATATTAAGTCCGCTAATGACCGTTCTAGAAATCCATAATTTAGAAAAAAACTTTGGTGATAATAAAGTATTAAAAGGAATTAACTTTCTCGCCAATAAGGGGGATGTTATTAGCATCATTGGTAGTTCAGGCTCCGGAAAAAGTACAATGCTACGATGTATCAATTTTTTAGAGTCTCCTGATAATGGCTTGATTAATGTTTGTGGGGAAAGCATTGACTGCTCAACAGAAAATTTACATAACCCCAATAAAGATCTTCAAAGTAAAATTGTTTCCATTAGAAAAAAGCTAGGAATGGTTTTTCAAAGTTTTAATCTTTGGACCCATATGACAATTTTGGAAAATATTATCGAAGCTCCGATTCATGTTTTAGGTATGGATAAAGAAAAATCAAAATCAATTGCGATGGATCTTTTAAAACAAGTGGGGATACAAGATAAAGCCGATAGTTATCCTGTTCATTTATCTGGGGGTCAACAACAAAGGGCAGCGATTGCAAGAGCACTAGCTATCTCTCCCGAAATACTTTTATTTGATGAACCCACGTCATCCCTTGATCCTGAATTGGTGGATGAGGTGCTTTCAGTGATGAGACTGTTGGCCGAGGAGGGTAAAACGATGCTTGTCGTTACGCATGAGATGGAATTTGCAAGAAGAGTATCAAATAAAGTTATTTTTTTACATGACGGTTTAATTGAAGAGGAAGGCCCCCCTGAAAAAGTTTTTACCAATCCTCAATCCGAGCGATGTAAAAATTTCTTATTTAATAGACGCGAGTAATAATTTTTAATATTTTACATTAGTGAATTCACTATTGCTTTTTTTAGTTCGGGTTTTAGATTTTTACACGATAATAATTTTTTTTTACGTTATTCTTTCGTGGCTCATTCATTTTAACGTTTTAAATAAGCAAAATTTATTCATTTGGAGAATAATTGAGAGTTTAGGGAAACTTACCAACCCTCCGTTAAATTATATAAGAAGGTATTTGCCAAACTTCGGCGGTATTGACATTTCTCCTGTTTTATTAATATTAATTATTTACTTATTCAAAGACTTGCTCATTGAATACTGGCCAAGGGGGTACTAAATGTCAGAAATTATTGATGGAAAAGCTTTTGCAGCAAAAATTAGATTACAGGTCAGAGAAGACTCAGAAAATTTACAAACCAATCATCAGGTGGAGCCCTGTTTAGCTGTTGTGTTAGTCGGCGAAAACCCTGCCAGCAAAGTCTATGTGGGAGCTAAAACTAAAATGGCAGCTGAATGTAAAATTAAAACTAAAGACTATAAATTAGATGATAACACTGACCAGCCCACCCTTTTGAAACTTATCAAAATGTTAAATGAAGACCCCGATGTCCATGGAATACTAGTTCAGCTCCCTTTGCCCAAACAAATTGACGAAAGAAGCGTTATTGATGCTATTGCAGTAGAAAAAGATGTGGACGGTTTTCATGCAATCAATGCCGGTAGGCTCTCCATAGGCGGGGAGATGTTAAAAAAGGCTTTTATTCCTTGCACCCCTCTAGGCTCGTTGCTGCTATTGAAAGACCATCTAAAAGATTTACGCGGTAAAAATGCAGTTGTGGTTGGTAGGTCTAATATCGTCGGCAAACCTATGGCACAACTCTTAATAGAAGAGTCATGTACTGTCACTGTGGTGCACTCCAAAACTCAAAACGTTGAATCTATTTGCTCCCAAGCAGATATTGTTGTCGTTGCGGCCGGTCGACCCGAAATGGTTACCGGTGAATGGTTAAAGGAAGGTTCAGTTGTAATTGATGTCGGCATCAATCGCGTTCCAACTAAAAAAGAAGATGGTACTGAAGGAAGTAAAATTGTCGGTGATGTAGAGTTTGAAAGTGCTTCCCAAAAAGCTTCCAAAATTACTCCTGTTCCTGGAGGGGTAGGCCCTATGACAATTGCTTGCCTTTTAAGAAATACGGTTACTTCCGCATACCGCCACGCTGGCCTAAACGATCCTCGTGGTACAGTTGATTCAAAGTCTCAAGATCAATACAAAGACAAGTATATCAATCACTAAAATATTTTGAGTTGTCTCTTCAATGAGAGACTAGAATTTCATTTTATTTTTTTTTAGTCTTAATGCATTGAGCTTGATAAAGCCCTCTGCATCTCTTTGATCATAGTTAGATGATTCAAAGGTAGCTAAATCTTCGTCGTACAAACTATTCGGGGATTGCCTGCCGATAACAATCACATTTCCTTTATAAAGCACTAACTTCACCTGACCGTTCACTCTTTTTTGAGTTTCATCAATAGCTTTTTGCATCATGACTCTTTCCGGTGCAAACCAATAGCCATTATAAATTAATCGAGCATACTTCGGCATTAATTCGTCTTTTGTAAAAACTTCTTCTCTATCTAAAGTAATACTTTCCATCGCTCGATGAGCTTTTAAAAGAATAGTTCCACCAGGGGTTTCATAAACACCTCTAGATTTTATTCCAACATATCTATTTTCAACAATATCCACCCTTCCAATTCCATTGGATGCTCCTAGCTTATTAAGCTGTTCTAATAAATTAAAGGGAGAGTATTTTCTGCCATTAATTGCAATAGGATCGCCGTTTTTAAACTGGATTGTTATAATAGTTTCTTTGTTGGGTGCTGCTTGTGGGCTTTTAGAAATTCCAAAAACATTTTCAGGTGGTCTGTTCCAAGGATCTTCCAAAATTTTACCCTCTGCTGAACGATGTAAAACATTGGCGTCAACACTGTATGGGGATTCCGTTTTATTATGTTTCATAATCGGAATATTGTTTTTTGCTGCAAAATCTAAAAGCTTAGTTCGAGAACTTAAATTCCATTCTCTCCAAGGGGCTATCACTTTAATATTAGGAGCAAGCGCATAATAGGAAAATTCAAATCTGACTTGATCGTTCCCCTTGCCTGTTGCCCCATGTGATACTGCCTCCGCTCTCTCTTTTTTTGCAATCTCAATTTGTCTTTTTGCGATCAAGGGTCTTGCAATAGAGGTGCCTAGTAAATACTCCCCCTCATAAATTGTGTTACATCGAAACATAGGAAATACATAATCTTTAACAAATTCTTCTTTTAAATTTTCAATATAGATTTTTTTAGCACCTAGTTTTTTTGCTTTTGCTTTGGCTTCCTCTAACTCTGCGCCCTGTCCTAAATCTGCAGCATAAGCAATAACATCTGCGTTATACTCCGTTTGTAACCACTTTAAAATTACACTGGTATCTAGTCCACCAGAGTAAGCTAAAACTATTTTAGGTTTTGATTTCATGGATTAACAATCATTTGTCATAGAATTATAGGCATTAGTAAAACCTATCAGCGAATAGGTATCGGTGGTTTCAGTTCCTCTTTGTGAGTAACCAACAACTGACATATTTTTACCTGCTTTCATCGCCTCAATAACTACTTTGTCGTCTTTCATAGACCAGGCAGAGTCATCCTCTCCAAAAAATTGATAGTTACTATCATCAATAGTCACCTTTACATATTTTTCTGTATCATAAGGATATCCCGTATCAATTCGAATATACTGAGCGTTTCCTTCATTAAAGACATAAAATATTACAGGCCCTCTAGAAGTATAATTTCCATTTTCTTTTACAGGGATTTGAAATATGGCACACGTATTAGCACTAACTTTTTTGAATGACCATTCACCATGGCTATGATCAAATGACAATTCATGCGCAGCCGCTAGGCTAACTATTAAAAAAGTTTTAACTGTTAAATAAATAATTAAATTTCTCATTTTAAATAAGCTGAGAATATACCAATTAAGATTGATTTTTAAAATAATAAATGGGAAGATGATTTTTGGAGAGATTATGGTAAAGACGGCTAACCCGTTTGTGGCGGCGATATTAAATATTGCAGAGAGCCAAGATATTGGAAGTTTTAAAAAAATTTTTGAGTACTTTAGTCCTCGTCTAAAATCCTTTTTAATGAAATCTGGGGCAGAAGAAAGCATAGCAGAAGAAATAATTCAAGAAACGATGACTATTATTTGGACCAAGGCTGACTATTATGATCCTAAAGTAGCCTCTCCTAGCACATGGATTTATACAATTGCCAGAAATAAAAAAATAGATATTTTAAGAAAATCGAGAAAAGCAATTTTAGAAGACATTGAAACAGCTGTGCTGCCAGCTGTCGAACCCAAAACTGAAGAGAATATCGAGCATGATCAAAAATTTGATCTTATTGCACAACAGCTTGATAGCCTTCCTAAAGATCAACTAGATTTATTGAAAATGAATTTTTTTGAGGAAAAATCTCACGGTGAGATTTCAGAGCTCACCGGCATTCCCTTAGGCACAGTAAAATCAAGAATACGACTAGCGCTGGAAAAAATTCGGGGTAAATTGGATAAAAATGGCGCAATGGCTGATCTAAAAGAAAGTGATAGAAGTATTAGCATCAATTAACTTAAAATGACCTTTGATATTTTAACTACACCTGCCACTTCTCCTGCTAGTTTACTGTTTCAACAATGCCTAGCCGAAATAGTCCCTGAAAATAAGGATTTGAACCAAATCAAAAATGAAATTGGTGGTTATTTTTTAGAGAGATCAGAGCCTGTCTCTTTGTCCAACGATCTATGGATGAAAACAATTAACTCCACATCAATGAAAAATATTAAAAGGGCTGAACACAGAATTGACCCCTTTTTAAGTCGCTTGCCCAAAACTTTGCAAGCTCAATTAAAGGATAAAAAAATTAAATGGAAATCTTTCAAAGATGTAAAGATAGCCTCCATTCTTCCTAAAGATAAAAATGAAAAACTTGAATTAATTCATGTTATGCCTGGCGCAAAAATACCCCAACATACCCATGAAGGCATAGAGAGTTTCTTGGTTCTGCATGGCTCTTATAGCGATGAGTACGGAAATTATAATCAAGGCTCTGTGCAAATTAGAAGCGAAGATCATCATCATACCCCTGTGGGGCATGAACTGACAGGATGTATTGGCCTTGCGTATACCCATGGCAGAATTAAATTCTCCGGTGCCTTTGGTAAGCTTTTAAATATTATCGCTAATTAATCAGATACATTATATGAGCAGGGGTAATCCCTGCTGTTAATAACAATCTTAAAATAAAATAATCTGTTCGAATAATTTTTTCTTTAAAGTAAAAAAAGAAATCAAAGCAAAGTACAATAAAATAACCTGCAATAAAAAAACTAATTGATTCTTCAAACTTTAAATCGAATGCTAAAATAAAAAAAGCATAAACAGCTGGGCACACACTAAACAAAATTGCTATTACGTTCTTGGATTGGAGATATACCCCCCAATAAACCGCTCCTAAAAAAGATAATATGACGGTGGAGTAATGAATGAACATTGCTTGATCAAATTCAATAAACAAAAGGTCAATATTATAAAAACAAAGGTAAAAAGGTATGAGTCCAGGAATACCTAGTAGAAAAATCATTTAGAATAAATTTTATCTATTTGATTTGCTAAATCTATATCTCTTTCGGTAACCTTGCCTACATCGTGTGAAATCAAGCGGACTGTTACCTGACTATAGTCTAAGATAATCTGCGGATGATGATTTTTTTTTTCTGCAAGAAGTGCAATTTGAGAGGTAAAAGCAAAACTTTGCCTATAGTTTTTAAAGGCAAAGTTTTTTTTTAAATGACCCTGTTCATCTTCCTGCCAAGTCATAATTACGGTGCTGGCGAGGGGTTATTCTCATGGATTGAATTAATTTCTGCCATGACATCTGCAGATAGCTCTACATTGATCGATTCAATATTTTCTTTTAGCTGCTCCATGGTTGTAGCACCTATAATATTACTTGTGACAAAGGGCTGTGCATTAACAAAGGCCAAAGACATTTGAGCTAGTGAAAGTTCGTGTTTTTGAGCAACTTTGTAATACTCTTCTACAGCTTTTTGTGTTCTTGTTCCCTGGTAACGAGGAAAGTGATCTCCAAATAATTTAAGTCTAGACCCCTCTGGCATTTGACCATTTAAATATTTTCCTGATAACATTCCAAAAGCCAAGGGAGAATAGGCTAAAAGCCCTGTTTGTTGGCGAATAGACATCTCCGCTAAGCCTACCTCATAGGTTCGGTTGACTAAGCTGTATGGATTTTGAACGGAAACAACTCGCGGGAGGTTTTGGGACTCAGATAAATGGAGGTACTGTGAAAGACCAAACGGTGTTTCGTTGGATAACCCTAAATAACGAATTTTACCTTGTTGTATAAACTTCTGTGATGTTTCTAAAATGCTTTGAAAAGAATTCCATGCAGCTTCTTGCTCATTATGTTTATATCCAAGTTTACTAAAAAAATTTGTGGTGCGTTCAGGCCAATGCAACTGGTAAAGATCAATATAATCTGTTTGAAGTCTCTTAAGGCTCCCTTCAAGGGCTTGCGTCATGCTCTCTTCAGAATACTGCATCCCTCCTTCTCGTATCCATGGTAAGCCTGGACCAGCAACTTTAGTTGCTAGAATAATTTTTTCTCGATTTTTTCTTGCTGCAAACCAATTACCAATCATCGTTTCTGTAGAGGAATATGTCTCTTGCTTGGGTGGAACCGAATATAGTTCTGCTGTATCAAAAAAATTAATATTTTGCTCCATCGCGTAATCCATTTGTTCAAACGCTTGTTCTTGGATATTTTGCTGCCCCCAAGTCATGGTGCCAAGACAAATAAGGCTGACTTTCAAGTCTGTTTTTCCTAGTGTTTTAAATTTCATAAAAGATTCATACGGTTTTACTTGAAATAGATCAAGAAAATAGCCATATTAATAACATAATCATAAGGAGAAAAAATGGTTGAAATTAAACAAAACGCCTATGCTCAATCCCAATCGACCGTAATCGATCAGGGACTTAGAGAGTATATGATGAAAGTCTATAACTACATGACCTCTGGTTTGGCGATCAGTGGACTTGTAGCATGGGGTTTTTCTAAGTCTCCTGCTTTAATGGGAGCTATATATGGGACTGGCCTTCAATGGATTGTGATGCTCGCCCCTCTTGGATTCATTTTCTTTTTAGGTGCAAGATTACAAAAAATGTCACTATCCGCTGCGCAAATGACCTTTTGGGCTTTTTCAGCAGTAATGGGAATTTCTTTATCATATATATTCGTCGTTTACACAGGCATGAGCATTGCAAGAGTATTTTTTATTACTTGCGGAACTTTTGCAGGAATGAGTATTTACGGTTATACAACTAAGCGTGATTTAACAAAACTCGGATCCTTTTTAATCATGGGTCTAATAGGAGTCATCATCGCTAGTATCGTCAATATATTTATGCAAAGTAGTGCGATGCATTTTGTGATATCTGCGATTGGCGTCTTAGTCTTTGTCGGTTTAACCGCTTACGACACACAACGTATTAAATCAACTTACTATCAAGTTGCAGGTACAAACTTTGCTCAAAAAGCAGCCATCATGGGCGCGTTAACGCTTTATTTGGATTTTATCAATCTATTTGTAATGTTAATGCAGTTCTTTGGTCAAAGACGATAATTAGTTAAAATATATTAATCTTCAAAAAGGGGCCGCGTGCCCCTTTTTTTTATGCATATCTTTTTTAATCTAAAATAATAATATCCTTTCGTGTTAGGCTATATTCTAGCAGTCAGCGCTGCCGCTATTTGGTCTGTTACTGCCTTATCTGCAACAAGAATTGTTCGCTATTTTGGTAGCTACAACTATAACGTTCTGAGGCTTTACGGCATTGTTATATTATTTCTACCGTATGTAATTTTATATTGGGAACCCATCTATTTTGAGTCTCATGTTTTTTTAATTATTTTTTTATCTTCGTTTATTGGCATCGTTATTGGCGATACATTCTTATATATTTGTTTAAAGCGGCTAGGGCCTAGGCGGCAAGCTCTTTTATTTTCATTACAAATTCCCTTCACAATTATTATGGCGGAAATATTTTTAAAGACACTTCCTACTTTTATTGAACTAGCAGGTTGTGCGCTTGTATTTGGCGGCATTATCATTGCAATTCAATTTAATAAAACTATTCCAAATGATGATTTAGAAAATATTCAAGGAAATAAGTATGCGGGATTATTTGCAGGAGTGGGTTTAGCAATTTGCCAAGCCATTGCCATTATTTTATCAAAACCAGTTTTAGCATATACTGATCCGATAATTTTTTCTTATGTTCGAATAACTTTAGCAGCTGTTTTAATGACTATTAGTTTATTTTTTATTTCTAATAATAAACTTTTAGAAAAAATTAGAGATACTAAAAAAACCGTTCAAGCACTTTTTTTGGGATTTATGGGCATGGGAGTGGGTATGACAATAGTCATTTACGCTCTCAAAAATGGGAACCCCGGGATTATTTCTACCCTTTCAAGTACAATGCCCATCATGACCATTCCTATTTTGTGGTTTGTAACTAAAAACTATGCGGGACATCTAGCATTAATAGGAGCCACAGTTACCTGTTTAGGTGCTGCTATTATTTTTTTAAATTAATCTAAACCGCGCTCTACGTTAACTATTTTGAGATCTTTGGTCTGTTTAATTTGAGTTTGTAAAATTTTATTAAGAGGATCTCTGCCCAAATATTTTTTAAACTTTTTATGATTTTGGGCTGCTAAATCTGTATTTCCTTCTGTGATTGCTTGTAATGTCTCCCGCAAATGCACCAGTCCTTTTTGTTCATTGGATAGTTTATATCGCGTGTATGCAGTTCTAGGATAAATAAATAGCTTGGTTAAAGCATAGGAAAATAAAATAATTAAAATTAAAAATGTGATGAAAATAAATAAAAACTGCACAATCGGTATGCTGAGTTGCCATATTCCTACTACCAAAGAGATATTGCCAGCATTATTAAATAAATAAAATAATCCTCCATACCCCGATACAAAAATTATTAAAATGATTAATAACCGAACCATTAAATCATGTTCTCCAAAAAAATTTGGTTTTCATGAAACTTTTTAGCAATTTCATAGGAGTTTTTAAAATAAGATTGTTGACTGGTTGTCAGGTTATCAAATTCAATCAATGCTACATCATAATTACGATTAATAATTGAATTCATATAAAGAGATAAAGAATTTGTATTATTTTTAGCAACACTAACGTCAAATAAATTTGCAAGTATTTGTTTTAACCATTGAAGGCTTGTCTTACTTAAAAACTCATTATCTACATAATTTTTTTCGCTCGAACTGAGATCCTGAATTAAAAAAGAAGAGTCTGGTAGAGTTAGAAGCTCTTCTAATTTATTGTCTTGAAAAAATTTGTACTGGCTTTGTAATTTTTGAATATGCTTGTTTCTAATTTGTTGATGATCAATATTTAAAATTATTTGATTAATATTTAAAATTAATTCATAAGCCTCAGAATTCGAAATTTCAATAGACGTAGGATCTGGAGGGGGAATAATGATTTCTTGTTGAGGTATATTTTCTACACTTTGCGCAAGTTCAATAATTAATTTTTCTAAACGATCTACTTTTTCTTGAAGTTGATTATTTTCCACATTCACTTCAGTTACGGGATCTGGGGGAGGAGCGTTGTCAAAAATTGAAGAATTTTTGGCGGGGATTTGAAAAGTTAATAAATTATTTTGGTATAGGTAACCTAAGCCGGCACCAATTAATAAGATAATAAAAATTAAGATAAAATTGCGTTGAAAAAAATTTTTTTTATCAGGATTTTTTTGATTTTCCGCCATATATTAAGAATCTATATTTTTTTATAATAATGAAAGTTTTAGCAATAGAAAGTTCTTGTGATGATACCTCTATATCTGTTGTAAACAGTGCAAAAAAAATAGAATTTTTAAAAACAATTAATCATCGTAAGTTTCATAAAGACTATGGAGGGGTTATTCCTGAAATGGCAGCGCGACAACATTTAGATATTATGACTATCCTTGGCAAAACAATACGAAAGATAAATTTCCAAAAAATAGATGCAATTGCTGCCACTCATGGGCCCGGCTTAATAGGAAGCCTTATTATAGGTTCTTCTTTTGCAAAAGGCTTGGCGATGAGTACAGATAAACCCTTGCTTCCCATTAATCACCTCCAATCCCATTTACTCTCTCCTAGGCTTACTTCAAATTTAAATTTTCCTTATTTATGCTTATTGGTCTCGGGTGGAAATACTGCCCTGGTTCTCGTCAAACGCGCTGATAAGTTTATTACGCTCGGTAAAACTATTGATGACTCTGCAGGAGAGTGTTTTGATAAAGTTGCCAAAGCTATGGGGTTAGGCTACCCTGGTGGGCCCATCATCGAAAATTTAGCCACAAGAGGAGATATTTATAAATTCAACCTGCCTCTGCCTTTGACTAAACAAGATAATTTAAATTTTTCTTTTTCTGGATTAAAAACTGCTTCTATTGATTTGATTAATAAAAATAAATTAACTGAAAAATTTAAAAAAGATTTTGCTGCATCTTTTCAATCTACAATTGCAAGAATTTTTTTAAAAAAAATTTCAACTGCATTAAACCATTTAAATAACAATAATATTAAAATAAAAGATTTTTCAATTTGTGGCGGCGTTGCGGCTAATAAATTTTTAAACTCTTCCATTGAAAACTTTATCAACAATAAAAATTTAATTTTTCATCAGGTTCCACTTGCCCTATGTACGGATAATGCTGCAATGATCGCTTGGAATGCGCTTGAAATTCTTAGTATTAGAAATAAAAAGTTTAAACAATACAATGTGCGCCCCACCCCTAATATTTTAATTCATGAAAACTTTATCTAAAAATTATTGGTTAATGAAATCGGAACCCCATACTTGGTCTTGGGAGCAACAAAAAAATAAAAAAACCACTCACTGGGATGGAGTGAGGAACTACCAAGCTTCTAATAATATGAAGCTTATGAAAAAGGGCGATGAGTGTTTTTTTTATCACTCAGGCGAAGAGCGAGCTATAAAAGGCATCGTTACGGTTATCAAGGAGTATTATCCTGATCCCTCTGATGAAACAGGGAGATTTGGAATGGTGGATGTTAGATATTTAAGGGATCTAGAAAACATTTACTTGTCTCAAATTAAATCTGATCCTTTTTTTAATAACTTTCCCTTGGTACGACAATCTCGATTAAGCGTTATGCCTGTGTCCTTGAATGAATGGAAAAAATTGCTTAAGCTAGGGTGATTAAAATGAAAGAATTTCCATTAAACAATCCTCTTTTAACAAAAGATCAGTTTGATCAAATGTATAAAGAGTCTTTTGTTGATAAAGAAAAATTTTGGGCAAAGGTTGCGCGCGAGCAAATTAGTTGGTTTAAAGATTTTACTAAAATTAAAAATACCTCTTATGAGGGAGATGTTTCCATTAAATGGTTTGAAGATGGCGAACTAAATGTTTGTTATAACTGCGTTGATCGTCATGCAGAAAAAACCCCCCATGACACTGCCATTATTTGGGAAGGAGATGACCCGTCCCAGTCTAAAACATATACCTATCAAGAACTAAAATCGGAAGTTAGTCGTTTTGCAAACGTATTAAAAAAATTGGGAGTTAAAAAAGGCGACCGAGTAACAATTTATATGACTATGATCCCTGAAGTTGCTTTTGCCATGCTTGCCTGTACTAGAATTGGCGCTGTGCACTCCGTTATCTTTGGAGGATTTGCGCCTGAGTCCATTGCTGGGCGTATTCAAGATTGTCAATCGCAATTTGTCATTACTGCCGATGAGGGTTTAAGAGGATCAAAAAAAATTCCCCTCAAGCAATATATTAACACTGCCTTAGAAAATTGTGATGACTCCATTAAAACACTAGTTGTGAGGTATACAAAAACACAAGATGATCTTCATCGCAAAAATGATTTTTATTATGACGAGCTTTTAAATGAAGTGGATGATCAATGCGATTGTGAATCAATGAATGCGGAAGATCCATTATTTATTCTATATACGTCCGGCTCTACGGGGAAACCGAAGGGAGTGCTTCATACAACAGGGGGTTACTTGGTTTATGCCTCTTTTACGCATAAATATTCTTTTGATTATCATCCGGGTGATGTTTATTGGTGTACTGCTGATGCGGGTTGGATCACAGGTCACTCATATTCAATTTATGGTCCCTTGGCCAACGGAGCTAAAACGCTTTTATTTGAGGGTGTTCCTAACTACCCAGACTTCTCTCGTTTTTGGCAAGTTTGCGATAAACATCAAGTTAATATTTTTTATACTGCGCCTACCGCAATTAGAGCTTTAATGAAAGAAGGTGATGATTTTGTGAAGAAGTGTGATTTATCCTCTTTAAGAATTTTAGGAACGGTGGGCGAGCCCATCAATCCTGAAGCATGGAATTGGTATGCGTCTGTGGTTGGTAAAGATAAATGTCCAGTCATTGATACATGGTGGCAAACAGAAACGGGTGGCCATCTTATTTCTCCTATCCCTGGGGTGACAAAATTAAAACCAGGAAGTGCAACACAGCCCTACTTTGGTATTGAAGCTGCCATAGTAGATGATAGCGGCAATATAATGGAGGGAGAGTGCGAGGGAAAACTTTGTATGCTAGATAGTTGGCCCGGGCAAATGAGAACAGTATATGGGAATCATCAACGATTTGTTGAAACTTACTTCAGTCAGTTTAAAGGAAAATATTTTACAGGGGACGGATGCAGAAGAGATAAAGATGGCTTCTATTGGATTACAGGTCGAGTAGACGACTGTATTAATGTTTCAGGTCATTTATTAGGCACTGCGGAAATTGAGAGTGCATTTGTGGAACATGAGTTAGTTTCGGAGGCAGCCGTAGTTGGCTTTCCTCATGATATTAAAGGTCAAGGGATTTACGCTTATGTTACAACCAATACAGGTGTGGAAGTAAGTGATGATTTAAAAAAAGAACTAACTGCATGGATACGCAAAAAAATTGGACCCATTGCAACTCCAGATAAAATTCAATTTGCTCCTGGACTTCCTAAAACAAGATCAGGAAAAATAATGCGCAGAATTCTTAGAAAAATTGCTTCCAATGAAGCAGATCAATTAGGAGATACCTCTACACTAGCCGACCCAGGGGTTGTTGAGTCATTAGTTGACGGATCAAAAAACATCTAGCAAAACCGATATAGAAAATTTATTTAGCTCAATCAAAAAGATTGATCTAGGAAAATCTATTGATAACACAGTTGGTGAATACCCTTCTGTTAAAAGGCCTTTTCTATTTTTAATTATCCAAGAGTATTACAGACAAATTGAAAATAATTCAAAAATATTGAGTAGCTTTATTAGCGAAAGTACCTCCTCAAATATAGTAACAATTTTAAAATTGAGTTTAATATTAATCTTTTATTCAAGTAAGCCTGAACACTCTATTGTACATGATAGTGTAGAATTATCTAAGAAATTCAAAAAAGATAAACTTGTTAATGGCGTCTTAAGAAATATTTTAAGAAACAAAGATAAAATTAAAAATGAGTATCAAAACTATCATCTACCAGAAAATTTTATAAAAATAATTGAAAAAACTTTTTTAGATAAAAATATAATAAATTATATAGCCAAGTCATTTTTTCAAATTCCACAGGATTATCAAATTTGCCTAACTCCAAAAAAAGGCGCTATATATAACGATCGAGTCTTTCATCTTAATAAAAACTTAGAACTGGATTGTTTTGTTCAAGATATTGGTAATTTTGAAATAATTAAATCCACTCATCAAATCTTTCATAGTAAGAAAATTTTAGATGTGTGTGCAGCGCCAGGGGGGAAAAGTATATTATTAAATTCTCTTGGATTTGAAATGACTGCCTTGGATAAATCTCAAGAACAGATTAATAAAATGCATGAAAATTTAAAAAGGCTTCACCTTAAAATTCCAATAATTAAGATTGATTTTTTAAACTTTAATGAGGGTAATAAATATTCTTCCATTTTATTGGATGCGCCCTGTAGTTCGCTGGGTACTTTTCGAAGAAATCCCGATGTCATTTATAAAATCAATTCTAAATCGCTCCTTGCTAAACAAAAAAAACAAATTCAGTTAGCTGATAAGGCGCTCAAAATACTCAATAATGGTGGTTTCTTGCTCTATATTGTTTGTTCTTTTCATGATATTGAGACAATCCAAGTGATTGATAAATTGCTACAAAAACATAAAAACTTAAGTGTAGTCGAGCTGAAGTCTGATAAAATGATTAAAAATCAAAATGGTTATTTTATTAATCCTAAAAAATTTGAAGAATTAGGTGGTTCCGATATTTTTTTTATATCAATGTTAGAGAAAAAGTAATGTCTGTTATTATATCACCTTCTATTTTGGGCGGGAAATTTTCAAATATGGAAAAAATCATATCTGATTTAGATAAGTCCAAGGCAGAATACATACATTTCGATGTAATGGATGGTGATTTTGTACCGAATTTAACATTTGGTCCTCAATTTATCTCTAACTTAAGAGATTTTTCAAAAAAAGTTTTTGATGTGCACTTAATGATTAATCGGGTAGGAAAGTTTATTAATGAGTATCTCAATGCAGGTGCAGATTTAATTACATTTCATATTGAGATTGATGAAAATATTAATGACATAATTAAAACTATTAAATCCGCTAATGTAAAATGTGGCATTTCCCTTAAGCCAAATACAAATTGGGAAGTCCTAAAACCCTATCTAAAAACTTTAGATCAAATATTGGTTATGACAGTTGAACCAGGTTTTGGTGGGCAATCATTTATGAATGACCAGTTAGAAAAAATTAGAATGATTAGAAATTTTGTAAATTCACAAAATATTCAAATTAATATTCAGGTTGATGGCGGAATAAATTATGAAACTGGAAAACTGTGTATTGACGCTGGCGCAAATAATTTAGTGGCAGGATCTTTTTTATTTAAACAAGAAAATTTAACATCAGCAACAAATAAACTTTATGAATATTTTAACTAATGTTTAAACATAAAAATGTAATTATTTCAGTTTTTGATAAAACTAATTTAGATATTATTGCTAAATTTTTAATTGATAAAAAATTTAACATTTACTCAACAGGAGGAACTTCTAAATACTTAAAAGATAAGAAAATAAAACATATAGAGATTGCCAGATATACAAAACAAAAAGAAATTTTAGGGGGGAGGGTTAAAACACTTCATCCTAAAATATTTGCTGGCCTTTTAGGCACTGAAAGCAAAGTCCATCAACAAGAGCTTATAAAATACAATATTAAAAATTTTGATCTTTTAATTATTAATCTTTATCCTTTTGAAGAGACCCTTAAAAATACAACCAACTCAAAAGAGATTTTAGAAATGATTGATATTGGGGGGCACAGCCTGATAAGAGCGGCTGTTAAAAACTATGAGAAAACACTAACAATAGTTAGCGCTGATGATTATAAGAATTTTATTAAAAATTATAAGAATATTGAAAAAATAAGTAAAAAATTTGCCATCAATGCATTGCGACATATAACCAATTATGATGTCGCTATAACAAATTGGTTTGAAGGAAAAATAATTCAAAAATATCCATTAAGATATGGAGAAAATCCACACCAAAAAGCGTAT